>JAJBUT010000019.1 GCA_020860185.1 Lachnospiraceae bacterium | reverse complement strand
ACCCTATATTAACCGGCCGCTTTTTATATCCAAAAAACAATATGTATAAAATTGCAAATCCGTTATAAAAGCCAAAAGACTCTGCACTGGCTGTCGTCCCTAATGATTTAAAGCCCAGCCAGCTATGTGCGATTCTTAAGGATTCATCCGCATTTGTTCCGTAAAAGGAATATCCGGCAAAAAACCGGGACGTCCACTCCCACCCCATATAACGCTGAACCAATGCACAGGCAAATCCTGCAATGACAAATATCCCGAATATATTGCGAATCAATTTCATCAGCCCATCGACTTCATCCGCCTCCAGCCACATGCAGGATACCATACTGATTAAAATAAACGGCTCAAGTAAATCACGAATCGTTCCCAAAACTGCCTGCAATGAGTGAGCAGACGTAAACAGGCTCAATCCGCAAACCGCCAGTACATATACCCAAAAGCAGAGATCATATTTTTCGATTCCCGATCCTGACAGCAGCCAGGCCAGCAGGATCAACAGCATAAACATTTCCGGAAGATACGGGCGCAGCATTCCTATCACCGGGATACTCAGTCCGATATGCCTCAAATATCCGTTAAACAGTATCGTCAGGAAATATCCGCCGATCCCTATGGTAAGAAGATAATAAATTCCCCTGTCCGTCCTTAGTTCCAATCTAATCACCTTACAGATAAAGCCTGTCCCATTTTGCCGCCATATTTTCAATGTTGTATTCCGGCGGCAGCTTACAGGCTTTACCCTTCACTTCCATCATTACTTTTGCCCAATCTCCCGCACTTTGCGACAAACTGCATAATCTGACATTTTCAGTAATCTTTATCTTCTCTGACACCCGGTCCGAAATGATGCATGGCAGCTGCGCCGCCTGAGCTTCAATAGCGGAAACCGGAAATCCTTCAAACAGAGACGGCAGACAAAATACGTCCATTGCCTGATAAATCTGTGAAATGTCATCTCGAACCCCCAGAAATTTCACTTTCGCTTCGATACCTGATGCCTTTACCTTCTCATGTACTTTTTCCTCTAACTCTCCCTGTCCCAATAATATAAGACAGCTTTGAGGTCGCACCTTTAAAATTTCCGCAAAAATATCAATCAGAAACAAATGGTTTTTCTGCGGCAGAAAACGTCCGACATGTCCGACACAGAAGATTTCTTCTGACAGGTGCAGCATCTTCCGGATGTTCTCTCTGATTAAAAGATTCGGTTCGAACCTGTCTGTCTCAATCGCATTGTTCAGGATCTCAACCCGGCCTGTCTCATATAATTTCCTTCCATATAGATAGATGCCGGCCTCCTCTCCACAGGCGCATAACTTTGTTGCGAAGCGTTTGTTCAACCATTTTTGAGCGGCAAATAAAACCTGCTTCCTAAATCCGCCGGCAAAATCCGCCATATGAGAATGGCTGATTCTTTTTTCCACTCTGTGAACCCATGCCAATCCCACAGGGATACAATTCCATTCCGTCAGATGTGCATGCACGACATCATAATGACCATTTTTTATCACATGGCTCATCGATGCAACACTTTTCCCCAACCCCTCTCTTTTCGGCGGTACCGTGATGATGTTAAATCCTAAAGCTCTGAATCTGTCTGCACACAGATTGCTTTTTATGTCATATGTAACCAGGTCAAGCTCATAGTTACTTCTGTCCATGTGTGAAAAATAATTCAAAAGAACAGATTCCACGCCGCCGCCTGTGATATCGCATACCACATGGCATATCCGAATTCTTTTCACCTGATCTCCTCCAGCAAAGCCAGCAGCTTTTTAGCTGATTCACTCCACGAGTATCTCTCCAGAATATGATTTGAAGCATCTGTTTCCGCCTTCAAAAATTCGTCGACATCGTATTCATAGTATTCCGGATGAATGTAAGTCACACTGTCGACAAAGATCTCATGCATCACTTCCGTATCGGAAACCACAACCTGTCTGGCTCCCGCGCTGATCGCCTCCAGAGGCGGAATTCCAAATCCTTCATAAAAGGTCGGGAACAAAAACGCTCTGCAGTCCCGCATCAAAGTCTTTGCCGCTTCATCACTCACATATCCCAGCAGCTTCATATTATCCGGACATGCAAATCCCAATCCATTTGCAAATACGGTTTCATTTACGGCTCCCGCCACAACAAACAGTTGATCTCGATTTCGTTTTGCCACCTCCGCTATCCACCTGAAGTTCTTGTTCGGCTCCAGGCTGCACATGGAAAAGTAATAGCTTCCCTTCTCAAGGCCGTATGTATCCAGAGCCTTCTCATCATATTCTGTACGTTCATAATGCTGCCAGGCATCCGGAATAACCGCAATACTTTCTTCCGACAGAAAATAATATTTCTGTATTTCCCTCTTAGAGAATTCAGATACCGTGATAATCTTTTTCGCCCGCCTGGCGGCATTGAAAAAAATCAGGTTATACCATGCAATAAATTTTTTGCTGAAATACTGTGGTGTGGCTTTTATTTTTAAATCGTGAATAGCTACAACACCCGGCGACGGCAAAGGAGCAACATTACACAGATTCAGCGAAACGGCTTTCTGTCCCGACACATACAACGGGAAAGATATATGTTCCCACAGGCGATTATGCAGGTGTCCGATCTTTACGACCTTAATATTCTGATAATCGGGAATGACATCTGCTTCCGGCGGTACGGCCATCACAAGTTCTTCAGGGCCTGTCATTTTATCAAGCTCTGCACATAACTCACCGGCATATCTTTCAACACCCGTCACGCGATGAAGAAGAAATCTGCCGTTGATTATTATCTTTTTCACCGGTCATTTCCCTCCATATCCTGCCGGTTCAGCACCTGATTCTTAAAATTTCTGTTTCACCGGACAGATGACATCTGCCGATTCCCGCGGGAATATATAAGCAGTCGCCTTTTTGAAATCGAACCGGTTTCCTGTCCCCGACTGCGGTTTCGATCTGTCCTTCACCGTCCAGACAGAGGATAACCCGGAATGACTCCCGGTCTACAGAGAAATTCAGCCCGGTTTTAACCACTATTCGCTCTGTCTCAAAATACTTACACTGACAGAGAACTTCTCTGGAATAGCCGGGATAAACATGTACACATCTGCGTCGCTTTACATCCTGTGCAACCCCCATATCCATGACGGCCACAGCCTTATCAAAATGTATCTCCCGTTTTTGACCATTTTGATCCAGACGTTCATAATCATATACACGATATGTCACATTCGAACTTTCCTGAATTTCCACTACCAGCGTTCCGGCACCGATGCTGTGTACGACACCGGCCGGGATAAAATATACATCGCCCCTTTGAGCTTTTATTTTCCGGAGATGCTTTTCGAGGATTCCCTGCGCCAGAGCATCAGACAAAAGCTTCTCTGTCATCGGATGTGCAAACCCATAGATCAGGCTTGCGTCTTCATCTGCGTCCACCACATACCACATCTCAGATTTCCCGTTCTGGCCTTCATGTTCTCCGGCATAGTGATCGTCCGGATGAACCTGAACAGACAGATTCTGTCTGACGTCGATAAATTTCACAAGAACAGGCAGCTCCTTTGTATCTCCGGCCTTTGTTCCGAGATACTCCGGGTGATCTTTCAAAACAGTTGCCAGCGTCTCACCTGCATACCGACCATTTGCCACTATACTGAGACCATCCGGATGAACCGAGCACTCCCAGGTTTCAGCTAACGGCGTCATATCAAGCTTCTTTCCGAACTCATCCCGGAGCCTTGTTCCGCCCCAGAAGTAATCTTTACCCGCCGGCAATAATTTCAGAATTTCCATAACCGGTCTCCTGCATTTTCACTCTGACTCAAGCTTTTCTTCTGTACGGATCTTTTCCACAAATGGCTTTATACAGCCACTGCGCACTTTGTCTGACACAAGAATGCCGTCACTGCTGGCAACAATCACCATATTTTTACAGCCAATGGCCAAAACCGGGATATCCAATGCATTGATAATCTGTGTGTTCTCACAGGCTTCATCCATGACAGCCTTTCCCTGCATGTCATCTGCCATAACTTCCGCTACCATATTCCAGGTTCCTACATCCTTCCAGGTACCCGAATAACGGACAACCCGGATAGACGGTTCTTTTTCGACCACAGCATAGTCAAAGCTGATTTTCGGCAATGTCTCATACTTAAAATAAAGGTCGCGATAATCTGTGAACTCCACCATGCTGTGAGCTTTTTCAAGCAAATAACTCAGTTTGAAAGCAAATACGCCGGCATTCCACAAGGCGTTCTGTTTCAGAAAGAGTTCTGCCGTTGCTCTGTCCGGCTTTTCCCTGAACGCTTTAACGCCGCTGACCTCACCGTCTGCCTCCGGAATAATATATCCGTATTTTTCGCTCGGACAGGTTGGCCGGATTCCCATAAGTATGAGGTTAGCCTGCCCCTGTTTTACTGCTTCTTCCAGCTTTCTGACACATTTGTAATAGCTGTTTTCCACATAAGCATCGACGGGACATACGACGACCGGCTCGTCTTCATTCAGACCTGCTTCTTCGCGCAGATAGGCTGCCGCCAGAAGAATCGCCGGAAAAGTATCCCGCCGACACGGTTCCACACAGATTGAAACATGATCTCCCAGCTGGTTATGTATGATACCTGCCTGCGACCGGCTCGTCGCAATCGTCACATTTGCGGCCGGATCAATCTCTGTAATCTGCCGATAGACTCTCTGCAGCATCGACTCATTATTGCCGTCATTATCTTTAAACAGCTTCAGGAACTGCTTACTTCTCACATCATTGGAGAGAGGCCACAATCGTTTACCGCTTCCTCCGGAAAGTAATATGACGTTCATATGCTCCTCCTGTATTTCCGTCTGCCTCTGCTCCTGTTCCCCTGTATCATTCACAGATATTTATCTCAGATTTTTCACTGCATTTTTTATATTTTCGCTGAACTGATCATCCAGGAAGTTATTTATCACCCGGTTCCTGGCATTTTCCCCCATCTGTTTTCTTAATTGCGGATCATCAGCCAGCATCGTCAATGCAGCCGCATATGCGTCAACATTCCGGTTTTGCACCTCGATACCGTCCTCCCCGTTTAAACAGACATAATTCACACCTGAATCAGGAATCGTGAACGTGACGGCCGGTTTCCCATAAAACATGGCTTCCGCAAGTGCCAGGCCGAACGCTTCATTTTTTGTAATGGAAGGAAAACAGAAAATGTCCATGGCGCTGAAATACGCTTTCAGTTCATCATCATCTATAGCACCAAGGAAGTGAATTTTATCATCGCCGGATGCTTCTTTTTTTAAGCGTTTTGTCTCTTCGCCTTCGCCTGCCAGATAAATTTCAAAACGATCATCCAGATGTCTGCTTGCCCGTATGAGGTATTTAAATCCCTTGTATTCGATGTGCCGTCCGACGGCCAGACATATAATCTTCCCGGAATGCATACTTCTGATGCGGCCTGCTGTTTTTAAAATCTGATCTGTTAATGCATGCCTTTCAGCGTTAATACAATTCGGAATCACCAGACATTTATCTATCGCAGATTTTAAATACGGGCTTCCATCGACATACTTGGGGCTTGTCGCGATTAACAGATCTGCCCTTTTTATGAGCTTTATATTCTGTGAGACAAAAAATCTTCTTAAAAATTTCTGTTTCACAATATCCAGGTGCCAGTAAACAATCAATTTCGTTTTTTTCGAAATTAATCCCAGCAAAATTCCCGCGACAAAAGGATTCGGATAATGAAAAATCACAATATCAGGATGAAAAGAACTGAATATTGTTTTTAAATATTTCCCATATGACAGCGATATCGACTGTGACGAAATCCTCACGATACAGCCGCACCGAAACACCTCTATTTCATCCACAAAATCCTTTCTGTCTCCGTTTTCATGATTAAAACAAATAACCTTCTGATCATAATCACCCTTCAGTGAATTTACACAATACTGAGCAATCTGTTCTGTTCCGCCCATAAACGGGTAATAATACTTTGAAATATGTAAAACTCTTTTCATCTTCAAAAATTCTCTGCATCAAATGCTATGTGATACGCAAGCAGCTGTCCGGCTGTTTTGTCCATATCATGGACCGTTTTTTCTCCAAACCTGTTTTGAATGACTGTATATGCCGCATCCAGATTGGGCTTTCGGTCTTTCATATTGTGACAGTCCGATCCGAGTACTGCTATTTTTCCTTCATGCAACAGCCTGAATGCCCTTCGCCTTGAGGCCCATCCATCCAGAAAAAATGATGCATTGACCTGGAAAAGCACCCCGTTTTCCGACAAAAGATTCCAGGTGTCATCTGTCTGCAAAGACAGATACCTGTCGACGTGCGCCAGCAAAACCGTAAGTTCTCTCTCCTGAGCCAACGAAATCACATCATTCATCATCTGACCTGACCATCTGTGAAACGGCATTTCCAGCATGAGAACATTCGTATTCTCTATACAGATACTCTGTAAATTCTCCGTGTGTGATATTCCAATGTAATAATGCACCTCAGCGCCCAGGTACACCGTCGGCGTGTCTTCCGGAAGAGCACCGTCAAGAATTTTCCACGCTGCGCTGCGCCGCATCAGGAACTGCTCCGGTGATTCTTTCATCGCATAAAAATGCGGTGTCGCAACCATTTTCTCTACACCCCTTTGAAATGACAAGCGCAGCATCTCAAGACTTTCCTTTACAGATGAACTGCCATCATCTATTCCCGGTAAAATATGGGAGTGAAAATCAATCATTTCATTGCCTCTTGTTGTCTCAAATCATTTTTCCTCCCGGATCTGTCACCGGTGTCCCTGCCATAATTATTATCGTACCCATATGTATACCCATATTTAGTTCCGTATTTACTGCCATATCGTTTGTATTCCTTCTGTTGTGTCGTAGAGTATGTAACAACCATTCCGAGAAGCTTTGTTTCGACGCCTTCCAGTATGCGCAGGGATTCACGCATCGTCCTTCTCTCGTAGAAATCTTCCCGCACCACAAATAACATGCCGTCAATCACTTTTGTAACAGCCAACGCATCAGATACAATACCAACCGGCGGAAGATCCAGAATGATATAATCAAAATTTTTGCTGAATACCTCTAAAACACTCTGCATTCTCTTAGACCCCAGCAATTCAGAAGGGTTTGGAGGGATATCGCCTGCCGTAACCACATAGAAAGCAGCCGACCCGGAAACATGCTTTTGGAAGGTGTCATGGTCAACCGGTTGACCCGCCAGTAAATTTGTCATTCCCGGTTTTTGGCGAAGACGCAGGCGTTTTGCCACAGAGGGAAGACGGAAATCACAATCAATCAGGCACACCTTTTTGTTTGCCAGAGCAAGCGTATAGGCCAGGTTGATCGCAGTCGTTGTTTTCCCTTCGTTTCTGACAGAAGATGTGATGCCGATGATCCGACACTCCTGCACATCGGAAAAATAGAATGCTATATTTTCCCGGAGCAGTTTATAAGCTTCAGCCGACGCAAAGCTTAATTTGCCACATAATTTTGCTCTCTCTATCATCATTTTCTTTTTTCCGTGTTTTCCATTCACCACTTCTCCCATAAGGGGTATAACGGAAAGAACTGCCTTGTCCTTAAAGTCTTTGCGGATTTTTTCTTCAACGCTCATACCGTTTCTGAAGAATGACAGCAACAGGATTACAATACAGCTGAAAACAAAGCCGCTCGCAAATCCCATCATGGCATACATGAATCTGTCAGGCGAGCTCTCCGAAGCTGCGACCGTAGCATATTCGACAATTTTCACCGAGCTTCCCGAAACAATCTCCATAATTTCATCGGGGCTATTTTTGCAATCGCGTTTGCTATGTCAGCAGCTTCTTCGGGATCCGCGGAAGTCACGGTCACTCGAAAAATTTCTGTTTCATTGATTGCTTCCGTAGAAATCATGGAACATAATTCGCTGTAGGAATATTCCACACCCGTCTGTTTGATTACAGCATCAATCGTTGGCATGCTGGTAAGAACCACCGCATATGTATCGACAAGATTCTGGGATGCCGAAATATCCGAACTGGTAATGCTGGTGGTATCACTTGTATTCGAGCTGTTGTTCACATACATTTTGATGGAGGACTGGTAAAGCGGCGTAATACAAAAGGTAGAAAATACAAATGCCCCTCCGCCAAAAACAACCGCAACAAGTATAATCACTCCAATGTTTCGAAGTAATAATTTGAGCATCTCTCCAAAATGTATCATATATCGGTTCCCGTCAACATACTCAAGCCATTCGTTCACCTTTTTTCTCCTTTTTTCTGTCTTATCCGACAACAATTATTATACAACTAAAATATCCATTTTTAAATACCGTTCGAGTAACCAGACCTACCATTCGAGTAAACTTTTCAATATTTATCCATACCCCCCCCCGGCATTTCTGTATGCATCAAATCCATCAAAAAAATCCACAGAATGCTGTCTGTTCATTCTGTGGATTTGCTCTGTCAATTTATCTGAACTTATTTATGACCGGTGCAGGATTCACACATGTACCAATTCTTCTTAATTTACGCCCTCTCTCTGCGCCGTTTTTTCGCTGCGCACACACCACCCGCGGCAGCCGCCGCAAGAATGAGGCCGATTACCGGCAGGAAAAGATCCGTATCGCCGGTCTTTATCTTCGAAGTGCCGCTGCTCGATGTACTGCTGCCGGAAGAGCTGCCGCTGTCCGATGTGTCGGAATCGCCCGCTGCATCTGCCGTCGCTTCTGCACCGTCGTCCGTGTCCGAAGCTGCCGTCGCCACCAGCGCGACCGGCACAAGCTCCTGCACCTCAAGCGTACAGGTATCGCCGGATTTTTCAAACGTCACCTCGCTCACCTCTCCATCGGAATATTTCAGAAGCTTTACATTCTCCAGAGAATCCGGGACACTGTTCACGGTGACGGTCAGTCCGCCCTCATACTCTGCATAGTCGCCATTCATATAGATCAGTGCTGCATCCGCCGTGCGGACGATCGTATTCTCCTCTCCCGCATAGGCCGCAAACGCTTCATACGCCTCGCTCTCCTCCGTCAGCGCCGTTGCCTCAAGAGATGCTTCCTGATGCATCGTTCCGCTCACGCTCAGATTCAGGGAAGCACTGGTCAGCGTCTGGCTGACAACCACCGGAGAGGATATCCGCGGATAACCACCGTTCTTATCGGAGGAGCGGATCCACTCATAGAGATCGTCGCGCTCCGCCTCCGTAATATTGGCATTGAGCGTATCCATAAATGTATCCTTCTTCATTGCCTTCAGATCCATGGCCGTGCCGACTTCACAGTAGGACGGCGCGCTCGCCTGATAGTGGTCATAGTAGGCTTCATCGCTCACCGTTCCTGTATTCACCGCCGTAATGACGCCCGCCGTCCCGCTGCTCGTGATCTTTCCTGTATCGTATACATTGAAAATGCTTCCCTCATTCTCGCCCGCGATACCGCCCGCGCTCAGCGTGCCGGTCACGGAACCGTAGTTATATGCGTTCTCAATCGTTCCGTAGTTGTAGAGCACCAGACCACCCGCGTTCAGGCCGCTGACCGATGAATGGCTGCGACTGTTGATCACCGTGCCGTAATTCTCCGCCACCAGTCCGGCCGCGCCTGCCGCGCCGGTCACGGTGGTATTCAGTTCACTTAAGGAATGAACATTCCCGTCTTTTAATGTGATCGAACCGCTGGTCAGGGCACAGCCGCTGTAGCAGCCGTTAACCGTCCCGTAATTGACCGCCACCAGCTCCGCCACCAGATTGCCGGCGGATGTGATTGTTCCCATAGTCGCTCCCATGTTGAGCACGGAGCCGCCTTCCCCGACCACGCCGAAGATCGCCATATTGTCCTCGTCCGTGTCAATCACATAGTCGATCAGGAAATAGCCCGCACCGTCGAAGGTACCGACAAACGGAACATCCGCGGTACCGATTGGCAGCGTCCACTCAGCGCCATCCGCGTGGATGGGGTTCGTGAGGCGATAAGTAGCGGACGCATAGATATCCGGCTCCGCCTGGATTGCCTTCGCCACATCGGTCAGCGTTTCAAAATCGGAGATCAGGTAGGCGCCGTCCTCATCCGTATCAAAATCATAATCCGTGTAGGACGCCGTGATCGTGATATCCGCCGCCGGCATGGTGATTTCCGCCACTCCATCGGAAACTGCCGCCGTCAGGGTCTGTGTCTCGCCGCCGTACTCATAAGTATATGTAACGCCTGCCAGATTTTCATAAGAGTCTGAGGCTGCCTGCACGGTCAGCACATCATCCTTATTCGCCGTCGTCACCGCCTCGCCGTCCTTTAAGACCGCGATTGTCTCGTGATCCGCCGCCTCCACGGTGATCGTGTAATCAATGGCCGTGAAACCGCCGGTCAGCGTGATGTCGCTCTGCGGCATGGTAAACACGGCGTATTTCTTCGACTCGGTCAGTTCCGCCAGCACATTTCCTTCCTCATCAATGACCTGAGAACCCTCCATCAGTTCCCATCCCTCAGCCGGATAGAGCGCCGCGAAGATGGTCTGACCCGCCTTTCCCTCTGTTTTGTCAAAGATCGTCAGGTCATTCAGCAGCACATACCCTTCTCCCTCCGTGGCACGGCTCAGCAGATACTCGGTCTCGTCCGCATTTGCCACAATCACTACATTCTCGGCCGGCATCGTAAAACTTGCCTGATTCTTATTGCCGGAGGTATCCAGTTTCTCAATGACTGTTCGCTCTTCATCATCCCTGCAAACCGTCAGAGAATCGATCATCACTTTGTTCAGATCCCAGCTCACCGTCACCGTCGAGTCAGTCCGGGCTCTGCTGATACTGTTGCCGTCCTCATCCCGGACGTTAATCGTCACGTTTTCATCGTTCGTCTCCACCTCAATGGTATAAGATTTGCTGGTAAACACTGTACAGACAACCACATTTTTGCCCGGCATGGAAAATTCCGTCTCGCTGTATCCGGCGGAGCTGTACTCCACCCAGAGCGACTCAATCTTGTTTCCGTCCGTGTCCGCCAGGTACATCTGGCTGACAAAATAACCGTCCGTCGGCACCGCGCGCACGTGAATCGTATCACCCATCTGCGCCGTCGTATCCGAGAGCTGGATATAACCCGTCCCCTGATTCTTAGTCGATATCGTGTAGGTGCCCATTCCAAGCTGCACCTTGGCTGTGACCAGCTTCCCGGCCTCGGCGCCGTCCACCGTGAACGCATAGCGGCCGGAATCGTCCGCCTGTGCCTCGACTGCCTTGTAGTATGCGGAGGAGGAGCCGGAGTACAGCAGGATGGACTGTACCGCATAGCCCTCCCGGAGATCCACATTCAGATAAACCGTCTCACCGGCAGACACCCATGTCAGCTCGTTACCGTCCGCATCCGTGATCCAGGCGATTCCTTCCTCATCCGGAGTCACCTCCGCGGCTACCGCATAGTCCGTCACCTCGTCCTCCGCGACAAATTCATACCGGATCTCAACATCCTCATCAGGCATGACGAATGAAGCTTCATAATATCCCTCACTCTCATTCCAGGTATATCCGACGCCGGACAAAACGCTTCCCTCACTGTCACAGAGAGAGACATACATTGTACCCGCATCTGCCTGTGCCGGCTCGATATAACAGGTAACTGCCGTACCGGCATAAGCCGTCGCGGTCTGCGTACCGCCGGGTGCATCAAATCCGGCCGTTCCGCTGTCATTTTCAGCCAGAGAGACGGTATGTGACTCATAAATGATAGGACTATTGCCCGATAAAGACGGCAAAACCCGATCCGTCCACGTCAGGTAACCGTCCTGCAAATTCTGATTCAGCGTTTCCGCAAGAGAAGAATAGGATGAAATTTCTACACAGGAGATTAAATTCACCACATCCGTCACATCCGCTACGAAGGAAGAATAGTAAAGACAACTCCCGCTGATTTCTCCATCATTCGTACCGATAATTCTTACGGAATCCCCCCAACTGACATAAGCATATCCATTATGAAAATACAGCGTGCCGCTGTCACTGTTTTTTCCGACAAGAATTCCGTACTTCGCAGTATCCGCGACTCCACTCAGAGAATAACCTTTATTATATCCGGAAGTACCTATATTCTCCAGTTTTACAGAACCGGCATTCAACCCTATGATTCCGCCTGAAAAACTATCCGTCATCATCTCTGCGTCGACAACGCAATTCCGGATCAAAAATTCTCCGGAACCGGCAGTTACCTCACCGACCAGTCCTCCGGTCACTAACGGCTCATCGCTAGCCTCGCTCTGATAAACAGAGATGTTGCTCAGGGAACAATTATCAATCATATTTCCACCATCATCTGTTGCAGTCACATGATTGACCAAAAAACCTACCGTTTCACCGGATACCGCACGAACATGGCAACTGTTAAACCGTATATTTCGAATCACTCCTCCTTCCAGATTATCAATCATCCCTCCGGCATCTGATCCCGTATGATTATACATATTAGTAATGGAGTAATTATTCCCATCCAAAACGCCCTTAAACGTCTGAATCTGCGGACACACTCCATAGTTAAAATTAATATTATTTGTCAGAATATACGTACATCGCTGATAATACTCCGCTGTGTCGTCCGTCCCGTTCATCAGATCCGCATACTCACATAATTCCTCCGCGGTCGAAACATAAAACACGGAATAGTTTGACAGAGAAAGCTTCATTTCCGTGTCCGAATCCTCCACCGTAAAGTCCACATAATATGCGCCGTCGCCGTCCATGACCGTCGGCGTCAATGAGGAGGCACTGCCTCCGTTTTCTGACAGAGATACCGCCGGTTCCGTAAACTGAGAATTAATCACGGCGCGGTAATTCCCGGGTTCGAGATATTCCTCAATGGATGCTCCCGCCGGCGCACTGAACAGGTATTCTGTCTCCGACCCATCCAGCAGATAAATATCCGCTGCGGTATTCTCATCCGACTCAACGGTAAATTCAGTAAACGGCTGAAAATCAACTGTCACAATAACCTTATAATTCTGCATCGTAAAGGTGATCAATCGACAATTTACGTCGTCTTCATAAATTTCAATATTCACGCCGGCAAGAGCCGTACCCTCGGTGTCCGTTACTGTAACAGACTCAATCTCCCCGCCCTCAACCGGCTTCGCCAGAATTGTCACCGTCCGTCCCGGCAGAAAATCGTGGGTGCTCAGGCCCTCGGTTCCGCTCGCCACATTCTGAAACGTTACACTGCCGCTGCCGGAAGTCATCACTTCAACCGTATCCATGAAGGAGTTGCTTTCCACAAAGGTACCTGTGACGATCAGATCCTCATCATCCGGAACGGTTATAGTGATCAAACCGTTTTTATCTGTATAATTATAATTAATCTGGCTCGTCGCTCCCTGTACGAGCAGGGAGGACAGATGACTTCCGCTTTCCGCCTCTGCCCGGATATAGACATTGCTGCCGGAGACCGCAGTTCTGGCAGTCCCTGTCGAACCAAGCGCCTTACCGTAGGAATCCGTGAAATACAGACTTCCGCTGCCGCCGCCGCGGGTCGTCAGGCTGACCTCATAACCTGTACCCAGAGAAGCTGTAACGGTCACATCCTCCTCCGGCATGGTAAAGACATATCCGACAGTGTTCTCGCCGCAGGCCAGAATCATCTGACTGTCGTCCGCCTCCAGAACGTCCACTGTCTCACCCGACACCGTCGTCACCGTGATCCCCGCGCTCAGATAATGGGATTCCGGGCGTACATAGATCACCACGTCCGTACCGCTGGTAAAGTAGGCGGAATCAATGCCCGGTGTCGACGAAAACTGGATGGATGCCTCGGAAATCGACGGCTGATCCAGAGTTACCAGATAACTGCCCTCCGTCTCCTCCTCATAGGTAATCTCCCACACCACATCGCGGTAAGGGCTGGCATATGTCGTCACAGAATAGTAGCCATCCTCGTCCGGCGACTGCACATCCTTTACACCGCTCAGGTCATAGCTTTTTACCTCCACCTTCTCACCGGCAGAATCATATTTATACATCACAGCAGAAACTGCCGTATATCCGTCGTCCGGTTTTACCTTCAGCGTGTAGGATTCTCCGGACAGAACGCTGTAAGTGCCATTACTGTTTTCCATCTCCTGAGAGCTGTCCTTTTCGGTAAGAATGGAGGAACCGCCGTCTCCGTCCGTCACCTTGCAGGTATAGGAAACCGCATCATTTCCATCCTGGAAATAATAGATCCAGACAGACATCGTCTCGTCATCCCTTTTATATAACTCATTGCTGTTGTCCTCGACTTCCTCTGCGCCGCTGTACAGATCGTACGGATCCAGTTCAGCCATACGGGTACGTCCGTAACCGGCGGAAGTAGATGGAGACCAATAATGAGATGTAAGCATCATCTCGTCCGAACGAACCGAACTGAAAATATTTTCATTTTCCCCCATGTCACGCAGGTAGTAAATCAGATTGTTTTCGCAGAGATAATAGGAACCCTGTGTCAGCAGGGGGTCTAAATCATCGGCAGAATAAACCAGATGCAGAGATGACCAGTTTCCGCTCCCATTCAGCATATTGGCAAAATCCACACTGGCATAATGAGTATGATGAACACAGGTTACCGTGTACGTGGCAGTCAGATCCCCCGCCGTCAAAGATGGATTTTCCCCGCCGTCCGTGCGAATCGCGTAGGTCGTCCCATCCAAAGCTGTCACAAAAGAAACCTCCATGCTGCCGTTGGTTTTCACAGGCGTTCCGTAAAAATAATATGTATCTTCAGCAAATTGACCCGGATGATCATATTGCCATGCCTCATGATAATCCGCGTAATACGCCATCGCTATCGTCGTCGCATCCTCGTCGTCCATGGAGCGGTAAGTCGTCAGAATCTCCTCGCACTGATATGCGGCCTGGTTGACGGCGTTATAACCGTAATTCTGCAGCTTCTCCTGCAGGTCATTTGCAGCAGTCAGCTGTACCTGCCGCTCAGAAGCCGTCAGACTCGTATCCGCGTTGATATTGTACAGATCCATGGTCGTATACAGGTTCAGGCAGAACAGATAATAATAGAACGGAGTAGTCACGTAATTCAACGCCACCTCCACGTCATCATGCACCTGCTCCTGACTGACTCGCAGGTTTTCCGTGTACTGGATAAAAGCTGTCAGATACGAAGTCTTTGAGTTTGTCAGCACCCATTCATCCTCGCTCTGAATCGTCGAGGAAGCCTGATAAACACTGATATCCGACGCGTATCCCGTAATATCGTTGGTGAGATTGATCGTCCCATCCTTACAGTTCTCATAAAAAGTCTGCAGCGGCACGAGCTTCGCCTGAACAGCAACCAGATTCACATCTGTGGGATCTTCCGCATAGGTCTGCATCGCCTCTATCACATCCAGATAATCCTGATATACTGCACTGTAGGTATTGCTGAAATCTACAATATCCTGATTGTACTGATCCATGGTCTGCTGACTCAGTTCCAACAGAATCTCCTGATTCTGCGCAGCGATCACATTGACCTCCTTCATCAGAATTTCCACATCGTACAGAATCTCCTCACAAAGCTCCTGCAGCGCCTCCAGCTTATTCTCCTCCGGGGAGTGCATGAACGAGATCAGTATATTCAGACCGGTCGTATCATCGTTTGACGCCTCCTCCAACCCATAGACGATCGCGCGATCGATAGTCTCCACCGCCAGATCGGCCAGCTTATCGCCGACAAAAGCCTTCAGACCCGCCTCGGCCTCCACCGTATTATACTGGTATACCGGAACCGCGCCCAGCGCCACACAGGCGCTCAGAAGCAGTGCCGTCAGACGTTTTCGCAGGTTCCCTCTTTTCTTCATATAACTCTCCTTTCCTCTCGCCCGCCGCGGCCAGAAAACAGACGGGCGGTTACCGAACTGATACTGAAATCATCTTAGCAAAAATCGGATTCTTTGAAAAGACTTACTGCACGAACGTTGCGCTTACTGCACGAACGTTTATCTGCAGAGCCCTATGTACTGAAAAAACACTCGCTGCAGCGCATTCTGCAGCGAGTGTTTTTATGTCATGTCAACTTATTTGACATCAGACTCAATATTTCTCAAAATCTCCGTCGAGCGGCCTGTTTTCCACAACATTATTGTAATAATTGTCGTCGCCCGTGATGGAGAGCCCGTCCGAGGTTCGCACGATCGTCAGCACTGCGTCATAATTCATCTCGATCGTGACGATCAACTCGCCATCCTGCGCCAGCGCGTTATATGAACTGTCCCAGTCCGTCCCGTTGCTCCAGGTAAGCGTATAATCCGACTCTCCGCTGTCGGAGGTCTCAATCTCCAGATACATCCCGGTATCGCCGTTCACATAATTGCCGACAAACTCATCCTCAGCCATGTCCGCGGAACCGGAGTCCGATGCATCAGATCCAGATGTCCCTGATCCCGACGAATCGGAAGCAGATGTTCCCGACCCGGATGATCCGGAAGACGATGCACCCGATCCCGACGTACCGGACTGTGTCGACGAGGAGGACGATGTCCCGGAGCTGTTCGCAACCGTTTCCTCTGTATCTTCTGTTTCTGCATCCGCTTCACTCCCCTCCGACTCCTGCTCGGCAACGCTCTCAGCGCTCATTTCCGCCGTATCCGAAGAAGAACTGCCGCAGCCCGCGGCCGCCGCGCACATACCGGCAATCAGAACACACGCCATCATTTTTTTCATAACATTCTACTCCGTTCTACTGTATTTTTATAGATAGTGATGACTATACATCAGCCATTTTCATTGATTGGAAAGATATATCCTTGACAGAATCCTGTGACTGGATCAGCTTGTATAATCAGACAGACTTACGACCTTTGCATAAAAGTTGAGCGTGCCGTCATATGTACCTGTTCTGTCGGAATCAGCATCCTCCAGATCATAGCCGTACAGCTGTCTCTGGTTCAGCTGAGCCGTTCCTGTTACGGTTACGGATCCTGTACTGGACGTCGCTACGGCTGCCGCGCCGAATACATGGTAGAGAAGACCGCTCTCATAAGTCAGATCACCGCCGCTGATATCGTCGCCGGAGGGATCCAGGATACTGTATTCCAGAGAATAGGCGGACGCATTCCGGATATAAAATTCGGCAGACCAGTCGCCGTTAGAATCCTTCTCATCCTCACTGTCCTTCACCAGGACAGCGACGCCTGTGTTGTCAGAAAAATTTGTAAAAGAACTCGCCGTCACATCAAACGAAACTGCCTTATAATCATCCTCATCCGTATCAGGCGCTGTCAGCGTACCGAAGTCAATCTTCTCGGGGATTGTGATGATGTATGTCGGGCTGACCCCGGAGGTCGCTTCCACTTCACCCGTCACATCAGTATCGTCGCTTTGCGCACTTTCTGTCAGCTCCGGATCCGTCGCGAATGCGATTGACTGCATCCCGAAGACCAGAGAGCCTGCCAGCACCAGACCGACGCCTCTTCTCAATAAACTTCTTTTTTTCATCGTTCCTGTCTCCTTTACTGTTTGTGAGTGATTCAGCATCCGCGGAACCGGTGATTCGTCGGATAAGCTCTGAATCGTGATAAATGACCTTCCTATATTCCCTCGATTTTTGTCTTCCTTATTTTGAGAATATAAGAATATATGTAACTGTGAAGATACAGAACAGTTACGAAATATATAAGAACAGCTGCCCGGAATCAGAGGTGCGTGTGTGCCGCTCTCCTTTTCCGAACAATTGCTTATATCATATTTACTGTTCGGAATCAAAATCAGAAGTACATCCCGTGCTGATTTGATTCTGAACAGATATTTCTGTTATTTTACAATGAGTGTAAACTCCGAGCTGGCGCCGTTTAAAGCACTCATATCCTCCATCGAGTAACACTCATACCGGATGACAGCGGTATATTCCCCCTCCTCCAGCGCCTGCGTCAGCTCAATGCTCTCAAAACCCTGTCCGGGTTCCAGATAATCGGACTGAAATAATTCTGTTCCGTCCTCCAGAAGGAGCGTAATCACAAAATAGCAGGTATTGTCCGCCGGATTCCCGATATCAACCGTCTGAATCGTCTCCCCGGCCGTGAATACCATGGACTCATATCCGGGAATCTGAATCGCTCCCGTCGCTCCGGCCGTATCCTCCTCCGTATCTATATCGACATCCCAGGCTACCACCTCTCCGGCGCCGCTTCCCATATCTGATTCGTCATTTTTCAGTAAAAACTGATGAATCAGCAGTGCCGCGACAACGACAGCAATCACTGCTATCAGAATGGCTGCCACTCTTTTCCGTGAATGATTCTTCTTTTCCTCCATATGGACTGAACCTGTACCTTTCCTTTTTATAATAGCATCTGAACATCAATGCAACCGCCGCGACCGCCGCAGCCAGCAACAGTATATACAAAATCACAGAAGCAAAAGCCCCGGTCTGCGCCCCGTTAGCGAGAAAAGGAACTCTCCCGGAATCTGAAGCGGCAGATGCTTCATTCGTATTTTCAGATGTGTCCGCGGCATCACCGCCGGCCGCATCCGCATCCTCCGCGGGGTCCGCTGTGTTGCCGTCGTCGGATGTGTCCGAACCGTCCGATGTATCCGAAGAACTGTCCGATGCCTTCACGGTTCCGCTCACGTGGGAACTGCCGGGAGATCCGACCTGCGCACAGACAGGAACAGACATGCCAAAAGACAGTGCCAGAGCTATTACCGATGCGCAAATCAGGCACAAAGACCTTCGTATGTGTATATTTTCTGCCTTTCGCCGACACACTTCAGTCATTTTGATCTCCTGATTCTGCTTTGCCGCAAACGCTCACAAGCCTTTGATTCATTGGCTGCGCTCATGATAACACAATATTTTATATTTGATAACCCTCACTGCACGAAAATGGCGCTTACTGCACGAAAATGGCATTTACTGCATAAAAAACACAAAAAGAAATGACATTTTCGGAGGAAAACTGAAGTAAAAAGGGAACAACCGCTCCGAAAGAATTTACGGACTGGTTGTTCCGGCAGAGTGATACAATCATTAAACTGTCAGAAGTATAATGTATTTCATATTATTAGTTCGATTACAAGAACTACGATAACTCTTTATCGGTTATCTTGTCTTTCACAGGCTTCGGAGCTGTCTGCCCCTACTGCAAAGCCTCTGCCTTTTTCTCCCATCTTTTCTGCAAGTTATAATTGGAGCATCCCATTTTCTTGGCAAATCAATACATACATCACTGACTGCTGCGCATGGTCGGGATTACTGTTGAGATTTCTTCATCATGCTTCGTGGTGCTTCACATCGCTGTTTTTCACCCGAAACCAATGATTCATCATGCTTCGTAATACCCCGTCATGCCCGCAGATTTGCTGTCAATTTGCTGTCCTTTAAAGAATTTTGCTGTCAAACGGAACGGCTTTCGTGAGCCCTTCTTAAAATACGTCCAATGTTGCAGCCAATCGTTCAAATGATTCCTGTTTTTTCTCCTCCGTCGCTTCCGCATAGATATCCATAGTTGTCTGGATATCCTTATGTCCCATAACGGACTGGATGATCTTCAGGTTGGTCTCTTTCTCGCAAAGTCTCGTACAAAACGTGTGCCGCAGATGGTGTGCAGAAAAATCCGGAAGAAGTACCGGTTCACGGTGTTCCTTCTTTGCCGCAATCTCTTCACCGGCATTATAGTCTGCAATAATGCGCTTGATTGTCCGGTTGACGGATTGAGGATTTGGTACATTACCGAACCGATTGCAGAAAATAAATCCATGCATCCCGTCAATCTCCACATCACTCCAGCCGTTTTCCTTCTGCTCCTCGTACAGCATCTCAAAAGCGTCTTTCACAGAATCCAACATGGGGATGGTTCGCTCACCGGCTTTCGTTTTCGGCTTCGAGATGTGCATGACCGAGGTGCGGTTTTCTCCGACCGGATAATAGACCAGGCTATGGTTGATGCTGATAATCCGTCTGTCATAATCCAGATCATCCCAACGCAGTCCTAACGCCTCACCGATACGGCAACCCGTGCCAAGCAGGATTGTAAACAGCGGCCACCAGTGATAATAGACCGGATGATTCGCAATGTGCTCCATAAACGCCCGCTGCTGTTCAATCGTCAACGCGTGCCGAACACCCGTCGTCTCACCGGAGCTTTTTTTCACTTCTCCCATCACACCGTCCGTCGGATTCTTCCGGATGATCTCATCCCGAACCGCCAGCTGGAATGTCGGATGCAGCAACGTGTGAATCGTCTCCAGTGTGTTAATCCGGATCCCCTGTTTTTCCAACAGGTAGTTATAAAACTGAAGCACATCAGAATATTTAACTATAGTTCCGCATAAATTTTCTACTTACACTTTGATGGTAGTAAGCGGGA
>JAJBUT010000010.1:1411-3068 GCA_020860185.1 Lachnospiraceae bacterium | reverse complement strand
GTTCCTCCGGTTTCGTCCGTTCCTCCGGTTTCGTCCGTTCCTCCGGTTTCGTCCGTTCCTCCGGTTTCGTCCGCTCCTCCGGCCTCATCTGTGTCATCGGCACCATTCTGCGGATCATCTGCGCTCGTCAATGCGCCGGTCAGTGTAAAGCTTCCGCTTTCTTCATCCCATACCGCCTCGCCGGCCACCCCGTTCACCGTCACCGTATGATCGCTTTTCGGAAGATACAGCCCCAGAGCGCCATATGAAACAACGTTTCCGGAAACATCGTGTACATGACCGAATCCGGAATAAAAGTATTCGCCATCCACCGTCACCACATAATACGTGTCCGAATCCGAGGAAGCATCTGTACTGCCTGTGGCGGAGCTGACAGTATCCACATCCGTACCTTCACCCACCGACACTTTACAGTAAGCCGCCGCACGCCCGTCTCCATCCACAATTTCTGCGTACACGCCTTTCTCGTCCGTGAGCAGAGAGCCTCCTGTCACCGTCATCGAGTCAGCCGCAAGATTATATCCATTCTTCCCATCGCTCGTCAGCGTGACCGTACCGCCCTGCAACGAAACCGATTCCGCCCCAATCAGCGGCGTGCCGGTCGCGCTGCCGCCGTAAACTACTACCTCCCCGGATTGAAACACGATCTCGCCTTTTTTTACTCCGCCAATGGGAATGGAATTCTTTGTGTTACTGATCAATACCGTCGCGCCGTCAAAAACGATCCTGCCGCACGCTTCGTCCGTGTCGGCGCCGATGCCGGCGCCGGTACCATCCGCTTTCAGGTACATGCTGAGTACGCCGTCGCCGTTGATTGTCAGCTCCGCGTCCTCCGGCACACAGATCAGCGCTTTCGCATCATCGTAGGGCGAACAGTTCTGTATGCTGTTTTTCCCCGATACGGTAAGCGTATTTCCCGTGCCGCTAAATCGGATGGCGCTCGTATCTCCGTCATCCGGGCTGACGATCGTCAGATCCTGTATCGTCAGACTCGTTCCCCCAACAATACACTCAATCGTCAGATAGGAATGATTGCCGCCCAGGGAACCGTCCAGCGTAACCGGTTCGGTCGTCGCAACCGTGATGGTTCCGCTCACGGCCTTCGGACTCACCTGATAGGTACCGCCGGATTTGATGGTCTCCCCGATTGATACCATCACGGCATCCTCCTCTGCCGTAACAGAGACCGTCTCCCCGGCAGCGGAAAATCCGCCGCCGGAAAAAGCCACGATCCCTGCCAGACAGAGCGGAACTATTTTTTCCAAAAATCTGGTTTTCATACTTACTTCCATCTTCCCACAAACACTTCGTCCGTGGTTCTGCCGTAATAAATCACCTTGTCAGCATCTCCGGGCTGCAGGTCATACCGGATATAATAAGCATTTCCGCGGCGCACACACAGCGTATCATAACCGTCGCCGTTCCAGTCGCCCGCCAGTACCTCATCGGTCTCCCGTCCGTAGTACAGAACCGTCGCGGCAGTCGCAGAGACCAGATCATTGCCGATATAATATACCTTTCCGCGACGCGCGCAGATGGTATCGGTTCCGTCACCGTCCCAGTCACCGATCAGCATCTCATCCGTACTTCTGCCATAGTCCAGAACGATGTCCGCAACCGTAGACGTAAACGAGGCGTCATTGGAAAAATAACAGGT
>JAJBUT010000010.1:0-1311 GCA_020860185.1 Lachnospiraceae bacterium | reverse complement strand
ACCGTAGACGTAAACGAGGCGTCATTGGAAAAATAACAGGTATTACCGCGGCGCACACACACAGTGTCGATGCCGTCGCCATCCCAGTCGCCGATCAGCACCTCATCCGTTGCCCTGCCGTAATCCACCATATAGAGAGAGTTAACCGTATCCAGAGTCTCCTGAAAATAGAAGGTATTTCCTCTTCGCACCGCGAACATATCCCCCTGACTCTCATCTGTACTGTCTCCCTCATAGTTTTCATCAATGATATCTATGCCGAACACGGCATAGGAAGCGGACCACGTCGTCGTCGTGCCGGAGATCATGCTGTCATCCTCCTCATCCATGGCTATGCCGAACAGAAACCGGAAGGAATTCTCGTATCCCACAAGCTCACTATAATCATAATCATAAATACTCTGTCCTTCTGTTTGCGGATATTGCAGTTCAATATAATTATAGGAAATCAGAGGATATACCTCCTCCTTCTGCGCGGCAGATCCCAAAAGAGTCCTCACATCCGTGCCGAATTTGCTCGCGGCGAGAATGTCCGCTTTCAGCGTATCGTTGGTAAAGATATCTGTAAACGCGTAGCGGGCGGTACCCATCATCTCCTCATAGGTAAACGTCCCATATGAACTGTAATAAGCATCCTGCGTTGTGGAATCATTCTCCCCCTCGGCCATATCATTGGTCCGCAGCACCATGGTCATCCCTTCCGAGAAAGTGATTCCCGCCGCGTCCAGTAAATCTGACAGATAAGCGCCTTTCGCGCGGAAGGAACGAAGCCCTGTCATCGAGCAGATGGTATTGTAATACACCTCCTCTGCCTCACTCATCTCTATGATTTCATCTCTCGTGAAGGTATGAGAGGAGATCACATTGCCGTCGCCGTCCAGATAACGAAGCTGGAACGTCTGCGCCCCGTACATCGTCACCGTATATATCTCATCCAGATCCTCATATCCCTCAGATGAAACAATAATCTCAAAATCCACCGAACGCTCCGCCGTCGAGACGGACATGATCGGATCTTCATCTGTCCGGATCAGGCTGATTTTGCTCGACGTCACCGCATACTGATCTTCATCCAGAATCTGCGCCGAACCATCGCGGGAATCTACGATGGTGACCGTCGTCACACTGTCCGCCCAGTCGCTGGTGCCGTCCGACAGATACAGATCAAAGGTCGGCGTCGTGCCCGTCGTCGCGCCGGTATAGCGAAGCGTCGCACTGGTACTGCGAAGAGACGGCGCTTCCTGCGACTCATCATCTCCGTTTCCGCTGCTGTCCCCGCTTCCGCTGCCGTCTTCGCTTCCGCTGCTGTCT
>JAJBUT010000105.1 GCA_020860185.1 Lachnospiraceae bacterium | reverse complement strand
CCGGTATCACGTTAAAGACTTATATTGAAAAAAAGGGACGGCTGAATTATAAGGAGACCCTGAGTATTGCGATTCAGGTCGCCCGTGGCATCCAGGCAGCTCATGCGAAGAATATCATCCACCGGGATATCAAGCCCCAGAACATCATGATCTCTACCGAGGGAAAGGTGAAGGTGACGGATTTCGGTATTGCCCGGGCTGTATCGGAGAACACAATCCATTCGGACGTGATGGGGTCTGTGCACTACGCGTCGCCGGAGCAGGCAAGAAACGGCTACGTCAGCAACAGGAGCGATATATATTCTCTCGGTATCGTCATGTATGAGATGGTGACCGGAAGGGTGCCCTTTGATGGAGACAGTACGGTTGCGGTGGCGATCAAGCATCTCCAGGATGAGATGGTCAGTCCGGCCGAATACGCGGAGGATCTGCCCATCAGCCTTGAGAAGATTATTTTAAAATGTACGCAGAAAAGTGCTGACCGGCGGTATGATTCGATGGAAGACCTTCTGGTTGATCTGAGAAAATCTCTGCTCTCTCCCAACGAGGATTTTGTCACCATGATTCCGTATAACCAGGAGAAAACCAGAGTTCTGTCAGATGAAGAGGTAAAGGAGATTCAGGAGAGCAGTACGATTACACAGGATGAGGATGACGAGGAGGAGAAGGACGGAAAATATGCCTATATATATGAGGATGAGGATGACGATGATGATGATGATGACAGCCTGCTGAATCCGAAAATGGAGAAAGTCGTTAATGTCCTGCGCATTGTGGTTATTATCATCATTGCGCTGATTGTGGTATATTTTATTCTGGATTTTACCGGTCTTGTCAACTTCGGCGGCAGCAGATCCTCACAGGATGAGGAACAGACGACGGAAGAGACGATCGACCAGGTAGAGATGATTGACATCCTCGGCATGACGCTGGAAGAGGCGGAGGAGTCTCTGGAAGAACTGGGGCTTCTGGTAGAGCAGGAGGCTGAGGAAGAGACGGATGAATACGAAGCCGGCCAGATCATCTCGCAGGATGTGGAAGAAGGAGAGATGGTGGATGAGGGAACGACCGTCTATGTGGTGATAGCGGCCGAGCCGGAGGCAGAGACTGTGACGGTGCCGAATGTGGTAGGATATACATCGGACGCCGCCATGACGACGCTGCAGGACAGAGGACTGGAGGTCGTCCGTGAGTTTCAGTATGACAGTACCGTGGAGGCCGGGAAGGTCATCAGTCAGAGTCCGAAGAGCGGCAGTACAGCGACAGAGGGAGACACTGTGACGATCTATGTCAGCCAGGGTACGGAGACAACGAAGGTTCCGTCTGTAACGGGTCAATCGCAGGCCGACGCGACAACCGCGCTTGGAGACGCGGGACTGAATGTCGGCACTGTGACAGAAGAGTACAGCGATACCGTGTCGGAGGGCCTTGTGATCAGCCAGAGTGTTTCTTCGGGAAGCTATGTGGATATGGGGACTTCCGTTGATCTGGTGATCAGCCTTGGTGCGGAGGAAGTGACGTATTATGCGAGTCTGAAGATTAAGGCGCCGACCAATGTGACGACTAATTACGCGGATATATATCTTTATAAAGCGGAGAGCGACGAGCTGATCCAGTCCTGGACGAATCAGACGAGTTTCCCGTTTGTCGCAACGGTGAACGGTATTACAGGGACGGATGAGGGAACGATTGTGATCGAATGGCATTATGTCGATTCGGACGGAGAAGAACAGACTTATACACAGGAGGATACTGTCACATTTTATGAAGAATAGTGATGTTGCCGCAGATGAAACAGGGGAAAATCATAAAGGGAATAGCCGGATTTTATTACGTCCGGGTGATGTGCGCCGGCATTTATGAGTGCAAAGCAAAGGGCGTGTTCCGGAATCAGAACCGGAAGCCTCTGGTTGGCGATGATGTCTGCATGGATGTGATCAGCGAGGCAGAGATGACCGGGAATATCACGGATATTCTTCCTCGAAAAAACGCCCTGATCCGTCCGGCGGTCGCGAATGTCGACCAGGCGGCCGTTGTGTTTGCGCTTGCCTCTCCGGAACCGAATTTTAATCTTCTGGATCGTTTTCTGGTTGTGATGGAGCAGCAGCGCCTTCCGACGGTGATCTGCATGAACAAATCTGATCTGGTATCTGAGGCGGATATCGCTGAAGTGCGTGAAATTTACGGCGCGGCCGGTTATCCGCTTTTCTTTTTCAGTGCTGCGACGGGTGACGGTGTTGATACGGTCAGAGAGCAGCTGCGGGGAAGGACGAGTACGGTGGCCGGACCGTCCGGTTCCGGCAAATCCACGCTGATCAACCGTCTTGCTCCGCATGCGTGTATGGAGACCGGAGAGATCAGCAGGAAAACAGAGCGCGGCCGCCATACAACGCGCCATTCAGAACTGATCGCGTTGGATGAGGATACATTTATTGTTGATACGCCGGGTTTCAGCTCTCTTGCTGTGGACTGCTGTAATTCACAGGCACAGCAGAGCGGCAGGCAGGATCTTCTGCCGGTGGAGCCGGAAACACTGGATCAGTTTTTCAGGGAGATTTTTCGCTGTAAAGGAGACTGTCGGTTCCGGGGCTGCAGCCATCTCAGTGAACCGGGCTGTGCGGTTCGTGCCGCTGTGGAGGACGGAACGATCAGTCGGAGCAGATATGAGAACTACGGGCAGATTTATCATGAGCTTCGCAGTAAGAAAAAGTATCAGAGCAGGAGGATGTTATGAATTGTTTGTCTCCTTCTATTTTGTCGGCTGATTTTTCCAGATTGGGTGAACAGATTTCGATGCTGGATCAGGCCGGCGCACAGTATGTCCATATCGATGTGATGGATGGGATTTTTGTCCCGAGCATTTCCTATGGGATGCCGGTCATACGTTCCATCCGCAAATGTACAGAGCGTATTTTTGATGTGCATCTCATGATCGATGAGCCGATTCGTTATATCAATGATTTTGCGGAAGCGGGGGCTGATCTGATCTCCGTACATGCGGAGGCCTGCCGGCATCTTGACCGCACGATTCATGCGATTCGGGAAAAGGGCATTCTGGCAGCGGTGGCGCTGAATCCGGCCACCCCTTTATCCGCACTGGAGTATATGCTTCCGGATCTGGACATGGTACTGCTGATGAGTGTAAATCCCGGTTTTGGCGGGCAAAAATATATCCCCTATATCACGCAGAAGATTCATGACCTCAGGCAGATGATCGACCGGGCGGGATGTCAGACGGATATCGAAGTCGACGGAGGCGTGAATCTCACAAATATCCATGAAATTCTCGATGCGGGCGCCAATATCATTGTCGCGGGGAGCGCCGTGTTCCGGGGTGATATTGAGGAGAATGTGGAATCATTTCTTCGGATTCTGGATGGACGATAGTGCTCTGATGAAACCGGCGGGCATTCAGATGATGAAGACGGAGAATAAAGACGGACATGAATACTTTGATTATAACGGGAGGTCATATAGACCTCCCTTTTGCAAAAAAACAGGTGGATACAGGGGTGTGGGACTGTGTGATCTCAGCGGATTCCGGTTTGAATTTCTGTCGTAAAGCGGGCATATGGCCGGATGTGATCCTGGGAGATTTTGACTCGGCGGACCCGGATGTGCTGCAGTTTTTTCAGAAAAAATGTCCGGAGCGGATTCTGACGTTTCCCGCGCAGAAGGACGAGACGGATACGGAGCTTGCCATCCTGCATGCGATCCGTGCGGGGGCCGACCGGATCACGCTGCTCGGGGCTACCGGGAGTCGTCTGGATCATGTGCTTGGGAATCTGCAGCTGCTTCTGCCGGCGATGGAAGCGGGGGCGGCATGCATCATTCTGGATGAACATAATCGGATCCGGATGATACGGGATACGCTGACGATTCGAAGAGAGGAGCAGTTTGGCCGGTATGTATCGCTGCTCCCGTTTACGCCGCAGGTGGAGGGGCTGACTCTGACCGGATTTGTTTATGAGACGGAGAATTTTACCCTGACTTCCGGAAAAGCGCGCGGGGTGAGCAATGAGATCCGGGATGAAGAGGCGCGTATTGTATTAAAGAGCGGGATATTGATTGTCATTGAGTCGAGGGACTGATAAGAAGGGCATGCTGTGAAACCATCGGTCCTGGCCGGACTGCTGAATGAAGAGGAGTCATCTATGCTGATACTGGTGATCGGAGGGAGCGGCAGCGGAAAGTCGGAATATGCGGAGCGGCGCTGTGCGGATCTTTCCTCCGGGAAAAAGCTTTATATCGCAGCCATGGAGCCCCATGATGAGGAGAGCGTCATGCGTATTGCCCGGCATCGCCGTATGAGAGACGGACGGGGCTTTGATACGCTCGAATGTTATACACATCTGGAACAGGCCGCGATTGCGTCATATGATACGATTCTGCTGGAATGTCTGTCTAATTTACTTGCAAATGAGATGTTTTCTCCGGATGGAAGGCAGGATGCGGATCAGGCGGCCGCGGCGATTCTGAACGGAGTAAAGAGACTGACGGAATGGGCCGTACATGTGATTGTCGTGACCAATCAGGTGTTTTCGGACGGCGTGATGTATACACCGGAGACAGAGCTTTACAGACAGTGTCTGGCACGGATCAATCGGGAGATTGCAGCTGCTGCGGATGAGGTGGCGGAGGTGGTGCACGGTATACCTGTCATTATAAAGGGATCGTCCTGATATCACGGAACGGCGGCAGCCGGTTCAGACTCCTGCAGTCAGCCGTCTGCGATCCCGGGTGAAAATGGAAGTTTTATGATGAAATGGCTGGAAAACATGATCGTGGCATTTTCTTTATACTCTAAGATCCCGATGCCGCAGGTCAGATGGACAGAACAGAATATGCGATATGCTCTTTGCTTTTTTCCCCTGGTGGGAGTCGTGATCGGGATCGTGATGTGGCTCTGGTCTCTGGCCGCGGAAGCACTGGGGATCGGCAGTTTGCTGCGGACGGCGGGCTTTGTCCTGATTCCGGTCATCATTTCCGGCGGCATCCATCTGGACGGACTGTTGGATACGTCGGACGCACTGAGTTCCTGGCAGCCGAAGGAGCGGCGGCTGGAGATTTTAAAGGACTCTCACGCGGGAGCCTTTGCCGTCATTGTCTGCTGCGGGTATTTTCTGGCGGCGGCCGGTATCTGGTCGGAGGCGGAGCCGGCATCGGTTCTGATACTGAGTATCTGTTTTGCGCTGAGCCGGGCGCTCAGCGGGTTCGGCATCTGTACATTTCCATGCGCGAAAGACAGCGGGCTTGCCGCTTCATTTTCTTCCGCGGCCGACCGGAAAAAATGTCGGATATGCCTGGCCATCGAGGCGGCTGCATGTATATGTGCCGTGATTTTCCTGGACTGGCGCAGAGGAATCCCGGCGGCTGCCGCGGCTGTCATTACCTGCCTGCTCTGCCGACGGATGGCCTTGCGGAAATTCGGAGGAATCACCGGAGATATTCAGGGGTTTTTCCTGCAGGTATGCGAACTGGCGATGGCATATGCGGTCATCCTGCTGCAAAGCAGGGGGTGAGGCTGACCTGTAAAAAATGGCGGAATCGTGCGCCAAAAGAAGAATTCAAAGAATTGATGATTGTAGTCATATTTGTATTTTGAGGATATTAAAATATATCAAATAAAATGATTAAATTTAATCATTCCTTTTTCCTGGCCAACATGTTATAGTCATGTGTATGTTAAATAAGAAACGGAGAAATGAGAAGAATGAATACAGGGAAATATAAAGTTCCATATTTTCTGCCGCCCGATATGACGTATGACTGGGTGAAGAAAACAGAGATCGAGAAAGCCCCGATCTGGTGCAGCGTAGATCTGCGCGACGGCAATCAGTCGTTGATCGAGCCGATGGGCCTGGATGAGAAGATTGAGTTTTATCAGATGCTGGTAAATATCGGATTTAAAATTATCGCAGTGTGCTAGCCGGCAGCGGATGAGACGGAGTATGAGTTTTTGCGCACACTGATCGAGCGGGATATGATTCCGGATGATGTGACGATTCAGGTTCTGACACAGGCGCGGGAGCATATTATAAAGAAGACATTTGAGGCGATACAGGGAGTAAAGCACGCGATTGTCCATGTATACAATTCTGTCTCCGTGGCGCAGCGGGAGCAGGTTTTCAAGAAGGATAAGGAACAGATCAAACAGATCGCTGTTGACGGCGCGGTTCTGCTGAAGGAGCTGGCGGCGAAGGAGGAGGGCGACATCACGTTTGAATACAGCCCGGAGAGCTTTACCGGCACGGAGATGGAGTATGCCCTGGAGGTGTGCAATGCCGTCCTGGATGTCTGGCAGCCGACACCGGACAAAAAGGCGACGATCAATCTTCCGGCCACGGTGGAAAACGGTATGCCGCATATTTTCGCGAACCAGATCGAGTACATGCATAAGAATCTCCGCTACCGTGATTCGGTTGTGATTTCCATCCATCCGCACAACGACCGGGGAACCGGTGTGGCGACGGCGGAGCTGGGTGTTCTGGCAGGGGCGGATCGGGTAGAGGGTACGCTGTTCGGGAACGGGGAGCGGACCGGGAATGTGGATATTGTCACGCTTGGCATGAACATGTTCTCTCACGGGTTTGACCCGCAGCTTGATTTCTCAGATATGAATTATCTCGCGTCCACTTATGAGCGGTTGACACAGATGCAGATTTCACCGCGGCATCCGTATGCCGGACAGCTGGTGTTTACCGCATTTTCCGGCTCTCACCAGGACGCGATTGCGAAGGGGCTTGCCTGTCGTCAGGAGCAGCAGAAGGAGATCTGGGATGTGCCTTATCTGCCGATCGATCCGCAGGACGTCGGGCGTACCTATGATTCAGATGTGATCCGGATCAACAGCCAGTCCGGCAAGGGCGGTGTGAGCTATGTCCTGAAGAATCATTTCGGACTGGTGCTTCCGGCAAGGATGAGAGAAGAAGTGGGCTACGCAGTGAAGCATGTTTCCGACGTAGAGCACAGGGAGCTTTCTCCTCAGAAGATTTATGAAATCTTCCGTTCGAGATATTTCCTCTATCAGGAGCAGTTTTCGGTAAAGGAGTCTCATTTCGAGCAGGTGCAGGGTATCCGTGCGGAAGTGACGATCGAGTATAATGGAAAGACAGATGTGGTGATCGCCTCCGGCAATGGCCGTCTTGATGCGGTCAGCAACGCGATCAAACAGTATTTCAACATTACGTATAAGCTGCAGGTCTACGAGGAGCATGCGCTCTCGCAGGGATCCTCCTCGCAGGCGGCTTCCTATATCGGCATTCAGGGCGATTCGGATCAGCTGTACTGGGGCGTCGGTTTTGACGGGGATATTGTGAAAGCTTCGATTCACGCGCTTGCGGTCGCTGTGAATCATCTGCTGGACGATCTGTCAAAAAAAAACTGAACCTCGATAAGCGGATGCAGAATATAATGAATTATATTCAGACGCATTACCGGACGGTCACGCTGAAAGACCTTGCGGAGGAGTTTTATCTCTCGGTTCCGTATCTTTCCAAATATATTAAGGAAAAATCAGGAAAGCAGTTCAGCGAGATCGTGACCGGTATCCGGATGCAGCATGCCTGCAGTCTGCTGAAATCGGAAGGTATGACGATCGAGCAGGTTGCGGAGCAGTCCGGCTATCCCAGCGTGGAGCATTTCAATCGTCAGTTTAAAAAAATGTACGGCATTACGCCGGCGGCTTACCGCAATCGGTAATCGATTCTTATCAGATACAATGTACCGACATGCAGCATTCATGTTTCGTAAAATGACAGTAATGAAGGATTTATCTTATGATTGAAATAATAAAATCTATAATATTTGGAATCGTGGAAGGTATCACCGAGTGGCTGCCCATCAGCAGCACGGGACATATGATCCTGCTGGATGAGTTTGTCACGCTGAATGTCAGCGAAGAGTTCTGGGATCTGTTTCTCGTCGTCATTCAGCTCGGCGCCATCCTTTCCGTTATTGTTATCTACTGGAAAAAGCTCCTGCCTCTTTCCGGAAATCATGGAAGGATCCGGATTGACCGGAAGAAGTGCAGCATGTGGCTGAAGATTATCGTTGCGTCCATTCCGGCTGCGGTTGTGGGGCTGCTGTGGGACGATCTTTTTACCGCGCTGTTCTATAATTATTTTACGGTAGCCATTATGCTGATCGCGGTCGGTTTTGTGTTTATCGTGGTGGAGAACCGGCAGCGAAGACGCAGGGTTGTCGTGGATTCCATTGACGACATTTCCTATGGGCAGGCGCTTGTGATCGGTCTCTGTCAGACAGTGGCTGCGGTTTTCCCGGGGACGTCGCGCTCCGGATCCACGATCATCGGCGGGCTGCTGCTTGGCATCTCCAGAACAGCGGCGGCAGAGTTTACCTTTTTCCTGGCTATTCCGGCGATGGTGGGCGGAAGCGCGATCAAGCTGCTCAGGTATGACGGCACTTTTTCGACCGATGAGCTTCTGCTGCTGGGTGTGGGAACGCTGGTGGCGTTTATCGTCTCCATCATTGCGATTAAGTTCCTGATGAGCTATATCAAAAAGCATGATTTTACAGTGTTCGGATGGTATCGGATCGCGCTTGGCGTGGTTGTGCTGGCGTATTTTGCGCTGCGGTGAGCACTGTGTGCCGCGGATTGCGAATACCGGCGGCGATTTTGAAAAGGCATTTATGAATAAGGGGGATAACGATGTCTCTGTATTTTCTATATGGCAATTCAGGGAACGGAAAATCAGAATATATCTTTCAGAAAACGGCTGATATGGCGGAACAGGCGCCATATCAGCGTTATTTTGTTGTGGTGCCGGAGCAATTTACCATGCGCGCACAGAAGAGTCTGGTCGCACATACGAAAAACCATGTTATTTTGAATGTGGATGTGGTGAGCTTTGACCGTCTGGCATACAGGGTGTTTGATGAACTGGGCATTCATCATACGGTGATGGAGGAGACAGGGAAGAGTCTGGTTCTGCGGCGGATCGTGGAGGAAAAGGAACGTTATCTGACGATTTTAAAAGGGAATCTGACGAAAATGGGCTATATCGGTGAGCTGAAATCCATGATTTCCGAACTCATGCAGTATGGTATTTCACCGGACGATCTGGAGAGGTTTCTCGGAGAACTAAAAGAGGACAGTGCTTTGCGTTTGAAGCTGAGTGATATTCTGCATATTTACCGTTCTTTTTATGAATATCTGCAGGAGGGTTATGTGACGGCGGAAAAGGTGCTGGAGGTTTTGTGCGGTGCGGCGGCGGATTCCGCTTTGCTGAAAGATGCGGTGCTTGTTTTTGACGGATTTACCGGCTTTACTCCGGTGCAGGTGAAGCTGCTGCGGGAACTGATGCTTTATGTCCGCGATATTTATGTCACGGTGACGCTGGATACGCGGGAGGTTTTGCAGGACCGGAACCGGCGGATACAGATGCAGGATCTGTTTTATATGAGCCATAAGATGGTGAATGCGCTGACAGAGGCTGCGGAAGAAACCGGGTTTGAGATCGCAGATCCGCTGCGGATTGATGCCTGTGCACGGAGCCGCTTCGGAGAGAATCCGGTTCTCGCTCATCTGGAGCAGAATCTGTTTCGCGCAGGGAGCAGGGCTTATGAGGATGAGTGCGGCTCCCGTCTGAATTTTTATTCCATATCATCTCCAAGGGAGGAGCTTCATTTTGCCGCCGCTTCGATTCAGACGCTCGTTCGTGAAAAAGGATACCGTTATCGGGATTTTGCTATTGTAAGCGGCAATATCGAAGGGTATGAAAAGTATGCGGATGCTGTTTTTTCCATGTACGGGATTCCGTATTTTACGGATGTGAAGCAGACCATCCTCTATCATCCGCTGATTGAACTGATCCGTGCGGCGATGGAGATGGCGGAAAAGGATTTATCATATGAGAGTGTTTTCCGCTATCTGCGCACCGGTTTGTGCGGATTTCTGCCGGAGGAAGCGGATCTGCTGGAAAACTACTGCAAGGAAAAGGGAATTCGCGGTCTGCAAAAATGGGAAAAACCGTTTCGAAAACCATTCGCCCGTCACGGAAGAATCTGTCCGGAGGAGGAGAGGCGGCAGGACGAGCTTTCAATCTTAAATCAACTGAGGGAACGTCTGTGCGCCCAGATCGGAGATTTTATTACCGTGTTTCAGAGGAAGGACGCCTCTGTGAAGGAACGGACGGGAGCGCTTTATCAGCTGTTGTACAGTCTGAATACGGAGGACCGGATTCGCGAAAAACAGGAGAAGTTTGAACTGGACGGTGAGGAGCGGCTTTCTTCCGCTTACCGTCAGATTTATAAAATCGTGATTGATCTTTTTGATAAACTGACAGATCTGCTTGGCGATGAGGTGCTTTCCATCTCTGATTACGCGGATGTTCTGGAAGCCGGACTGTCTTCCGCCAGAGTCGGTTCCATTCCGCAGGGAAATGACTGTCTGATTCTGGGAGATATCGAACGTACAAGACTGGACGGGGTTCGGGTATTGTTTTTCCTGGGTGTGAATGACGGTGTGATTCCGAAGAAATCGCAGCGGGGAAGCATTTTGTCCCAGTATGACCGTGAGGTAATGGAAGAACATGAACTGGAGCTTGCGCCCGGAGAGCGGGAGCAGGTTTTTTTGCAGCGTTTTTATCTTTACCTGAATCTGACAAAACCGTCTGACGCGCTGTACCTGACCTGGTCGCGGCTGGATGGAGAGGGAAAGGCGGTGCGGCCGTCTTATCTGATCGGGACGATGCAGAAGCTGTTTCCGAAGCTGATGGTTCACGAGATGGAGGCGGGGGATTTTCAGTCTGCCGTTACCCCGAAAAGCGCTGTGGAAACGTATGTGACGGGGCTGATGAAGATGGGGGACTTCATGCCTGAAAAAGAGCATCTGAGATTATCTGTGCGCGGCGAAATTCGGGAGCGGGATGATATGCCAGATAAGACTGACACGGCGGATCCTCAGAATCAACAGAAGATTACGGACCAGACAGAAAAATTCCGGGAATGGAAAGCCCTGCACCGATGGTTTATGAAGCAGCCGGAATGGGCGCCGCTGATACGAACTTTTTTTGACGCACATTTCAGGCATTATCAGGGAGAATATCTTGAGGCAAAGCTGGCGCAGCTTTTGTACGGCGCGGTTCTGGTAAACTCCGTTACTCGTCTGGAACTGTTCGCGAAGTGTGCTTATGCGCATTTTCTGGAGTACGGATTGAAGCTGGCGGACCGGAAGGAATGTACGTTTGAGAGTCTGGATATGGGCACGATGTTTCATTCGGTACTCCGAAAATATTGTGTTAGTCTGGAAAAATCATACAGCTGGGATTCCGTCACGGATCAGCAGCAGGAAGAACTGCTTCGGCAGGCGATGGAGGAGGCTGTGCTGGAGATGCCGAACGATTCTCTGCTGGAATCTTCGCGGAGCGCCTATGTGCTTGAACGCATCTACAGAATTATGAGACGCAGTATTTCTGTCATGACGGAGCAGATCCGGCGCGGAGATTTCCGCCCGGGCGGCTATGAGGTGGAATTCTCTCAGGTGAGTAAGTTGAGCCCGGAGACGCTGATGAGAACCGTCGGTACGGTAGATCGTCTGGATATTTATGAGAATGAGGATAAGATTTATATAAAGGTGGTTGATTACAAATCCGGCGGTGCGAAGTTTCAGCTGTTATCTCTTTATTATGGGATGCAGCTGCAGCTGGTTGTCTACCTGAACGCGGCGATGGAGCTGCTGGCAAAGCAGCATCCGGAGAAGGAAATCGTGCCGGCCGGTATCCTGTATTTTCACCTGGATGATCCGATGACGGAAGGGGAGGAGCGCAGCGACGAGGAGATATTTCAGGAGATCCTGTCAGACATGCGTCCGAACGGACTTGTCAATCTGGAACAGGAAGCCTGGCTGCATATGGATCGGGATCTTTTGACAAATCGGAAGTCTGCCATAGTACCGATCAGGCTGAAAAAAGACCTGACCATCAGCAAAACAGGGACATCCGCGGCCTCAACGGACGATTTCAATCAGCTGAGGCAGTATGTCGGTGAGGTGATTGATTCCTCCGCAAAAAAGATCCTTGGAGGGGATATTCGTGTAAATCCCTGTCGGCTGGGTGACCGTACCGGTTGTGATTACTGCAGCTTTTGCGGTGTGTGCGGGTTTGACCGGCGGATATCCGGATACTCTTACGAGGATGAAACATATATGAAGGATGAGGAGATCTGGGAAAAGATACGGGGTCTGACCCCGGAAAAATAGAATTAAAAAGATAAAATTTTTATAAAGGAATGTAGTTGTATGCCGAATTCAGAACAGGTAGTTTTCAATAAAACAGAACAACCCGCAGTTGCATGGACCCCGGATCAGCAGAAAGTCATTGATCTGCGCGACCGCAGTCTGCTGGTTTCCGCGGCAGCCGGCTCCGGCAAGACAGCCGTGCTGGTACAGCGTATCATCTCGATGGTCACTGAAGCGGAGCATCCGATGGATGTGGATGAGCTGCTGGTGGTGACCTTTACGAATGCGGCGGCAGCTGAGATGAGGGAGCGAATATTAAACGCGATTGAGGCGGCAGCGGATCGGAACCCTTCGGACAGTCATCTGCAGAGACAGATGGCTCTGATTCACAATGCTCAGATTACGACAATTGACAGTTTCTGTCTGCATGTGGTGCAGAACCATTTCCACCGGATTTCTCTGGAACCGGGCTTTCGTATCGCGGACGAGGGAGAACTGACCCTGCTTCGTGAGGATGTCTGCGATGCCGTGCTGGAGCATTTCTATCAGAAGCGTGATCCGGCGTTTTTGCGTTTTGCGGACGGCTATGCGGGTGCGAAAAGCGATCAGCCGATTCGGGAGATGATCCTTCGGCTGTATGATTATTCACAGAGTTATCCGTGGCCGGACGAGTGGCTGGATTCCTGTGCCGGTCAGTATGAGGCGGCAGATCTTGCGGAGCTGGAAGAAAAACAGTGGGTGCGTGATTTTCTGGAATATCTGCGGCAGCGGGTGGAGGATCTGATCAGTCAGTACCGGAAAGCCTATGCGCTCACGCTGGAGGAGGACGGCCCGCAGCACTATGAGAGTGTGGTTCGGGATGACCTGCGGCAGCTGGAGGCGCTTTTGCGTGAGACGGCAGCTTATGAAGCACAGGCAGATATACTGTCGGCACCGGATACAGACGATTCCGGGTTTTCGGGCAGTATGCCTGCGGCCGGTACAGGTGATTCCGGGCATTCAAATATTCAGACGGATCTGCGGCAGACGGAATATGAGTCGGAATCGAAGCTTGTCCGCTGGCAGGAAGCGCTGCAGAAGATTTATTTTAAATCACTCCCGGCGAAGCGGAATTACGAGGGCAGCGAGGAGAAAAAGAATGCGGTAAAGGCCGCCCGCGATCAGATGAAGGCACAGATCAGGGGATTTTCTGAAAAATATTTTGCTTCCGATATGCGCAGTCAGCTGGAATTGATGCAAAAGACCGGAGCGATGGTTCAAACGCTGGTGGACCTGGTCAAAGCTTTTTCCACAGAATATGCGAAGGAGAAGGCAAAAAAGAATATTCTGGATTTTTCGGATGTGGAACATGACGCGCTGCAGATTCTTGTAGATCCTGAAACGAAACAGCCGACGGACACCGCCGCGGAGTACAGGAATCATTTTCGTGAGGTTATGATTGATGAGTATCAGGACAGCAACTATGTGCAGGAAGCGCTGCTGACCGCGGTTTCCGGTATCCCTGCCCAGCACGAAAATATGTTTATGGTCGGGGATGTCAAGCAGAGTATCTATCGCTTCCGACTGGCGCGGCCGGAGCTGTTTATGGGAAAATACGACACGTTTTCTCTGACAGAGAGCCGCACACAGAGGATTGACCTGCATCAGAATTTTCGGAGCGGAGGAGAGGTTATTTCCGTTGTGAATGACATTTTCGGGCGGATCATGGGCAGAGATCTGGGGAATGTGGAGTACGATGCGGATGCGGCATTGTATGGGAATGACTCAGATCGAACCGATGGAATTGCCGGAGAGGAAAAAACAGATCCGTATAATCCGGAATTTCTTCTTGTTGAGCCGGATCCGTCAGGTCGGGACAATCGCCTGACGGAAGCCCGTATGATCGCGCAGCGCATCCGGACCATGGTTTCTGATCAGCAGACGGCCGGATGCCGTTATCGTGATATTGTCATTCTGCTGCGTACGCTGTCCGGCTGGTCGGACGCCTTTCAGACCGCTTTTGAACAGGAGGGGATTCCGCTTCTGGTTGCTTCACGGACAGGCTATTTTTCCGCGCAGGAGGTGCAGGTTGTTCTTTCCATGTTGCGGGTGATCGATAATCCGCAGCAGGATTTGCCGCTGGTGACGGTGATGAAATCACCGATCGGAGATTTTTCTGACGATGAGCTGGCACAGATCAGAATCACGGATGAGAGTCTGCCGTTTTATGCGTGTGTGGAAGAAATAGTCGGAATTCGGTGGGGAGACACGGATATTGACAGTGAAAAGAGGGATAAGGCCGATAAAACAACGGATGACCAAGCCGGAAAAGAAGGATTTCATAGAAATCAGGAATTATATGATAAAGTCAGTTGCTTTTGGGATTGCCTTAATTCCTTTCGGGAGCGTATGCCATACACGCCCATCCATCTTCTGATTCAGCAGATTTATGATGAGACCGGCTATCGCAATTACGTCTCTGCCTTGCCCGCCGGGGAGCAGCGGCGGGCGAACCTCGATATGCTGCTGGAAAAAGCAATTGCTTATGAGCAGACCAGCTATCACGGACTGTTCCATTTTATCCGCTATATCGACCGTCTGATGAAATATGATGTGGATTACGGTGAGGCGGAGACTGTCAGTGAGCAGGAGAACGCGGTGCGTTTAATGACGATTCATAAAAGCAAAGGCCTGGAATTCCCGATTGTGTTTGTGGCCGGGATGGGCAAGCCATTTAATTTGACGGATGCGAACAGCAGCATGATTTTCCATCCGGAGTACGGCGTTGGCCTGAAGCTGGCCGACGCGGAGCGGAGACTGAAGACTGACACGCTGATCCGCCGGATTTTTTCTGTTGAGACGAAAAAGGAAAATCTCGGCGAGGAGCTGCGCGTATTGTATGTGGCCATGACACGCGCAAAGCAGAAACTGATACTGACCGGTATGAAGCCGAAGAAGGATCCGGGGCATAGGGATCGCATGGAGCCGTTTGAAAAGCTGGATTTCAGTATCCGGATGGATGCGCACTGTGCCTGGGACTGGGTGCTTCCGGCGCTTGCGACTTACGGAGATCAGTATCGGCTGCAAACGGTAGGTTTGGAAGAACGGGTGGAGAGCGAACAGAAGAAACAGGCGGGAATCCTTGCGAAAAAAAAGGCGCTGGAAAAAGAACTCGATCAGGTTGATGATAATGTGTATGCGAAGGTGGCGGAGAGACTGTCCTGGCGTTATCCGTATGAGAGAAGTGAGATCAGGAAACAGAAGGTGTCCGTTTCTGAGATCAAGCATCGGGCGATGGAGGAGGCACGGGATCTGCTGGAAGCGGACGGAAGCCAGAGTCTGTTTCAGGAAGAGATACCGATTCCCTATATTCCCCGGTTTGTACAGGAGCAGGAGGAAAACAGGGGCGCCCTGCGCGGAACCGCGTTTCATCGTTTTCTGGAATGTCTGGATTTTGCGGATCCGATCTGGGAGCATTTTTCTGAATTGGATGAATCTGAGGCACAATCCCGGCTGTATGGATATATCCGTCAGCTGTTGGCGGACGGACGCATGGAGGAAAAGGAGACGGAGCTTCTGAATACAGATAAACTGTACCATTTTCTGTCAACAGACATAGCCGGACGGATGGAGAGGAGCGCCAGGCAGAATCTTCTGACGAAAGAGCAGCCGTTTGTGATGACGCTGCCCGCGTGCCGGATCTGGAATGATACGGATTCGGAAGAGCCGGTATTGGTACAGGGGATCATCGATGTTTTCTGGGAGGAGGAGGACGGGGTTGTCCTTCTGGATTATAAGACGGACCGGGTGAATACGCCGCAGGAGCTGGTGCTTCGTTATCAGGAACAGCTGCGGCTGTATGCGGAAGCGCTGGATCGAAGTTTTACGGATAAAAAAGTGAAGGAGATACTGATTTACTCCTTCCGGCTGGATCAGATAATTTCGATTTAGCATGTCTTGCTCAGGTAATCGGATCTGTTGGGAATAGACAGAGTAACAGGAGGGCAGGAAAAGCTGCGTCAACAGTCATGTCCGTTTACTAACAGGAAAGGGAGCGGTCTCGGAAACTCGATAGACAATTAAAACAATTCAGAAAAATTAAGATATTTACGTTGATGAACCTGTTCACACGAGAAGGAGGATTGATGGAGATCACAGATGAAGGATGAAGATATCTGGGAAAAGGTACGGGAATGCTGTAAGTTTTCGTGAGATAAGGTCTGTAGTATTGATTTTTTTCTTGTTATTTTCAGATTTTTCGGCTAATATATAAATATATTTAAAATCAGCCGAAAAGGAGAGACCATGACATATATAAAAAGAAATCTGGAAAAAGTTGTTCTTCAGGTTACAAAAGAGTATCCGGTTGTACTTGTCAGTGGTTCGAGACAGGTGGGGAAGACAACGATGCTTCTCAAACTGATGGAGGGAACTGACAGGAGATATGTTACACTGGATGATTTGAATGAGAGATCTCTGGCAAAGTCAGATCCGGAATTATTTTTGCAGCTGCATAAGCCGCCGGTGCTGATTGATGAGGTTCAGTATGCGCCGGAACTGTTTACGTATATGAAATTATATGCAGATCGTTATCATGAGCCCGGAGCGTTCTGGCTGACCGGTTCTCAGCAGTTTTCACTGATGCGCGGAGTCCGGGAGTCACTGGCCGGAAGAGTGGCGGTGCTTTCTCTGACTTCTTTATCACAGACTGAGATATTTGGCGGTCATATGGAACCGTTCATGGTTGATATGGAATTATTGTCTGCGAGAAAAGAGGGCAGGGAGAAGGCAGATGCCGGTGAAATATTTGAACGCATTTACAGAGGGTCTATGCCGGCTATTGTCAGCAGAGTCAATAGTAATCCGCAGATTTTTTACAGCAGTTATCTTTCTACTTATATTGAGCGGGATGTGAGAGAATTGTCGAATGCTATCGATTCTTTGAAATTTCTTCGTTTTATAACCGCTGTGGCAGCCAGATGCGGACAGATGTTGAATGTAGCCGATATTGCCAGAGATGCGGAGATAGACCAGACACAGACCAGAGACTGGCTGAAAATATTGGAAACATTGGGAATTATTTTTTATCTCCATCCATATTCCAATAATTTGCTGAAGAGATTAGTAAAAACTCCAAAATTATATTTCTATGATATGGGACTTGTGTGTCATCTGACCAGATGGACCAGTGCGCAGACTTTGGAGAATGGCGCCATGAATGGTGCATTTCTGGAAAGCTATGTCGTCTCAGAAGTCCGGAAGACATATCTGGGCAATGGGGTGGAACCATATATGTATTATTATCGTGACAAGGACGCAAAAGAGATTGATCTTGTCTTGGAACATGATGGTATGCTGAATCCGATTGAGATTAGAAAAACAGCGAATCCGGGTACGGAACTGGTAAAAATGTTCCGTGTATTAGACAGATCATCTACGCCCCGTTCCAACGGAGCTATTATTTGTATGAAACCGGAACTGAGTGCAATTGACAGGGAGAATTTTATTGTGCCGATGTGGATGATCTAATGAGCGCAAGCGACGCATTTATCACTTGGCGAAGTGCTTTGGGTTTAGTGATAAAGCGTGCAGAGCAGGAAAATCTATGCTTGCATGGATTTGAAGAGCGGCGAAGTGAATCGTGATGAAATCACCGATCGGAGATTTTTCTGACGATGAGCTGGCACAGATCAGAATCACGGATGAGAGTCTGCCGTTTTATGCGTGCGTGGAAGAAATGGCACGATTTCGGTGGGGAGACACGGATATTGACAGTGAAAAGAGGGATAAGGCCAATAAAACAACGGATGATTCTTAAGAATAATGAAAAAGAAAGGCAGTTGCTTCCGACGGCAGATGGAAATGGATGTATAGACCGTCACGACCTGTGGGATAAAGTCAGAGATGTCGGGTTAAAAAGTGTCTGGGGGGATTATAAAAAAGTCTGTAAAAGTTTAAATGTCAGGTCTTTTATGATAAAATCTAATTCATAGGAGACCTGACATTGTGTCAGGATAAATATAGCAGGACAGTTTGTGGAAAGAACATATTTTTTGGACAGGCGGATGTTTTGTTCGCCAAAATGAAAGGATGCAGAACATGAAAATTATACTTGGCTCGGCCTCTCCGAGACGAAAAGAATTGTTGGAACGGATGGGGCTGGCATTTGAAGTCATCCCGTCGAAAGGCGAGGAGATCATTACGAAAATAATTCCCTCTGAGGTTGTCAGGGAACTGGCAGAACAGAAAGCAGACGCGGTTTTGCGAGAACTGACAGGAGATGATCAGCTCATCATAGGCGCCGATACAATAGTCGCATACGGCCATCAGATTCTCGGTAAACCGGCCGATGAGGAGGACGCGTACCGTATGCTGCATACTCTGTCAGGAAAAACACATCAGGTCTATACTGGCGTATGCCTGCTTCGCACGAATCCGGACGGCCAGACAGAGCATTTGTTTTATGAGAAAACGGACGTGACATTTTATCCTATGACAGACCGGGAGATATGGGAGTATATCCGGACGGGAGACCCCATGGATAAGGCGGGATCTTACGGAATACAGGGAGTATTCGGGAAATATGTCCGGGAAATCCATGGAGATTACAATAATGTGGTTGGTCTTCCGATCGCAAGACTTTATCAGGAGATGAAAGTATTTTGCAGTGAGTCATAAGGATTCTTTGAAGCTTATACGCCATGATTTTTACGATTTACAGCGATTCCGATTCGTATTTTTTCATCCGGACTGTGCGATCGAAACATACAGCTTCCGGAGCAGGAACACGAGTGTCTCCTGCTCCTGCTGTGTGAGCGCGCGGTCGATTTTCGTCTGGGTTTCATGAAAGCTTTCGTATACCTTTTTCCCGAGATTCTGTCCGCTTTCTGTCAGGTGGATGCGCTTCACGCGCATGTCAAGAGGATCGGAATAGCTTTCAACCAGATCTTTTTTTTCGAGCCGTTTGACTATGCCGAGCATGGTCTGCTGTGTGACCTGAAATATTTTCTCCAGTTCTTTCATGGAGAGATTTCCGTAAACGGAATCATACAGCAGTATGATGACGCGGGACTGGGAAAAGGTAATGTCGTACTGCATCAGTTCATGATTCATATCCTTTTCCAGTTTCCCGACGTTCATCTTGATCAGCGGAATCAGTTTGTTTATTTGTTCTTCCATTTAGATAAGCCCCTTGTATTTCCTTAAATATATGCTGCATTTATTCCGAACAGTAGCTCTCTCTCTCTGCGACCTCCATCATCAGCTTGATACGATTCAGCTGATTGACCTGGCTGGCGCTCGGGTCGTAGTCGATGGCGACGATGTTCGCCTCCGGATACATCTCCTTGATTTTCTTTACAATGCCTTTGCCGACGATGTGGTTCGGCAGACAGCCGAAGGGCTGTGCGCAGACGACGTTGTTGACGCCCCGGTGGATCAGGTCTATGATTTCGCCGCCCAGAAACCACCCCTCCCCGCACTGGTTGCCGAGGGAGAGTACCTGCTGGGCATTCTTCTGGATTTCCCGGAAGCTGGCTCTGTCTTTGAACCGATCGCTGCGCCGCATCGTGCGGAAGACCGGCAGACGGGATACGTTCATGATGACACCGGCGATCTTTGCGACGGCGGCGGCGGCTTTTGTGCCGCCCAGATGCTTACGCCGGTAGATGGCATTCCAGAAGCAATATTCCACAAACTCAATAAAATCGGGGAGTACAGCTTCCGCGCCTTCCGCCTCCAGAAGGTCGACCAGATGGTTGTTGGCGATCGGCATATATTTCACCAGAACCTCTCCGACGATGCCAACCCTCGGCTTGGGAGGCAGGTCCTGCGTGGGAAGCCGGTCAAAATCCTGAATGACGTGTTTGCAGTTCTGATAAAAGTTCCGTGTGTGTACTTTTGGATCCAGGAGGTCGGCGATACATTTTTCTTTCCACTTTTCATACAGTGCGTCGGCGGATCCCGTTACCTGCTCATAGGGACGCACGCGGAGCAGAACACGCATAAACACGTCTCCGTAGATCAGCGCCTGCAGTACCTTTAATCCCATTTTCACGGAATAGTGGAAACCGGCATTTTTTTCCATGCCGTTCATGCTGGCGGAAATCACCGGTATATGCTCATACCCGGCTTCTTGTAACGCCTTGCGGATGCATCCGCCATAGTTCGTTGCGCGGCAGCCGCCGCCGGTCTGTACCATGATGACAGCCAGACGGTCCGTATC
>JAJBUT010000205.1 GCA_020860185.1 Lachnospiraceae bacterium | reverse complement strand
ACCTGCGATAGCACAATAATATGATTGCTTCAAGCCTCCGTTTGAAAACGATCTGAATCTCTTCCCTCCAATATATGTATTTTACCATGATTGTCGGGATTCCCGTCCGGTTCGCCCCGTAGATATCTGTAAAAATCTGATCACCGATAAACAGCGTGCTGTCCCTGTCCGTGCGCATCAGCTCCATGGCTTTCTCGTAATTCCCCACGGACGGTTTGTGAGCCTCGCAGATATAATGAACGTGAACATCGTCATTGAACATCTTCACACGGGGTTCTTTGTTATTGGAAAGAAGACAGCATTCAAATCCCAGCGCTTTTAAATGTGCAAACAATTCCTTCGCCCTGTCATCCGCGGGAGCTCCGTGTGTCACGAGCGTATTGTCAATATCAAAGATCAGTCCGCGGTAGCCGTCATAATAGAGACTGTCAAAGTCAATCTGATAGGCGGAATCTACATAGATGTCGGGATAAAATTTCTGAAACATATGATTGATCTCCACTGTAGGATCTGTCATCTGTAGCATCACACCACAGCGGGCGTGTAGTCAGTGAGCGGCATATAACATCAAACCAGCATTTTTTTCAGTTCATTCACAAATGTGTTGACATCCTTAAACTCCCGATACACGGAGGCAAAACGTACATAGGCGACCGCTTCCAAATCCTTCAGCTTATCCATCACCAGTTCTCCGATGACGCTGCTGGGAATCTCCCTGTCCGCCCGGCTGTAGATCTCAGTCTCCACCTCGTCCACCAGCTTCTCGATCTGCTCCGCGGAAATCGGCCGTTTGTGACAGGCGCGGAGCACGCCCGCCTCGATCTTCGAGCGGTCATACTTCTCTCTGGTACTGTCCTTTTTGATGATCATCAGCGGAATCGTCTCCACCTTCTCAAAGGTCGTAAAACGCTTCCCGCAGTCGTCGCAGTTCCGGCGCCTGCGGATCGCGGTATTGTCATCTGCCGGCCGTGAATCAATCACACGCGTGTTGTCACTGCTGCAATAGGGACATTTCATAACATAACCTCCAGTATAAACGGACAGGCGCTGCTGCCGCAGCGCGCCAACATCTACAGTTTTTGTAAAACCTGCTCGATACAAACCTCGACCAGGATCACATCCGGTCCGACGCGGACGACCCGGTCCCAGTTCACAACATACTCACTGTCACACCCGATACAGCGGAACCATTTTGCCGGTCCTCTCATAATCATCGCCTGAATCCGCCCCTGACATTCGTCAAAGAGCAGATCGCTGACGCAGCCCAGGCACTTTCCATCGGAAATGTTGATAACCTCTTTTTTTGAAAATTCAGAAAAACGCATATCATACCTTTTATTTTTATTATATGCATCCCTCTACATCGTGTAACACCACGGATCTGTAAGTCAGAAATACGAATGCAGGCATTCGATTTCTGATTTTCAGACCCTGGTGTTACACGTTAAAACGAAACAGAATCACATCGCCGTCCCGCACAATATAATCCTTTCCCTCGAGCCCGACCAGACCCTTTTCCCTGGCAGCCGCCAGGGAACCGCACGCCAGAAGATCTTTGTAATTCACGACCTCGGCGCGGATAAATCCCCGCTCAAAATCAGTATGTATCTTCCCGGCCGCCTGCGGCGCCTTCGTTCCCTTCCGAATCGTCCACGCACGCGTCTCATCCTCGCCCGCAGTGAGAAAGCTCATCAGTCCGAGCAGGCTGTAGCTGGCCCGGATCAGCTTGTCCAGACCGGACTGCTCAATGCCGAGCTCCTCCAGGAACATCTCGCGCTCCTCATCGTCCAGCTCCGCCATCTCCGCCTCAATACCGGCACAGAGAGCGAATACCTCGCTGCCTTCCTCCGCCGCGATCTCACGGACGGACTGCACGAACGCGCTGGACGCGCCGTCGTCCGCCAGGTCATCCTCGGAGACATTGGCCGCGTAGATCACCGGCTTGGCTGTCAGGAGATTGTAGGAGGCAAACCACGCCTGATCATCCTCATCATCACCGATCTCCATCGTCTTGGCCGGTCTCCCATCCTCCAGATGGCTTACAATCCGCTTCACAAGCGCCTCTTCCTTCGCCGCCTTTTTATCCATGCGCGCCGTCCTGGCAACCTTTGCGAGCCGGCGCTCCAGGATCTCGATATCCGAAAAAATCAGCTCCAGGTTAATCGTCTCAATGTCTCTCGCCGGGTTCACGCTGCCATCGACATGGACGACATTCGCATCCTCAAAGCAGCGCACCACATGTACGATAGCGTCGACCTCACGGATATTCGCGAGGAACTGGTTGCCCAGTCCCTCGCCTTTACTGGCGCCCTTCACCAGCCCGGCAATATCTACAAACTCAATCACGGCGGGAGTCACCTTCTTCGAGTGATACATATCCCCCAGCAGCCGGATACGCTCGTCCGGCACCGCCACAATCCCTACATTCGGGTCAATCGTGCAGAAAGGATAATTCGCCGACTCTGCGCCTGCTTTCGTCAATGAATTAAACAATGTACTTTTTCCCACGTTCGGAAGACCTACAATGCCCAGCTTCATACTTTCTCAAATCTCCTTTGTTTCAAAAAGCCCATCTAAAATCGCTGTGCGACGGGACTTTTCCCTGTATCATTTACGTCATCATACGTACTTCGCAGCAAGTGCGAAGTACTATCGTGAACAGTTACGCTCTATCATTCCTGCGTCGGCTGAATCAGCCCGTAGCCGCCGTTTTTCCTCTTATAGATCACGTTCACGCTGCAGTGCTCCTCCGCATTCTGGAACACGAAAAAGTCATGTCCCAAAAGCTCCATCTCCAGCACCGCGTCCTCAGGGAACATCGGCTTGATATCAAATCTCTTGACTCGGCGGATCTCGGAATCCGGCTCCTGCGCCTCATCCTCCGTGTTCTCAGCGAGAACCTCTCCCACGCGCTGCGCAACGGTACGCGTCGTCGGACGTCCCGCCCGTTTTGCCGTCAGCTTCTCCTTGTACTGGCGAATCTTCCGCTCGAGCATCTCTCCCGCATCATGAATCACGCTGTACATATCGTCCCCGGTCTCCTCCACACGGGTAAACACACCTGTATCCTTAAGCGTAAACTCCGCGGTCTGCAGGTTACCCTCCACACTGATCACAACATTCAGCTCCGCATTTTCGGAAACATATTTTTCCATCTTACGGGCAGCCTTTTCCACCGATGTCTGAATCGCATCTGTAACCCCCACGTTATTTCCTTTACCTCTCACACTCACTAACATAATACGATTCTCCTTTTCTTAATATATTTTCCGGACGAACCCGTACGCGCCGCCGGGTGCTCCGCAACATGAGCGATGGCATATCCACGAGAATTCTGTCCGGACTTATTTTCATTATCGCTCAAAAACAGCATAAAGTCAAAACATACCGTTCATTTTATCAAACTTTCATAGTTCCGGCAGGATTCCTCTCCGATATTCAACGAATTTATGCCGTCTGATCTGTTTCCCATCCGCTCCCGACATGTCATCAGACTGCTTCCGGCTGTTCCGACAGTTCCAGCGCACGCATCGCCCTGAACTCTGCACGAACCATGAACACCGTCACGATCGCCGACAGAAGATCCGCAACCGGTGCAGAGTACAAAAGACCCATAATGCCGAACCGGATCGGCAGAATCAGAATCAGCGGCAGGATAAAGATCAGCTGTCTGGTCAGAGACAGAAACACACCTTTTTTCGGTTTGCCGATCGCCGTGAAGAAACTGGACGAGATCGGCTGCAGAAAATTGAGCCAGGTAAAAAACATGAATATCCGAAAAAACATGACGCCGAACTCAAAATATTCCTCCGTATTGCTCCCGAACCACTGCAGAATCTGCCTCGGGAACAGCCGGAAGAAGATGAACGAGGCAACAGATATCACCCCTCCGATCAGCAGCGCGGAGCGGTAGGCCTCCCGCACGCGCTGATACAGCTTCGCCCCGTAATTAAAGCTCTCAATCGGCTGCGCGCCCTGCGCCAGCCCGATGATCACGGTAAAGAAAATCTGGTACACTTTCATAATGATTCCGGAGCAGGCCAGCGGAATCGCCTCTCCGTAGACAGACAAAGCGCCATAATAGGTCAGAGAATTGTTCATGACAATCTGAACCACCATCATACAGATCTGGTTCGCAAAGGACGCCAGCCCGATCGTCACAATCTCCTTCACACAGGCGCCGCGCACCCGCAGATGCGCTCTGTGAAGCGGAACCGTCTTAAATCCGCGCATATAGACCACAACCATGATGCCGGACACAATCTGTCCGATGATCGTCGCCAGAGCCGCGCCGCGCATCCCCCACTGAAATCCGAGGACAAACACCGCATCCAGAATCGTGTTCAGGATCGCGCCGGTCAGACTGCACGCCATCGCCATCTTCGGGCTGGCATCCGCCCGGATCAGATGTCCGCCGCCCGTCGTCAGGATCAGAAACGGAAATCCGATCGACGTGATACGCAGATAATTCATCGCATAGGGAAATACATCGTCCGGCGTCCCGAACGCGTGCAGCAGAGGCATCATGAAAATCTGCGTAAAAATACAGAGCGCCACGCCGCTCCCAAAAAGAAGAACCAGTGCGTTTCCTATGTAATGCACCGCCTTTTTCGGATCGTTTCTCCCCATGGTGAGATTAAAACAGGATGCGCCGCCGATGCCGAACAACAAAGCAAGCGCCACACAGGACGTCGTCAGCGGAAAGACCACATTGGTCGCCGCATTGCCGAGCGTCCCGACCGCATGTCCGATAAACAGCTGATCGACTATGTTATAGACCGCTCCGATCACCATGGCAATGATGCTTGGTATGGAAAATTTTATCATCAGTCCGGACACCCGCTCGGTGCCCAGGGGATTCGTCTTCGCCTGTTCCTCTGCCTGTTCTCCCATGTGTTTCTCTCCTCTCTGCCTGTAAGGAACTGTCTACCGCACTGCCCCGATAAGCGCGTTGATATCACTCACGCCCGATGTCTCCAGATACCGCTCAATTCCGTCCGCAATCTCCATCGTCGCCGTGGGATTGGAAAAATTCGCCGTCCCCACGCTGACAGCGGTCGCACCGGCCAGAATCATCTCCAGCGCATCTTCCGTATTGCTGATGCCGCCCATGCCGATGATCGGTATCCGCACCGCCTGCGCCGTCTGATAAACCATGCGCACCGCAATCGGATGAATCGCCGGACCGGAAAGACCTCCGGTCTGATTGGCGATCGCAAACGTTCGCCGGGTCACATCGATCTTCATGCCGGTCAGGGTATTGATCAGAGAGAGCGCGTCCGCGCCGCCCGCCTCCGCCGCCTTCGCCATAACCGTGATATCGGTCACATTGGGGCTGAGCTTCATGATCACCGGCTGCCTTGCCGCACGCTTACACGCTTTCGTGATCGCCTCAACTGCTTTCGGATCCTGACCGAAAGCAATTCCTCCCTCTTTCACGTTCGGGCAGGAAATGTTGATCTCCAGCATATCAACGGGCTGGTCGGCAAGCCTCTCCACCACCTCGCAGTAATCTTCGGTAGATTTTCCGCAGACATTGACAATGATCTTCGTATCAAATTTTTTCAAAAAAGGAATGTCCCGGTTCACAAACACGTCGATACCGGGGTTCTGCAAGCCAATGGCGTTCAGCATGCCGCCGCAAGTCTCAGCAATACGGGGTGTCGGATTACCCGGCCACGGAACGTTCGCCACTCCCTTTGTCACAACCGCGCCGAGACAATTCAAATCAACAAACCCGGAAAACTCCTCGCCGGACCCGAAGGTGCCGGAAGCAACCATGACCGGATTCTGAAACTCCACGCCGGCAATCTTTATTTTCGTATTTATCACATCTCCACCTCCCAGGCAGCAACGCCATGCAGGAACTCTTTCCTCACGCTGCTCGTGTTTATCACAGCTCCACCTCCCGCGCGTCGAAGACAGGACCCTCTTTGCAGATTCGTTTATTGTGCACGTTGGTATGGCCGTCGACCTCTTTTGATCTGCACACGCAGGCCAGACAGGCGCCGATTCCGCAGGCCATGCGCTCCTCCATGGAAATCCAGCACTCCATGCCCTGTTCCGCAGCGAACGCTTTCAGCGCGCGCAGCATGGGCGCGGGACCGCATGCGTAGACGATATCCGCCGCAAGTCCGTTCTCCCGGATGGCGTCCAGCACGTTACCCTTTGTACCGGCGCTTCCGTCCTCCGTGGCGACATATACCTCGCCCTGTTTCCGGAATTCATCCAGCAAAAACAAGTGACTGTCCCGATACCCCAGAATGATCTGCTTCTCACAGCTCAGCTGCTTTGAAAGCTCCAGCATCGGCGGCACGCCGATCCCGCCGCCGATCAGAAACGCTTTTTTCTCCTTTAACGGAAATCCGTTTCCCAGCGGTCCTGTTACCCGCAGCTGATCACCGGCTTTTTTTGCCGCAAACTCCGCCGTTCCCTTTCCGGCAATGCGGTAGACCATGCGCAGCGCCGCTTTCTCCCGGTCGATCTCGCAGATGCTGATCGGGCGCGGCAGCAGACGGCTCCCGTCGTCACAGTACAATGACAGAAACTGTCCCGCTTTTGCGCAGGCAGCCATGTGTTCTGTCTGAATCCACAGGCTGAAGATGTCCGGGGCAATTTCCGTCTGAGACAGGATCCTGGCCTGTTCTGTGAATTTTTCCGACATAGTTTTCTCCTTTACAGATTTTTTGAACACATTTACCGCGCAGCGATCGCGCTGCCGATATCCTCAATCATGTCAATCACCGCCTGACGGGAAGCATCGGCAAAATTCTCTGCGCCGAACCTCGCATAAGCATCCTGCCGGTACGCCGCAATGATGCCGCGGGAGGAATTGACAATCGCACCCAGTCCGTCCTCATTAAAATAGTGAACCAGGTCTTTTCCCTTTCCGCCCTGCGCGCCATAGCCCGGCACCAGAATGAAGCTCTTCGGCATCACTTTCCGGAGAGCCTTTCCGATCTCCGGGTACGTCGCGCCGACCACCGCGCCGATCTGACTGTAGGAATCGCCCATGCAGTCCGCGCCCCAGGCGGCGACCTTCTCCGCCACATGCTCATACAGCGGCTTTCCGTCAATCAGTCTGTCCTGAAACTCTCCGCTGGATGGATTGGAAGTCTTCACCAGAATGAACAGTCCCTTCTTTTTCTCTTTGCAGACATCGGCAAAGGGTTTGATACCGTCCGTCCCCAGATAGGGATTTACCGTGATAAAATCCTCATCAAAAGGCGCATAGGTCCGGCTTCCCACCTGTACGCTGCCCAGATGCCCCGCGGCGTAGGCGGCGGAGGTGGAACCGATATCCCCCCGCTTTACGTCCCCGATCACGACCAGATCCTTCTCATGACAGTAGGCGACCGTCCTCTGAAACGCGCGCATCCCCTCCACGCCGAACTGCTCATACATCGCGACCTGCGGTTTCACAGCGGGGATCAGATCGTACGTTGCGTCGATGATTTCCCTGTTAAAATTCCAGACAGCGTCCGCCGCTCCCTCCAGCGTCTCGCCGTACTCCGCGAAAGACTTTTTCTGAATGTACTCCGGCACGTAGGAAAGCATCGGGTCAAGCCCGACCACAATCGGGGCGCCGGTTTTTTTTATTTTTTCAATTAATCTGTCTATCATACCGTTTCTCCTTTTTTCAATCCGCGAGACACATTACAGTCTCCCGCATCCTCTGAAAAGTTACCGCAGCATTTTCGGCCTGACCATACAGCAAGTGCGTAGTCAGGGAGTGACCGGTAACTCTGAAAATGCAACTTCGCCGTCCACAATCGTCGCCGTCACTTTCCCGAACAGCGTCATGCCGGCAAACGGCGTATTTCTTCCCTTTGACCGGAACTGATCCGGATCCACCGTCCACGCGCGATCCGCGTCAAAAATCGTCAGATCCGCGGGTGCGCCGACCTCGATCACGCCCTTATTCAACCCCAGAATCTGCGCCGGGCGATAGCTCATCTTCTCCGCCATCTGCATCATCGTCAGCAGCCCCGGTTTTACCAGATTCGTATAGGTCAGCGCAGCCGCCGTCTCCAGCCCGACAATGCCGAACGGAGCCTTTCGGATGCTCTGCGCCTTTTCCTCCGCGGCATGCGGCGCGTGATCGGTGGCAATCACATCCATGATATCCTCAGATAGTCCGCGTCTCAGTGTCTCCATATCCTCCCGGGTGCGCAGCGGGGGATTCATCTTGAAATTCGCGTCGTCCCCGTCGATCGCGTCCGACGACAGGGAAAAATGATGCGGGCAGACCTCCGCTGTTACATGCACGCCGTCCGCTTTCGCCAGACGAACCATCTCCACGCTGTCCCTGGTGGAACAGTGGCAGAGATGCAGACGGACTCCGGTCTCCTTTGCCAGCAGGATATCCCGCGCGGCAATAATATCCTCCACCGCGTTCGTGATTCCCGGCATGCCCAGCTGCGCCGCCTTCCCGTCCGCGTTCAACACGCCGCCGTGCACCAGATTGATATCCTCGCAGTGGGCCAGAACCGTCATGTCCTCCTCCGCGGCCATGCGCATGGCGTCCCGATAGAGGTCGGAGTTCATCACCGACTTGCCGTCCTCGCTCAGGCAGATGCAGCCCGCCTTCGCCATGCCGCGGATATCAGAAAGCTCCTCGCCCGCCATTCCTTTCGTCACGGAGCCGACCTGCAGCACATGCACCTTCGTCACTTCCGCCGCCCGTCTCTGTACATATGTGATCACCTCCGGGCAGTCCGCCACCGGCTTCGTGTTCGGCATAGCGACGATCGTCGTAAACCCGCCGTGGAGCGCCGCGGCTCCGCCCGTGGCAATGTCCTCCTTGTAGGTCAGTCCGGGATCCCGCAAGTGAACATGCATATCGATAAATCCGGGCATGCAATACGCCCCCGCCGCATCGATCACGCCATCCGCAGCATCGGCCACGTCATCTATCGCGCCGATCCCTCCGGCCGCAGCATCGGCCGCGCCATCCTTCATACCGATCACGCCATCCGCAGCATCGGCCGCGTCATCTATCGCGCCGATCCCGCCGGCCGCAGCATCGGCCGCACCATCCTTCATACCGATCACGCCATCCGCCCCTCCGGCCGCGCACGAATCGTCCGCCTCCCCGGAAGGCAGATCAATAATCTCCGCAATCACACCGTCTTTCACATATATATCCGCCCGGCGCACGGTTTTATCACCGGGGTTTATCACCCTTCCGTTTTTAATTAAAAGCGTCATAAAGCACCTTCCTTTCCGGCAATATCCGACCAATTTTCTCCGAAGCTGTCACAGAAAAACCGAACCCGGATAAACCGGAACAGAAATTTTGCCGTTTTCGCGGAAATCGTCTGTAAGCGTCTACAGGACAAACCTCATCACCACTGAGATGATAAAGATAGCCGCGATCACTCCTCCGATCAGTGTCGGCACTGTCTTTTTTTTCTTCTTTTCCTCCTGCCGCTCTTTTCTCAGAGAATCCAGCTGTTTTTCAATATGCTCATCAAAGAGATGATTCTTCTTGTCCATCCGATACCTCCCTCGATCCGATCACCGTCCGATACGCCTCCGGCGTCACGGATTCCGCGTGATCCTGCTGCAGGCCAAGCTCCCGTTCCATCACCGCCGGATCGGAAACCGCCATTCTCAGCTTTTCCGCCATCTCCGTGTACTGATCCGGTAAAAACAGATGCCCGTCTCCCACATATCGCCTGTTATGCGCCGTATTCTCAAAAGCAAAAATCAGATCCTGCTGGATAAAAGCCGTCTGAACGGCCGTCTGAACCTCATTTCCGTGGTTGATATCCAGATAAATATCACATTTCTGCCACAAATCGCGGATCTGCTCCTCAGAAATCGCCGGGAACAGGCGGACATTCGGAAATTTCTGCATATTCATCAGCTTCGGAGACATCTCCGTCAGCGCTCCGATGTGGAACCGTATCTCCGGCAGCTGCAGAACCAGCTCTTCCAGCCGCTCGATCTGATCGGAATTTGTAAAAATCAGCGCGTTCGCACTCCCCTGATTCTGACGGGTCTCCGGATAGATATAGCCCAGATAAGAAAACCGGCTCTGATCGATCTCCAGTTCCCGTATCCGCTGAAACGCTTTCTTCGACTGAACGGCGATCAGATCCGTCCCGGCCATATCCCGGTTCAGGATCATCTTCATATTGCCCGGAATATCCTCGCCGACCGGCTCCTGCCAGAACAGGATATTGTGCCGCAGCTGCTTCACCTGTCTGCAGTATCTGGCGGCGGCCAGAAACGGGACGGAGAGTGAATTATACAGAATATAATCCGGCTCCAGCTGCCGCAGAAAATAAACCACAAACTCCTCCCTCGAGCAGAAAAACCGGTTTTTTCCGTTCTCCGTCAGAATGATATCTCCCGTCAGAAGATTCTCGGTGATCACTTCCGCACCCGAACCGTCATAGAACGTCCGGTGCACCGGCTTCTGGCTGCGGTCAAAGGAAGTCTGCGCAAAGCGGCGGCCGAATTTGTCATAGTGATCGCAGCTGCACACCCTGCGGTTCCCGTCCAGCCACTCTACCGTCCTGACATAGCGCTTTTTTTCGGTTCCGCAAAAAATATACGTCCTCGCAGATCATCAAAATCGTAGATTTCTCCCCCGGAGCCCGTTCCCTGGATGTCCCAGTACTCCGGGACGGCAATGCGATTGAAATACAGCGGATTCTCCTCCGGCTCCTCCTCACCGTAAATAAAATACGAATAGGGAGAGATCATATAATCCATGAGAAATCCGTCATAATCGATCACCACGGTCTGAAACTGATATCCGGATACACTCAGCGAATAGATCAGCCGCAGATCATCCTCCAGCAGACGTTCAACCAACAATACCATTTCATTTCCCCCTTCCGGCCATCTCTCTATCAGACCTTTCGGCAGTTTTCACATCAGATCACTTTTCCGGCAGTTTCCTCATCAGATCCGTCTTCCGGCGGTTTCTCTGTCAGACCCTCCAGCAGATCCGTCCACGCCCCCATCACCCGATCCGTCAAATAGCGTTTTGCGATCTCATAGGATTTCCGGGAAAAAGCATCCGGATCCGCCCAGGTAAACAGTCGGATCATCGTAGCAGCGAGCCGATCCGACTGCCCCTCCGCGTCAAGACCCTTTTTATACGGGATCAGGTACCCGTTCTCACCGGGCGCGATAAACTCCTGATTCCCGTAGTGGACGTCAAATCCGATCATGGCCAGACCGGAGCCGACCGCCTCCATCAGCGTCAGGCCGAATCCCTCGCTGGTGGAAGCCGCCGCGTAGACCTCGTACTGCGTATAGAGCTCATCCAGGTGCTGATGACCCATCAGACGGATATATTCCTCCGCCCCATGCTCCCGGATTAATTCCGACAGACGTTCCCCCTCTCCGCCGGATCCGTAGATATCCAGAGAAATATCCTTCACGGTTTCTCTCGCCTTCACCGTCGCGAGAACCAGCCAGTCTATATGCTTCTCGGCAGCCAGCCGGGAGGCCGTGATCATGGCATGCCGGCGTCTCGGCTGTCCCGGATATCTCAGCCGGTCCAGGCTGCCGACGGGAATCGTCACGACCGCCGGAGAGATCCCGTAATATTTCTGAAACTGCTTCTGCAGAATCTGCCGCTGTACCTCGGTGGAGGAGACAAAAAAATCAATGTTCGACGCGTGCTGAAACTCAAATTCATAAAAGTTATTCCAGAGTATATTGCGCTCGTCGGTAAATGTATGATTATAATGCTCCGCGTGAATGATCGTCCCGATTTTTGCCCTGCCGTGGTTCATGAGAGCCGCCGGTCCGATCTCCGTCGCGCGGTCCAGAAGCAGCACGTCGTCCGCCCCGGGGCTCAGACACTCCAGCATGTAGGCGATCAGCTTCTGTTTGGAGTAAAACATCCGGCTCCCCACACGGAAAACGATCGACTTCTCATCCATGGATTCCGTCCAGGCCTCCGACCCGTCTTCGTTGAAAAAACGCCGCAGATACACATGCGCCTGTTTTTTCACCGGCGCATAGTATTCCGAGAACAGGCGCCCGTAGGTAAAGTAATCCTTGCGGATGAGCTTGCCGCGGGACACGTATTCGACACGCTGCACAATATCCGGATATCCCTTCCGGCAATAGGCTCTGGCATAGACATCCCCGCCGGGAAAATCATACCGTATCTCCTCCTTCTCCCTGATCACGGCGGCCGGCTGCTCCGGAAAGGATTCCTCCAGCTCCTGTCTCGAATACGTCGTCGGGGCAATGTGAAAGTCTGTAAAAAAGGAATACAGCCAGATGATCTCCTCATCCTCAAATCCGATATTTTTTGTCAGATGCTCGATATTCTCCATGCGGAACATATCTGTAAAGATAAACCTGGCAGAAAAACCGGCTGCCCGGAGCAGCTTCGCCCGGTAGGCCTGCGCATACTCCACGCCGCTGCTTGCCCATCCGATTCCTCTGTTGATACTGTATACTGTCATCTCTCTCATCCTCCGGCCATCATCTCATATATTACGGCAGCGTAATCCGCAGCTCTCCCTCCTGCTCATCGCTGATTTCTCCGAGGAAAATATTCTTCAGCATCCGCTTTCTGACCCACATCCGCATCCGCTCATAAGAGCGGTATGCCTCCAGATGATAGTCAAAGGTCATGTTTCTCTGTGTAAACCGTCTTCCCTCCATGACCGCTTTCAGCTGCTGCAGATAGTCCACCTCCTCGATCCAGGACTCATCGACCGCTTTGATCATCATCACCTGAAAATATTTGTCACGGTATGTCTCGCTGTCGAGCTGATCCAGCTTCTCTGTCAGCTTCTTTTTCGCGATATCCATCATATACGCTTTCGCCCGCTCCCTGGTCTTCACATCCTTCTCATCCGGAAACCGCTCCAGCTGATAGGTGATATTATCCAGAATAAACCGGGTCACCTTCTGCACCGTCAGCGCGTCCTCCGTGTGGTCCAGAAAATCATCCACGATCTCCTCCTCCATCAATATATAATAGTTGAAATTATACAGACCGATATTCTGAATCCGGATCCTCTCCCGGTAAACGTTCTCCCGCTGCAGACGGATACTCTCACCGTACATCAGCGTACTCCTGCGCGCGTCGCGCTCCCGGTCTTCGCTGATCCTCTGCGCATGGGAAATCCCGTGTTTCAGCCATACGGAGCGGATTTTTCTGTCCTGCCGGGTATGCTTCTGCAAACGCTCCCTTCCGTAATCCGCCACCACACGGTCCTCCAGCGACACGAAAAACCGGCTGACGCCGGGATCGCCCTGCCGTCCGGAACGACCTCTCGCCTGGAGCTCCAGCCTGCGGTTTTCCATCTTTCCGATGCCGACCACAGCCAGTCCGCCCAGCTGCGCCGCTCCCTCTCCGAGCTTGATATCCGTGCCTCTGCCGGCCACGGACGTTGCGACCGTCACCGCGCGGACCCGGCCCGCCTCCGCAATGACCTCCGCCTCCTTCGCGATACTGTGCGCGTTTAAGACATTGTGAGGGATCTCCATCTCAAGCAGCAATTCCGAGATGATCTGCGTCATCCCGATCGATTCCGCCACGATCAGAACCGGCTGTCCGGCACGGTGAAGCTGCGTCACCCAGTCCAGCGCCGCGCTCAGCTCGGCGCGCAGAGTTGTAAAGCACTCTTCCTTCAGATCTCTTCGGATCACCGGTTTGTCAGTCGGTATCCGGATCACATCCAGACCGTAGATCTCCATGAACTCGGACGTATTGCCGGCCGCCGTTCCGGTCATCCCCGCGACCCGGGGGAACATGCGAAAGAAATCCTGAAACGTGACAAACGCCATGGCACGGTGAACATTCGTGTGAGAAACCCCCTCCTTCGCCTCCAGCGCCTGGTGCATCCCCGCCTGCAGCCTCGTCTTTTCCAAAATTCTTCCCGTGTTCGCGTCCAGCAGCTTTACCTCATCATCCGCAACGACATACTGCCTGTCCTTCTGGAAAATAAAATGCGCGCGCAGGGCAAGCATGATATGGCGGACAAACTCATAATGCGCTCCGTCATACAGATCCGGAATCCCGAAAAACCGCTGAGCCTTTTCCACACCGGAATCCGTCAGCCAGGCGTCCTTTTCCTCCGTGTCATAATCCTCCGCGGTCAGTGTACGCACGAAATAATCCGCGCTGTCATACAGATTGGACTGCACCTTGGGCGCTCCGGAAACGATCAGCGGCGTCTGGGCCGCGTCCAGAAGAACCGAGTCCGCCTCGTCGATCACCACATAATCAAACGGTCTCAGGTACCGGTCCTCCGCGTAAACGCACAGATGCTCGATCAGGTAATCAAACCCCAGCGCTCCGTTGGTCGTATACACAACGTCCGACGCGTAGATCGCCCGCTTATCATCGTTCGTGAGTTCTATTCCCGGCTCCTCCGGCACACCGGCGGAAAAACGGATGCCCATCCATTCATACAGCGGTCCCAGGAGTTTCCCATCCCGGACCGCCAGATACTCATTGGTCGTGACAAGGATCGTACTTCTTCCGGTCAGCGCGTTCATATAGATGGGGAGCACCGCCGTGAACGTCTTTCCTTCCCCCGTCTTCATCTCGGCGATTTTCCCCTGATAAAGCGCAATGGCTCCGAGGATCTGCACATCGAAGAGATAAATTCCGAGCACGCGCCGCATCGCTTCCCGCATCGAAGCGAAAGCGGCGGGCATGATCTCATCCTCTGACTCACCCTTTTCAAGCCGGATCCGGAGCCGCCCGGTCTGGTTTTGCAGCTGACTGTCCGTCATCCGCTTCATCTCCGGCGCCAGACGGTTGATCCGGTTCAGAATCTTCTTTAATTGTACCAGCTTTATCTCATTCCATAAACTGTTCATTTCAATCTGTCCATCTTCTGATCTGACCGTTGGGAATCTGTGTCAGCAGCTCCCGCGCCGCCGCCAGGGAACGCTTTCCCTCCGGCCGCAGAAGCACCCGCTCATAACTGCCGGAGAGCCGCCTCAAAAAAGCACTTTTTCCGGCTGTCAGCGTCTCGCAGATGCCCGGCGAAAAAGCAGTGACATTCGGCAGATGGTGATACTGTTCCTCGTCCGGCGCTGTGATCATCCGCTTTCCGGGCTCCGGCATGAGAATGTTCAGCTCCCCCGCCTTCGGATCCTTCCGCAGAATTCTGTAATATATCCCGGCCTGCTCCGGGAACAGCTCAATGTACCGGAAAAGAACGGTCTCCGAACCGCCCTGTACCAGCTGCATGGTATAGCGGAACGTCCGCTCCGGCGCCGTGAAGACACCGTTTTTCTTCTCCGTCATCACTGTATCCAGAAGCACATCCTGCTGGTCATAAAAATCAAACCGAAGCAGCACCGTACCGCGCGGATACTCTCGAAAATATGCCCGGTACCGGTATCGGCTGCCTTCCGCCAGGATCGGGAGCTGCGGCTCATGCCGGTCTCTCTGGAAGTCGCAGAAGGATGTCCATGCCTGGATCGGATAGCCGGACGGCATCATCCGGTTGCAAAAGCGCACGCTCCGATCCGGCAGATAGTCCAGCTGCGTTCCGTAGAGATACGTCTCCGCGGAAGGGCTCTCCCAGTAAATGAGGTATAACGCATGATCACCCATTCTTCGTAACCTCCCGCTTAAAATCCTGACGCAGGAGACGAGTCAGCTGGCTCATAAACCAGGATACAATCCCGGACGTATTGTCATTGTGACGCCCGTCAAGCCCCTTTCCGACCACCGTGATCTGTCTGCCTTCCAGATGCCGCAGCATATCCTCATACGCGCTGCCGTCATAGTCGTCCTGCTTCATATAAGCGACGGCGAACACAGTATCCCGGAAATCCGCCGTGTCAAACCGCCGCCAGATCCTGTCATTCAGCCGCTGCACATGCTCCGGCTCCAGACCGCCCTCCGCCATGCGGAGTACATCCAGCGAAGTCGGAAACCCGCCGGGACGCAGCCGTCTCTCATTCGCCGCCACCTGGCCCAGATTGATCAGCGGTTTCCCCAGCACAACCGCGTGCGGATGAAACCGACAGCTGTAATACAGCGCGCCGAAAGCGCCCATGGAAAGCCCGGTCATGATCATCTGATCCGGTGAGAATCCCAGCGTCTCCAGGGTGCTGTCGATGATGGCGGCAATCTTCTCCTCATAATCCTTCTCACCGAGGTAGAAAGCCCCGCCCTCCAGCCTCGGATCCGCCAGCAGCAGAAACGGCGTTCCGAAGGTCCGCATCATCATGTTTCCCTCAAATCCCTCCGCCGTCCGATAACCGGAAAAATATACCATCAGCGGCGGCCGGCAGTCGCCCGGGTCAAAATAGTGAATCACTTCTCCCCGGTCAGACGCAGCGGCCCGCTGTCCGCCCGGCAGAAACTGTCCCGCGCCAAGCCGGGAGCTCCGGTGGTGGATCGGCCCGATCTCCGCACGGCCGCTCCCCTTCACGAAGATCTGCACACTCATATAACCCTTTCGCGCCGTCCGCAGAACCAGCGGTTTGCGATAAGTATCTCCCTCTACGATCCCGCTCCAGACCGCCTCATCGGTACTTCCCTGCAGGAAAAACCGGAAACGGTACTGTATACGGACCTGATCTCCGACCGAAAACTCCGGCCAGATCTCAATTCCGCGGTTCTCATGCAGGTTGACCGGTATATTGTATCCGGCAAACATCAGCTGACGATATTCGTCCCCGAAATCCATATCAAAGACAGCCGCCCGGTTCCCGTCGTACGAAAGAATCCGGTCAAACGGATGCACGGCCTTCAGCTGCCGCACCGGCAGCTTCGCCCCCTCCTGTTCATGATAATATTGCTGCGGCAGCATCTTCAGGAAATCCGGTATGTCCGCCTGTTTCAGGTGCCCGGCCCGCTTGTCGACCAGCAGTCTTCTCACCGGAGCAGACAGCACGGTAGCATCCGTATAAAAAAAGGTATACGGTCTCGCCAGCCTTCGGATCTGCTCCGCGGCTGGCTCCGCGATCCTCCCCTCCAGGATCACCGCGTCAAAAAAGGGAAGGATATCCTCCGGCAGCCGCTCCTGCGACACATCCCGGAATGTCCAGCGGATCTGCGCCGGTATCTCAAAACGCGCGGTCCAGCTCGCGTTTCCCGTCTGTAATACTTCCATCCGCCTCTCTCCTTTTCGTCAAACCGTTTTTTTATCAGTTTCCGACAGCACGCGCTTCCATCTGCGGACGATCTCGCCATTCGTATAATCCGCGATCTTCTGTACCGAGTGTACCAGCGCCGCGTTCCAGTGCTCCAGTCCCTCCAGGAAATAATCCAGCGCCTCCGGGAACTCATCCCTCGTGCGCAGAATCCAGCCGTTCTTTTGGTGCTCCACATACTGGCTCTTCATCCGGAGGATCTGCGGTACACCGGCGCTCATCCCCGCGATCTGGAGATATAGATCCGGCTTCGGGTCCGCATCCGCAATGACGCGGATATCCTTTAAAATGCCTATGATCTCCGTCTCTGTTTTACAGTTCTGTATCAGCACATTAGCTGCGGCGTCTTCCGTTTCTTCATTTTCTGAGACGACCGCACGCCCCTCCGGCAGTATACAGCTGTGATAATTTCCCCAGTAGATCACCTGTTTCAGTTCTTCCGCCACAGAGCTGACCGTCACATCATCCGGCGCCTCCCGACCGAGTCCCAGTATGAGGACCACATGCCGGTGCCGGTCCGCGTAGCGCAGAAGCGCGTCATACCAGAACAGGCGCTCCTCAAAATCAATATTCCCCAGATAACACAGGATCTTCAATTCCCGGATCCTTGCGCTCGTCCCCAGGGAAATCCGCGCGTCATAGGGTGAGATATCCAGAATCCTCCCGGCGAGAACCCCGTACTGATCCTGCAGCAGACCTGCCGCATACTCCGTATCCGCCACGACCAGATCCGCATCCCGCATCCCGCGAAAATCCTCCTGTCTCTGTCCGGTCACGGCATTTCTCTGTTCAAAGAACGACATCACCAGCTTCCGGTCTCCCTTCCACCTGCAGACCATCTCATTGTGACGGGGGTCGGAGGCAAGGATCAGCGTGCTCTGCTGTTCCGCTTCCCTGAAGTGATTCCAGAGTACCTCTTCGATCAGCGTGCTCATGCGCGGATATTCCCGCCTCGCAAACGGGTACTCCGCCTCCGGATTCACCCGGATCACACCGGTCCGGACATCCTCGCGCATCTGCCACTGCATCCGCCGGTTGAAATACTCCCGGCAAACCGCCTGTCCCCCCTTGTAGAAAACCGCATAGGACAGAAAACCTCTGTCGTCCACATAATATCTCTGTCTGATCTCTCCGCACGAACAGAGATCGAAAAAAATGACGTGACCGCCCTCGCCGAACTCAACCCGTGCATAGAGTTCACCCTCTCGATAAGCCAGCGCCAGGAACGGCGTGTACATCCACTCCAGATCCGCCGGCCAGGAAATATCACGGTAAGAAAAAATGCCCGGGTTCTGCCCCTGCATGCCCTGGATTCTGTCAAACACAGACCATATCTCAGCGCCGGATATCCCCTCCCTGTGGAGAAACATCCGAAGCTCCGGCATAGATCCCAGAAGCAGGATCCGAACCGGCTCGCCCGCGCGCAGAAACAGCCGGATCTGATTGACTGTATCATCAAACTCCATGCGGATCCCCCGCTTATACCAGGGAAGCGCCTGCGTACACCATCCCTCCGGTTCTGAATACCAGGAAGGGATAAAGCAATAGGTTCTGTCTTGCGTCGCCATACTCATTCTGTCCTCAACTGTCGTGTACTCCGGTGTTACAGAACCGGGTTATAATGATCCAGTCTGTGGATCACTCTGATCTCAATCGAAATATTCTGCATGATGCCGGCGATGATCATGAGCAGCATGGGCAGCATAAAGAGATTGGATTCAGAGGTCCATACGATGCAGAGCATCATGGGAATCCCGATGAAAAGGCTCTGCACAACGGCGCTCAGTATCCCGTGGCGGCGGACGATCCGGTTCAGGCAGTGCTCCGTATCCCGCCCCGGGGCAATCCCGACGATACAGTCTCCCCTCTGCCGCATCTGTTCCGACAGGTCGGACGGATTGATCTGCACGTACGCCAGGGAGATGGTAATAAAGATAAACATGGCGAGATAAACCACGGCGCCGAAGGGATGATTGATCGTCATATTTTCAGACAGATATCCGATGCGCGCACTCTCCGGAAAGAGCATCGCCAGCACATAAAACAGATAGTACGGCACCAGATAAAACGCCATCACATACATCATCGGCTGGGTGCCCGCCGGATTCAGCTTGATCGCGATATAATTGTCCCCTTCCATCTCGCTGTCGATCATCACTCTCTGCACCGGCAGACGGATCTCACTGTTCTCAAACAAGATCATCATCATGATTCCCGCCACGCCGATCAGAATGATCAGCAGCAAGGCTGCCGGACTCCCCGCGCCATCCTCCGCTGTCCGGATGTCAGAGATCGCACTGCTGAAAATGCGGGTAAAATTGCGGATGATATCGATGAGAATGATAAGCGTCAGCCCGCCGATTCCCCTGAGACAGTTCTGTTCTCCCAGCCAGAGTACCGCGAAGGACCCGGCCATCATCGTCAGGATCACCGCCAGCCTCGACAGCACCAGACTGTCCCCGTAAAAAGGAATCAGATCCATGGACGCCGATCGCACCCATGCATAGGCAGCCGCAAAGACCAGCGCCAGATAACGAATCGTTTTCTGGATGGAGGCGGAGGAGCCTCTCCTGCCTGCTCCCCTCTGTGAGAGAGTCGAGAGCTGAATAATAATCGACGCGGTCATCCATGGCGTCAGTCCCAACGCAAACACTGAAACCTGGTCTCTTGAATTCCCGATGATAAACTGCATCAGGGATGAGACAGCGCCATCGGAAACCGCGTCGTCCACGGCCACTCCGACCCACGGAATCGGAATATTTTTCCCCAGAATATATATCACAAGCAACATCGCTGAATACAGCAATTTTCCGTGCAATCTCTGATACTTCATAAGCTTACAACATCACCATACAACTATACATTAGAAAAGATATTTATCCGCTGCGCAAATAAATATCTTTTCCATGCTGAATCAATCGTTTACTTTCGATTTAAACTGATAACTGTCATTATTTGCGATTCCTGATCCTGCGACCAATCACGCCCGCTGAGCCGCCGGTTCCCGCAAGCACACCGGTGATGTACGGTGCCAGGCCGGCAATATCACCCGTCGTAGGGCTGGTGCTGCTGGAAGTGGTCGTTGTGCTGCTGGAAGCGGTCGTTGTGCTGCTGGAAGCGGTCGTCGCAGTCGCCGTACTGCTGCTCGAAGATGTACTCGTACTCTCGCTCTCGGAAGTACTTGTACTCTCGCTCTCAGATTCACTGTCACTCTCGGATGTACTCTCACTCTCGGATGCGTTCTCGCTTCCATATGCGCTCTCACTGCCGGAATCGCTCTCACTCTCGGATGCGCTCTCACTCTCAGAATCGCTCTCGCTCTCGGATGTGCTCTCACTCTCAGAATCGCTCTCACTCTCGGATG
>JAJBUT010000200.1 GCA_020860185.1 Lachnospiraceae bacterium | reverse complement strand
AGCGTGGCGGCCTCCGCTGCCAGTGCCGTCTCCGCCGCCGTCCATGCAGGCAGGCTCGTCCCGCCGACAAGACTGACCGCGAGCGCCAGGGCCAGCACCAGGCCCGCCAGGCGTTTCGCCCGATGATTGTGTTTCTGTTTCATGTTCCTGTTCCACTCCTTTCTTTTTCTGTGCCGGTACTCCCCGGTGCATGGTGAGGATCCCGAAACTGCTTATCCGGTTTTGCATACACGAAAGCAAACGGATTCTCTCCGATGCTTCATGCGCTCCCCGGCTGTTCCGTCCCCGCGCGGGGCACGGGCCGTACGGCTGCCCTGCCTCTCCCACAGTCCTTCACATGACAAAAAGCACCTGTCTGCGCACGGATAAATAATTCCATGCGCAGACAGATGCTCTCTGAAAAGGCATATATAGAGCTATATATACTTATACTGCTATGCTGTGTATACCCCCCCAGTATATTGCGGTGATACTAAACCTCATAACGAATCATCTCCTTGCTATATTAACGGATCCAGCATCTGTATGTCTCCGAAAAACAGCAGACAGCATGCCGGAAAATGATCTTTCTGACAAATTACCTGTTCAGTATAGCAGACAATCCTGATATGTTTCTGTTGCCATGGCAACACAATAACATAAACAGGAGAGAGATGCCGGGTCTCACATACAGCATAAACCGCCATCAGAAAAGAGGTGGAATCCCTCCTACTCATTTCAGGAATTCTCACCTCTTTTAAAATACACAGGCGTCGAAAACTGCGTATCGCGCAATACAAAACACAGGTAATTCACCGGAACCATACACGGGAATATCTCCGCCCCATGATTCTTCACATAAGACCTGCGATTCGCGTGTCAGGCGGTGCAGAATGTATAAGTTATGAATCGGCAGTTCCTTACTCCCGGCTCACAGCACCGCCACCTTTTTCTTATAGCTGCCCCGCAGCAGGAAGATACCGATCACCGTCGTAATCACCTCCGCGATCGGAAAAGTCCACCACACGGCGGAAGCCGCCATATTTCCCGCCACGATCATCCGAACGAACAGCCAGGCTACCGGCAGGACAAAAATCAGCTGTCGGCAGACGGAAATGATCAGGGACTGAAAGCCGCCGTCGATGGCCTGGAAAATCCCCTGAAACGCGATGCTCGACCCTGCGAAGACGAAGCTGATGGATATGATCCGCATCGCTGCAACGCAGAGCGCCTGTGTCTCGCCGGAGATACCGAAGACGCCGCAGAGCGGCACCGCCAGCAGTTCCAGAATAATCGTGCCGGCAATCATGATCACCAGCGTATAGATGATGCCGTATTTCATTCCCTCCTGAATGCGTTCCCGGTTTCTCATGCCGTGGCTGAAGGATACGACCGGCGTGATGGTATCCCGGAGTCCGAACGCGGCAAACAGGATGAACTGCTGAATCTTGTAATACAGCCCGTAGGCGGTCACCATGTTTTCCCCGATGATGACGAGGATACGATTCAGCCCATAGGTCATGATCGACATCAGCGCCTGCGCAATGATCGCCGGAAGGCCGATCGCGTAGATCTCGCCGATGATCTTCGGTACCGGCTTTAAGTAACGGAAAACGCTCTGAAACTCCTTATCAAACTTCAGATGGAAAAGGAACGCCGCCGCGAAGGAGACGATCTGTCCGATCACCGTGGCGACCGCCGCGCCCCGCACGCCCATCTGCGGGAAAAACCCGAGTCCGTAAATCAGGATCGGATCCAGCACGATATTCGTTCCCGCGCCGAGCACCTGCGCGATCGTGGAGTAAACAGATCGCCCGGTTGACTGGAGCAGCTTCTCAAACACGGAAAAATACACCATACCGAAGGAAATCACGCAGCAGATGCGCAGATAGCTGACCGCCATCCCATAGATCACTTCGTTGGACGTCTGCGTTCCGATGTACCACTCCACACCGAATATACCGAACAGAATCCAGAAAATATAAATGAGAAGTGTCACGAAGCAGGCATTGCCCGCCACGCGGTTCGCCTTCTCAAAATCCTTCTGTCCCAGCGCCTTGGACGCCAGCGCGTTCGTGCCCACACCTGTTCCGACGCCGACCGCTACGATCAGCAGCTGCACCGGAAACGCCAGCGTCAGCGCGTTCAGCGCCTCCTCTCCGTATTCCGCCATATTTGATACAAACGCGCTGTCCACAATATTATAAAACGCCTGCAGCATCATTGATAAAATAATGGGGATTCCCATACCCATCATAAGCTTGTTCACGGGCATGGCACCCATTCTGCTCTGTTCCACTTTTTCTTCCATATTTACACGCCTCCTGCCAGGAAATATAATTTGCTCTCTGATCAGAGAATTGCCAGGTCAGGCGGACATACTCCCTGCGGGGCATATCTGCCTGACTCATTGTCATGCATCCTCGGACCAAACATCTGTTTTTCTGGTCATCATTTCACCGCACTCAGTTTGCGAACCCGCGGCCTGCGTTCATTTCTCATAAAGACTGCACAGGATATCCGTGCAGGTATCGATCCCCAGCACCCCGCTGTCCAGACAGATATGATAATTCTGCGCCCGACCCCACTCCTCATCGGTATAAAATCGATGATAGGTTTTCCTCCGTTTGTCCTTTTCCTTCACACGTTTTAAAATCGGCGTATCTACATCCTCCCCGTAAACACGCACAATGCGCTCCGCGCGCTTCTCCATATCCGCATGGATAAACGCAGCCAGCACATCCTGCCGCTCCCGCAAAATATAATCCGCGCATCGTCCGACGATCACACAGGATCCTTTTTCCGCAATATCGCAGACCACCTGCCGCTGTACCTTCCACAGATAATCCTGCATGGAAAATCCGCCGTTCGACCGGTCGGACATAAAAATATTCGCCAGCGGATTCGCGTGAACCGAATGTTCGCCTTTTTCCCTGATATAATCGCCCGCGAGCCCGCTCTCCTCCGCGATCTTTTCGATCAGCTCCGCATCGTAGCACGGGATACCGAGGCGCTGTGCCGTCTGTCTGCCGATGGTACGGCCGCCGCTGCCGAACTCACGGCTGATCGTAATAATTCTGTTTGCCATGATTTTCCTCCTAATATAAAATAAAAG
>JAJBUT010000100.1 GCA_020860185.1 Lachnospiraceae bacterium | reverse complement strand
GCACATTCCCCGGATGCCGGTTCCGCGGGCCAGGTGAAACAGCATCGTCTCTGCGCTGTCATTGGCATGGTGTGCCAGCGCAATCTTATCTGCCCGGAATGCCTCGCATGCCGAAAAAAAAGAGTTATATCGCAGCTCCCGCGCCGCCTCCTCCAGCCCCTGCCCGGTCGTCCGCGCCCATTCCGGCACATCTGCAGGACACAGAAGAAATGGGACCTCCAGATCCGCGCAGAGCTGTTCTGTAAATGCAGCATCCCGACGGCTCTCCTCCCCCCGGATGCCGTGTTCCACATGAACCGCCGCAAGGAAAAAACCCATCCGGCGGCTCATCTCACGCAGAATTAAAAGCAGGCAGACCGAATCCGCCCCGCCGGAGACTCCCGCGACCACGCGGTCTCCACTCTCTATCATATGATGCTGTTCCATAAATATCTGTATTTTTTTCTGCATATATTCTCCTGTCCACGAATCTGTTCCGTTCACCGAAAGCCCCGGAAACGCGCGTAAAGCATTTACTCCAGTCCCGAACCCGCTGTCTGCCTCTCCTGTCATCCGGTCGGCAGCACTGCCTGCCGGGTTACGAAACAGCCGTTTTGACAACTGTCACCGTTCCCACAGCCCCGCCGTCAGCACCGTCATATCATCGCGTACCCGGCCGCCGGTAAATAACAGAATCTGTTCCAGCACCTGCCGCGCAAACTGGGACGGATTGCCTGTATGGATTCCACGTATGATATCCGACACCGTCTCCTTTGCATCCTCCACATACAGATGCTCCAGCACGCCGTCTGTCACCATAATCACAAAATCGCCGTCCCCCAGCTGCACTTCCTGCCGGACCGGCCGCTGATTCATAAACACCCCCACCGGCATACTGTGATCTTCCATGCATACCACCCGGTCACCACGACGAACGAAGGTAGCTGCCGCGCCGATCTTATAAATCTCCGCCAGTCCGCTGTCCAGATCAATACAGGTCAGATCCACCGTGGAAAACAGGTTATTTTCCCCATGCGTAACCATGGCAGAATTCATCATCTGCAGCGCCAGTTCCGGCTGAAAACCCGCCTCCATGAATTTCTCTATTAAATCTATCACCATTTCACTCTCTTTACAAGCCTGACAGCCGCTTCCCATGCCATCGGAAATACCCATGACGCATCGACCGTCATCCAGCATGCGGAAAGAAAAATTATCTCCGGAAACCTGTTCCCCCTCCCGAACGGCTTTCGCCACACCGTAAGAGGCGGCCAGACGCGTCGTTTCCAGAAATACGAGCCGTGTTTCTTTTTCTCCCAGCAACGCCCTGGAATCCCTTGCCGGCACAAAAGAGCGATCAGCAGTCCTGCTGAACTGTGCAGCGATCTCCTTTACGGAAACACACCGTTTTCCGCGGGTATGAGCCTGCAGCAGAATCTCCAGCTTGTCCCCGGATTTTTTCAGAATACGGAGACTGTCGCACACGATTCCCCATTCCTTCAGGCAGAAACGAATCTGCGCCGCCAGTTTTCCCTCCGCCGCCGTCACATCCTGTTCATTTTTCGCACAATCTTCCATAATATATGCCATGGCATCCAGCTGCCGTGCGATGGCGTCACGGTTTTCCTGCAGTCGATTATACCAGGACAGGTTCAGATGTGCCTTTTCAAACACCCGCATCACCTGCCGCTGCATTTCCTCTGTGCAGATACACTGTTCCTTCAGAGCTCCGGCAGACTCGTCTGTATCCTCTCCCTGCTGAACAGACTGCAGAAACCGGTACAAAATCCGGTACATCGGCGCGTCCTCCGACTCCCAGCAGACCGAACAACGGTCACAGGAGACGCAGAGCGTTCCCGCCACCTCATTCTGCATCCGGCTCAGTTCCTCCGCCGTAAAATCATTCTTATATCGATTCATCTGTGTAAAGGTTTTCGAAAGGCGGCTGAAGGAGTCAGCATAACCGCTCAGCCTCTCGCTGCCCTGCACATAAACAGGAAGCGCCGTTTTCCCCTGAGGCTCCCAGTCCAGAAACAGAAAAGACAGCCGTGTACACAGAAAAACCGCTCCGCTGACAAATATTCCCTCCAGAACTCCGATCACCACCGCGGAAGCGTCCGGAATCCGCAGCATCTGCCAGACGATCATTACCCCCGCGGTCACCGCACCGGTCATGACAGCCGCGACGACGGTTTTACATCTGTGAAAATACCATTCCACCGCCGAGATCAGCAGCGTCGACAAGATCAGTACCAGTCCGTATTTCACCAGAACGCGAACCGGCGACAGCGCCAGCAGCCCGCCGATACTGCACAAAAACAACAGACTCCGGTTCACTCCGGATAAAAAACCGCTCATAAATATCACCGGCACCAGCGGATACACCTCCGCTACACAAAACCGCGGCGACAATACCGCAACCACACAGATCACCAACTGCTTTACATCCAGTTTTCTCATCGTCTCATCCTCCTGACATTTCACACCTCCGGAATAGGCTCCGGCGCGTGCTGTTGCAGGATATTCTAAAACGGTCATGCGGAAATCTTTGTCAAACGGTCGGCGGATTTTTAAAAACTTTTCGGCAAAGTTCGGTTTCGCATATCCTTTCGAATCGAATCTATGAAACTCAGGTGTTTTATGAAGTTTATGTGCATAAAATGCAACAAAAAAGGAAGCCTCTGCCGGAGAACTTCCTCTGTTCCTTATTTTACTCCACGTCCTGCAGCCACAGTTCCTTACTTCTCCTTAAACAGGATCTCATCCTCATAGACCATGCCGAGCTTTGTCCGGGCGATATCCTCCACATACTCATCTGTGCCGACATACTCCTCCTGCGCCTCCAGCTCTGCGGCGCGCTCCTGCTCATCACTCAGCTGCGCCTCCAGCTGTGCCTCCTGCTCCTGATACGACTGATCCTTATGATACAGCCGAACAATCTGAACAGACAGGATCGCCGTCAGTGCCAGAACCATAAAGCTGATACAAACTCTTCCGGCTCTGGATTGTCTCTTCTTTCTGCGACTATGCATACCATTCTCCCACCCTGCATCTGACAAGACCCCCGCGCCGCGCCTAATGCATTTTTACAGCTTACTGAAACCTATTCTAACCGCTTTACCTAATTTTTTCAATCGTTTTTTCATGTATCGAACCATTTTTTTCTTCCGACACACGTTTTTTTGCATACGCCTTCCCATAATTCCGGTCAAAAAACGGATAGGCGCGCTGACGACGTAGAAAAAACGGCCGATGACGCCACACATACAGCGAAGCATCGCCGTGCCGCCCTTTACCACCCACCGGCTGAGCAGCATACGGTATAAAAGCATCCCGCAAAAAGCGCCCAGAATCAGAAATCCCCGTATGATTCCGTCATTCTGCCGGTACATAAAAGCAAACATCTCCAGAGCGCATAGCATCCAGAACAGCATATCCTGGACGGCAATGCCGATGACACTGTGCTTTACAACACGACGGAACACCCGAAGCAGATCATAGACAAAAATGAGCACTGCACCAACGATGACCGCCTGAACAAACAGCTGTAATTGCCTTGCGATTTCTGAATAAATCATTACCGGAACAGGCGGTGAAGAAGCGGCTCCTTCGATCCGTTTCCTTTTTTGATATCAGAATACTGAAAAGAGTCCATCTCGCCGGAAATATCCACCTCTCCCTTTTCCAGTGTCAGCCGGTTTACATGAAGATCCCGTCCCCGGATCATCAGCATGCCCAGCTGTGTCTCCAGGAGGATCTCGCTTACATCAAAGGACAGAATATCGGTAACACCGTTCAGAGAACATGTGCGGCGGTTGGATAAAATCATCTTGTGCTGTCCGGACGGTGCCTGTCTCTCTTCCATAATGATACCTCCCTTATACAATCAATACGCCCGAAACATGGATTCATGGCGTACACGGATCAACGAAATCAAATCCTGCAAAGTTATCTGATTTATCGTAACTGTTTCATACCTTCACAGTTATGATTTAATTATATGATGGGAGATATGGAATTATGTCGATGACATTACATTATATTCAATACGATTCACAGGTATCGGAACATCTCCTTCGCCTCCTCTTTGCGGGATGTATCCGCGATCTGAAGCACTTCAACCCGAACCGACTTATTGCCGAAAGCAATCTCTATCTCATCTCCTGCCTTTACATTCAGGGAAGCCTTCGCCTGTTTTCCGTTTACCTTCACTCTGCCGGCATCGCAGGCCTCATTGGCAACCGTTCGACGCTTGATCAGTCTTGATACTTTTAAAAATTTGTCTAATCTCATCTCTCTCATACCTCCGGTTCGTGGAAGAAAAAATATGCATCCTCGCGGAGCATTTTTGTCTCACAGGATGAACTTTATCTGAAATAAAAAAGGCTGTCTCCATCAGAAACAGCCCTGCCGGTCATTTTCCCGGATTACGCATTAACCGCATCCTTTAAAGCCTTGCCCGCCTTAAACTTCGGTGCTTTGCACGCAGCAATGGTCATCTTCTCACCCGTACTGGGATTACGTCCCTCTCTCTCGGCACGCTCTGCAATCTCGAAAGTACCAAAGCCGAGCATCTGAATCTTCTCTCCGTTCTTTAATGCTTCCTTAACCACCTCAGTAAAAGCCGCCAAAGCTTTCTCAGCATCTTTTTCGGAAATATCAGCCTTTTCAGCCACTGCTACTGCCAACTCTGTTCTGTTCATAAAATACATCCTCCTGAAATACCCATCTCCTGCGGGTCTGTCCTTGAAATATGATATAGACTATTTATACTGTGTTTCACAGTATTTGTCAAGTATATATAAAAAGAATGTTTTTATTTGTGTATTCTTGCCTAACGATTCTATCTATGTTAAGATATTTCTGGCAGTCTGTCTTGTTTTTACAGTCTGCAGAATACAGTTTCATAAGAATGACGAATACATAATTAAAAAGGGGGAGATTCCTATGTATCAGGATGAATACAGACGCTGGCTGACGGCAGATCTGGAGGACGCTGACTTAAAGCCGGAATTATCTAAAATCGAGGACAATGACGATGAGATCAAAGAACGGTTCGCCGTCTCTCTGAAGTTCGGAACCGCAGGTCTGCGGGGTGTCCTCGGCGCAGGCACCAACCGCATGAATATCTATGTGGTGCGCCAGGCGACACAGGGACTCGCAAACTGGGTGAAGACACAGGGCGGCACACAGACGGTAGCGATCAGCTATGACAGCCGCTTAAAGAGCGATATTTTCGCGAAGACCGCAGCCGGCGTGCTGGCGGCAAACAATATTCAGGTACGCATCTACGATGCCCTTATGCCCGTCCCGGCCCTGTCATTTGCGACACGCTATTACAAATGCAATGCCGGCATCATGGTGACCGCCTCCCACAACCCGGCGAAATACAACGGCTACAAGGCCTACGGTCCGGACGGCTGCCAGATGACCGACGACGCAGCCGCCATCGTATATGACGAGATTCAGAAGATCGATGTGCTCTCGGGTGCACAGTATATCTCTTTTGCGGAGGGAGTAGAGCAGGGGCTGATCCGCTTCGTCGGAGACGACTGCAAGGACGCCTTCTACGCAGCCATCGAGAAGTGCCAGGTTCGTCCCGGCCTCTGCAGTACCGCCGGTCTGAAGCTGGTTTACAGTCCGCTGAACGGCTCCGGTCTTGTCCCGGTCACAAAGGTACTGAACGACATCGGCATCACCGATATCACCATTGTTCCGGAGCAGGAATATCCGAACGGATATTTCACCACCTGCAGCTACCCGAACCCGGAGATTTATGCCGCACTGGAGCTCGGCCTGAAGCTGGCGGAGGAGTCCGGCGCGGATCTGATGCTCGCCACTGACCCGGATGCAGACCGCGTGGGTATCGCCATGAAGTGCCCCGACGGTTCCTACGAACTGGTCAGCGGGAATGAGATGGGTGTTCTGCTTCTAGACTATATCTGCGCGGGACGCATCGAAAAAGGCACGATGCCGGCTCATCCGATCGCCATTAAATCTATCGTCTCCACGCCTCTGGCGGATGCGGTTGCGGCACACTACGGCGTAGAGCTCCGCAGTGTTCTGACCGGGTTCAAGTGGATCGGCGACCAGATCGCAGGACTGGAAGCCGCGGGCGAGGAGAATCGCTTCATCTTCGGCTTCGAGGAGAGCTACGGTTACCTGGCCGGACCGTATGTCCGCGATAAGGACGCCGTCGTCGCATCCATGCTGATCTGTGAGATGGCCGCTTACTACCGCAGCGCGGGCAGTTCCATCAAACAGCGTCTGGAGGAGATTTATGCGCAGTACGGCCGCTACCTGAACAGGGTAGACAGCTATGAGTTTCCCGGTCTGACCGGCATGGATAAGATGAACAGCATCATGCAGTCCCTGCGCGACAATGCGCCGACCGATTTCTCCGGACAGAAGATCGTGGATGTGACCGACTATAAAGACACCGGGGCCACCGGTCTCCCGTCAGCCAATGTGCTGATCTACGGACTGGAGAGCGGCGCTTCCGTCGTGATACGCCCTTCCGGCACCGAGCCGAAGATCAAGACTTATTTTACAACGCTCGGCAAGGATCTCGCGGAGGCGCAGGCACAGAAGGACGCGCTGACGGAGGCGATCAAACCGTTGCTGGCATAACGGCGGGAAGTTCAAAGGCAACCGGCCCGCAGCAGAAGTCATAACTCAGGAGGTATCATTTTGGAGGATTATGAAGTGACAGAAAAAGAACTAAAAGACCAGACCATTCGTGAGTATGTAAATTTACAGAGATTGAAACACGCAGACGATAAAGAACAGGAACTGGCCTATCAGGAAAAGATCTTAAAAGTCAGACTTCAGTCTCTGGGTGTACCCACAGAGGATTTAGAATTTCAGAGAATATGAGGGGGAGAAATCCCCCTCATATTCTTGCCCGCTTCAACGTCTCCAGGAACCGCTGCCGCGCCGGATTCTGCCGCATCTCTTTTTTCAGCTTCTCATAATGATTACCGGCATCCAGCACTTTACTGGACTGATAATAATGGTTCGCAATTTTCCAGAATTTTTCCGGATAACACATCCGGTCATAGAGTTCCAGCCAGTCAGCAGCATTCATCCCATGCACCCGGTCATATTCGCGCAGCATCTCCAGGCCAAGCGTCTCGCTCCAGTCATGCTTTTCCAGACTCTTCCGCAGAAAATTGCTCAGATCGGACACCTGTGCGTCAAACCGGGCGCGCTCCATATGAATCAGCGTCATTTTGCCGGCGCCGATGATCACATTATGCTGATTGAAGTTTCCATGGCACATACCCACGGTGTGTTCTGCCAGAATATCCTGACGTTCCGACAGCGCATGCAGCACCTGCTCCGACTGGCACAGATATTCCGGAAAACAGTCTAAATACAGGCGTTCAAATGCACTCTTATTTTTACGCGCCAGAATATATTTCCGAATTCGCCGCAATTCACGGTCATGCCGCAGATATTCCCTGTATATCGTCTCCGTTTTTTCACTGCCGATTCGTACTCCCTCACAGGCGGCATGAAAACCGGCCAGGAAGGAAATGGTCATCACCAGATCCATCCGGTTTCGTGCGTCGCACTCCTTCCCTCTGACCCAGCGGTGAAAGGTATATTTTGTGCCGTCGACTCCCTCCGTGATCAGAACATCCTCACTGTTTTTTACCATGTAATCGCAGGCAATACGGTGTTCTGTCAGGAATTCCCCCAACCGAAACTGACTCTCCGCCTTCTGTTCCTGCCCCTGAAACTCCTTCAGGGCAAACAGGCCCTCCTCAGTCTCACAGATCAGGATGCCTCTTCCCTTATAAAACTTTTCCGTCTTTGGCCGCTGTTTTTCCAGGACCTGCTCCACCTGATAAAACACAAAAAACACCCCTTCACATAATAAAGATACATCTCTCTTATCATATGAACGGGCGTTTGAAAGTATGCGCAGAATGCGTCAGGCGATCAGTCCCCATATCGCGGCCAGCACGGCAGAAGTAACCGCAGGTATGATACAGCAGGTAATACAGATATCTTTGTAAGACTCCTTATGTGTACAATGAGACACGGCCAGAAGCGTCAGCAACGCCCCATTGTGCGGCAGCATATGCAATCCTCCGGAAGCCAGCGCTGCGACCCTGTGCAGCATCTCCGGCGTGATATTGGTTCCCGAAGCTGCCTCAAGGTACTTCTCCGAAAGCGCGCTCAGCGCGATGGAAACTCCCCCGGACGCAGAACCGGTCGCACCGGCCAGCACATTCGTCGCCACGGCTTCAGACACCAGAATACTGCCCGGCAGATTTAAAAGCATTTTGGTCAGAAGGGTGAATCCGGGCACAATTTTTACTACAGCACCAAACCCCACCGCGCTGGATGTGTTCATGATCGCGCCGACGGAGCCGACGGCTCCATCTGAAAAAGCCTTCGGCAAAATCCGATATTGCCTGATATTCATCAGACAGCAGAGAGCAATAGCGATCAGGAGTGACAGGACAATACCGAGATCCAGCACATTCAGGCAGATAAAAACCGCAGCGATCGGGATAACTCCTGCCAGCCAGTGCCATTTCGGCAGCTCCCTTTCCGGATCTTCCGGATGATATTTCGGATCCTCTGTAAATCCGATTCCCATTTCCTGCGCCTTCCTGATCTGTCTATTTAAGTAGATATATCCGCTTCCTCCGATAATCACTGCCGCCGTTATACTCATGCCGGGCGCCGCCATCGCGGTCGTTCCATAATACTCGATGGGAATCAGGTTCTGAATCTGCGGAGTACCGGGAATACAGGTCATTGTAATGCCAAAAGCACCATACGCGATCGCCCCGGGCAAAAGTGTCCGCGGGATATTTGCCTCCCGGTAAATCGCATACCCCATCGGGTACATCACAAACACAACAACAAACAGAGAAATCCCTCCATACGTCAGAAGCATGCACGGAATAGCCACTGCGAGCAGCGCGTATTTTGATCCGATCAGCCGGATTACGGCATTCCCGAGAGAACGCGCCGTCCCGGTCAGATCCATGACTTTTCCGTAGACGGCGCCCAGGAAAAACGCGGGAAACCAGCTGGCCAGATATTCTGCCAGGCCTCCGATATAATCCTCTGTGTAAACGGTGAGCAGTGTCCGGCCCTCACCGAGCCCGGCATACAGGGCAAATATCGCTACAACCAGAGCGCAAAGAGGGGCCACCCACAGAATGGAGTGACCCTTATAAGACAATATGACCATTAAAACAAGTCCGATAATAATTCCAAGCAATGACAGCGCCATGTTTTATCTCCCCTTTAACAAATAACTGAAGTGTTTTTATTATACCACATCTGTTTTTCTGTTACAAGGAAGGGAAGATTCTCATTTCCGCGGAGCATCCTCCAGAAGCTGTCTCTGTACATTCACAAACCCGAGCCGCTGGACGGTATCCGCAAAGCGTTCCCCGAGCCATCCCTGATCGCGGAAAAGCAGAATGATTTTCTCCACCACAGTCAGAAGCTCCTCCCGATCTGTAAAGACCCGGTTCAGATATCTGCCCTGAGAAACCTTCTTCCCCCAGCGGCCGCCGATGCAGATACGATATCCGTCATACCGACTTTCCACTGCCTGAAACGGGCAGCGGCTGACACACCGCCCACAGTGATTACAGATGTTCTCATCGATTGTCAGCTTACCGTCCGTCAGTCCGGCCGCCTGCATCGGACAGTTTTTCTCAATCTGACATACCTTGCAGCCGCGGCATTTTTCCACATCAATCCGCGGAACCCGCTGGCCGATGATCCCGATGTCATTCAGATCCGGTTTCACGCAGTTGTTCGGGCAGCCGCCCACCGCAATCTTGAATTTGTGCGGCAGCTTCACCGACTGATAACCGTGATAAAATCTCTCATGAATCTCTTCCGAGAGCGCAAAGGTGTCGATCAGACCGTACTGGCAGGTCGTCCCCTTGCAGGACACCACCGGGCGAACCTTCGCACCGGTGCCGCCGGTTTCCAGACCGAACTCCTTCAGATACTCCCGCAGCGGTTCGATCTGATCAAACGGAACCCCCTGAATCTCCATCGTCAGTCGGGCTGTCATCGTGATCTCTCCGCTGCCGAACAGATCCGCCGCCGCCGCGACTGCCCGGGCTTCCTCCGCCGTGATCTTCCCATTCCGGGTAATCACGCGGCAGTTAAACCGATCCGGCGTCCGCTTGTCCTTTAAGAAGCCCATCGCTTTTACGCGTGTCTCATCCGCTTTCGAGACCGATTTGCAGCCGGACGCAGCCTGTTCTCTGTTTTCATGTGCCGGACACTCCGTTCCCGCCATCATCTGATCCCCCATTTTTCGTTTCCTTTCTTTTCCGTCAAACTCAGGTACTCCCGGAAACTCCTGACAGCAGGAAGATCCCGGGAGTACATATGATCACCAATGCATATCAAAACTTACTGTTCGTCTTCCCGCAACGGCTCCACACCTTCGCAGCTTTGTTCTCTTTCACACATACAACCTGCAATATATACCTGCGAAAGCATTAGTAGTTCTCCTTGCGCACTTCAAAGTAGCTCTGCGGATGGGCGCAGACCGGACATACCGCCGGCGCCTTCGTCCCCGTCACGATATGGCCGCAGTTCCTGCACTCCCACACCTTGACCTCGCTTTTCTCAAAGACAGCCGCGGTCTCCACATTATGGAGAAGTGCCCGGTATCTCTCCTCATGGTGCTTCTCGATCTCGCCGACCATGCGGAACTTCGCCGCCAGCTCCGGGAAGCCCTCCTCCTCAGCGGTCTTCGCAAACCCGGCATACATATCCGTCCACTCATAATTCTCACCCGCGGCCGCCGCCTCCAGGTTCTGCGCGGTGCCGCCGATGCCTTCCAGCTCTTTGAACCACATTTTTGCGTGTTCTTTTTCATTCTCCGCGGTCTTTAAAAACAACTCCGCGATCTGCTCATATCCTTCCTTCTTCGCGACGGACGAAAAATAGGTGTACTTATTCCTCGCCTCGGACTCTCCCGCAAAAGCCGCCTCCAGGTTCTTCTCTGTCTGTGTTCCTGCATACTTACTCATACTGATATCCTCCTTTTTCTCCTGACTGTTATTTTCTGTCTTACCAGCTATCTCAATCGGCGCGAAATCCGAAGCTGGATGCTTACACACCGGACAGATAAAATCATCCGGCAGCACATCGCCTTCATAGATATATCCGCATACCGTGCACACAAACCCTTTCTTTCCGGTCGAAGGTGCCGGTTTCACATACTTCTGATAGTAACTGTAGGTCACGGACTCCTCATCGGAAAGCACCGCTCCGTCCGTCACATCCGCCAGAAACAGGGTATGCGTGCCCAGATCCCTGCTCTCAATCACCTGCGCACTCAGAAATGCGTTCGCGGCCTCCGGCAGATAAACCAGGCCGTTCTCACTCCTGCTGACGATGATCTGCTCCATTTTGTCAACGTCCCTGCCGCTCTGAAAGCCCCAGTGTTTATAAATGTCAAAGGATGCCTTCTGAGACAGGACAGAGACATTGAACGCGCCGGAACGCAGCACCATATCATGCGTCAGATTGTTTTTATTGATCGCTACCGTGATCCGGTTCGGCTCCGATGTAACCTGTGTGACCGTATTCACCACGCATCCGTTGTCCCGGCCTCCTTCCTTTGCCGTCAGTACAAACAGGCCGTAGCTCAGCCGGTACATCGCTTTTTTATCCATATCTGTGATCCCCCTTTCCTTATATCTGCGTAAAACGCATTTCATCCTCCTGCACAAACTGAATCTCCATGCCGTTCGAATCTATAATAAAGAAAAACTGTGTGTGCGGTTCCATGCGATTCACGTCCTCCCGCAGCATTTTTTGTACTTCTTCCCGCTCCCGCAGGGGCACGGATCATTGCGCCCGATTTTCGGAGTCTCACGCCTGTAGGGAACATTCGGTGTGTCAGACGGTTCATCCCATCCGAAGTGATCAGACGCGGACCATTTTTCCGCCGACAGCAGATCTCTCTCAAAATCATCGGCATCCGCGGCTATTTCCCTGAAAAACTGCATTTCTTCCAGACATTTCAAAAGCTTTTTATCTTTCAACTCCGCAGAGATCGCCCTGACCTCCGACTCAGCCCGATCGTAATCGCCGATCATCAACTCATCCACAACGCGAAGCCAGCGGACTTCGTAATTTGCGCAGCCTAATTCTTCCAGAATCTCATCATATGCTTCGGCATGGGACTCTTCTTCATCCCACTCATCCTCAAAAAGCCGGTACAGTCTTATCTGTACTTCCGGTTCCAGATCAAAAAGACAGGTCCTTTTCTGTGGTTTTTTCCATTCCCTTTCCGAAAAAAGCGCTATTTCATTTACACCACGGCCCAAATCCAGCAAATCATTCCTGCTGTGTCCCCGAAACATCGGGAGCGCCGTCTCCATGGCGACCTGCATAGACTGTATCCACAGATCAACGCGCCTGTCCAGATGGGTTTCGGCGGATTTGAATGCATTCTCCGTATACTCCTGCCTGATTTCCTCCAGTGTACTGCCGTGCAGAACATGGGAAAACGCCTGACTGAATCTTTTGTCCGCTTCAGATTCCGGCATATCCGCGGAATCCCTCAGCATTGCATCATACAATTCCCATCCATCATAATAATCGCATACGCCATCGCTTATGATGTCCAACTCTGATTTCGAATAAAGCTTATACTCCAAACCACGCTCATAAACGAAGCACTTCTCCATAATTTTCTGAGGATTCAGCCCCGGATGGACAATCATCGGCTGCCCATTGTAATCCCTCCCCGTGAAAGCCCGCTCCGATAATGTATAATGCCCATATATGAAACGAAGATAATCCGCTTTTTCCGGAAACATTTTCAGACAGTATCCGTATGTTTCATAAATATAATCGATTTCCGCCTTTCCGAGGAAAAGCAGGAGGGATAATATGACGTCGTCCGCCTCATCGATCACACGATAGTATCTGTCAAGCCTGGATCCCTTCTCCCGCGGCAATATGGATTCCAGATCAGCCGCCGTTTCGAGTTCGGCAACCGCCGTGCCGTTTTCCATCCAGAACCTCATCCGGGCAAACCCGAGCGCCACCAGTTTGGTCACGCACGGAATCATTTCCGATATATCTATATCCTGTGCCGGAGAGAAACAGACCTTCCGCATCCATTTATATTCATCGATTGAAAAAATATAAAATATAATCTCCGGATGTGTACGCATGACCTCCGTGAGAAGCTCTGCTTTTGCAGACTTACTTTTATTGCCGGCGTACCGGGATCTCTCAATGCCCATATATCGACAGTAATCTGTCAGATCATCCGCGGATGCGTTCACCATCAGCTGCCGAACCTCTTTTTCTGATCGGGTGACATCTACACGGTAACTCTCCGCCGACAGGAAAAACTCATCCGTCAACCTGACACGGGATATTTTTTCTCTGACCTCAATCCCCGGCAGGGAAATCTGTTCGTATTCCTTATGCGTGTCTTTACCTGTCCCTTTCATCTCCTCCTGATGATTCTCATACCCCACACAGAACAGTTCCCACTGATGGATCAGCTGCTTTATTTTGCTTTCCTTCTGATCTGCGTTCAGTTCCCGATCTCTTACCTTTACAGCGCGCTCCAGCTGCCGCTGCAATCTCCGTGTCTCCTCGTAAAGATTTTCGATTTCTTTTTTATCCTGCAGATACTCGCAGATGGTTTTCTGTTTTGCGGATGGTTTCTTTTTCGGAAAACTCATCCCCGCCAGATCCAGATTCGCATCCAGCAGAGAAAAGACAGTTCTGGCACTCTCATCCCACGCGCAGTCCTCCACAAAATTATCACCCTTTGCTTTTAAGATAACCGCGTGTCTTTCCCGATAATCCGGTTCTTCCCCTTCCAGTTCAATCTTATGCCGCCAGTTATCACCGAAATCGTATGTATAACGGATCCATCTGCTGCTTTTCAGAAAATCATCCACCGTCATAGCCTCTTCATCAAACCCATCTCCGGGAAAGGACTTTGCTTCCTTCGAGGAAATCCTGAAATCACTACCGGCCGGTCTGAAGTCATGCAGATGCATGTTCTCCCACCCGAAGGCTGTCTGAATGACCCAATGCAGATCGTAAAAACTGATTGCATCCGGAATCAGAACTCTCCGCCAGACAGGCGGTTTGGTATTTTCTAATGTTATCTTTATCGTGTACCCGGCCATAATGTGCATCCTCCTTTCGGCAGGTTGTCAGTCACTCATCCTCCTGTACAAACTGAATCTCCACGCCGTTCGGATCTTTGATAAAGAAAAACTGGGTGTGCGGATTCGGCGAAATCATCGGACCCGGGCGCAGTCCGGCCGCCTCCTTATCCGCATGCTCCCGCCGAATGTCATCCGTGCGAAAACCGATGGAAATCCCTCCGCCATAATAGACAGACGCAGGATTCCCCACCAGTTCAATACAGGTATCTCCCTCCGCGTCAACGAGAAATACGATAGGATGCTCCTGATTGCATCGGCCGTCCATCCGGATATGCAGACCTGCCTGCTTCTGGTAAAAATCCACGGATTCATTCAGGCATTTTGTCATAATTGTTACATGCATCATCTTCATAAAAAAACGCTCCCCCTGTCTCATGACTTTTGTGTTCCGACATAATATCCGGCAGCAAATGACTGCTTTTATTTTAAACCATTGTGTACCTGACGTCAACATTCCGCCTGGCTGTTTCAGGCGGAAATATAAAATAAAAACGATATGCTATATGATTCTAATGTTCCTCTAATATTTGTCTGCTATAATACATGCATATGACATAAACAGAATAAAGGAGAACTCTCTTATGAAAAGAATAAATATCATCTGTCCAGACATAAAAAAGAGCTCGTCCCGACGCATCCTCTCGATCATATGTATCGCCGCTGCCATCGCCCTGACAGGTATGGGCACTGCATGTACGTCAACCACGACCGACACAACAACGACATCTGCCGAGGCTGAATCCATGGACAGCGCGTCAGTTATAATTACAGAAGACACTGCATCGCCGGACAAAACGGCAGACAACACTACATCCGAAGAAACAACGGAAAACACTACGAGCGAAGAAACGACAGACAACACAGCAATCGAAGAAACGACGGAGGACAGCACCGCAGCGTCCGAAACCACTGATAACAGTACCTCAACCGCTGTCGCCAACACCACATCCGGAATATCTCTGGAAGACGCGAAAGCCATCGCTCTCGCTGATGCCGGATTGGCAGAGACAGACGTAGCCTATACAAAGCAAGAACAGGATACCGACAACGGCATTGCGGTTTACGAGATTGATTTTTACACATCCACGGCAGAATATGACTATGAGATTCAGGTATCGGACGGTACAATTCTGGAAAAAAGCACGGAAGCCTTTCACTCGGGCACTTCCGGCACAGGCAATGCTTCCTCCGATTCCTACATCACTACAGAGGAAGCGAAATCCATCGCATTGGGAAAAGCCGGTCTGACGGCAGCCGATGTGACGTTCCAGAAAGCCATGCTGGAAAGAGACGACGGCATCATGGTTTATGAAATTGAGTTTTATCATGGACGAACAGAGTATGAATGTACGATAAACGCCGCTACCGGCGCCATTCTGGAATACAGTACGGAGATTGATTAATGCGGCAGCTTTGCCGCATTTTTCATTCCCGGTTCAATCATCTCTGATGATACACCAGGGTCAAAAGGTCATAAATGGAGCGCCTGCGATCCATTTCATGACTTTGGAACCCGCCGAAACCATTCCAGCAAAACCTCTTTCCGGTTCATCTCCGGGTGCTCCAGCACTTCCTGCAGCATGGACTCCAGAATCCTTCCGATCTCCCTTCCCGGCTGCACTCCCTCAGCAATGAGATCGGAACCGGACACTGCCAGATCTTTCAGAGAAAGGCACTGCTTCTTTTCCATAATTCGACGATAAACCGCCTCATACTCCTCCAGATGCTCCAGCTTTTCTTTTTTCAGATAATCGCTCTGTGCCAGTATATCCGCGCGTTTTATCGCGAACAATGCCGGATACTGCGCCTCACCGTTCCGGAATATGCTGCGGCGCACATTCCGTTCCGACAGCGGAAGCGGACGATCGTCATGGGCGCGCACCAGTGCTTTGACCCTTGTGATCGTGTCGTTGTCAAACTTCAGCCGCCGCATGATCTGTCCGGTCATCTCGGCGCCCTTCTGCGGATGTCCGTGAAAATGATCGATCCCTTTCTCATCCCGCTTCGCGCAGACCGGCTTCGCCACATCGTGAAACAGCATCGTCAGGCGCAGCATCCGATCCGACGGCACCTCACACAGCGAACGGATCGTATGTTCGCCGACGGTACCGCAGTGATGAGGGTTCTGCTGCGGTGTTTTCATCATGGCGGAAAACTCCGGCAGAAAAACATCTGCCATACCCGTCTCATACACCGTGCGCATCTCCTCCGGATGCGGAGACAAAAGCAGCTTTACCAGTTCCGCCTGTATCCGCTCCGCACTGATCTTTGCCAGATTCGGGGCGAGGCGGACAATAGCCGCACGGGTGGCGTCATCCAGATGAAACCCGAGCTGCGCGGCGAACCGCACTGCGCGCAGCATGCGCAGAGCATCTTCGCGGAAACGGTCCTCCGGCTCGCCCACACAGCGGACGATCCCCCGATCCAGGTCGCCCAATCCGTCAAAGGCATCCACGAGACCGGTCTTGTCATTGTACGCCATCGCGTTGATCGTAAAATCCCGGCGCATTAAATCTTCCAGAAGACTGGTCGTGAAAAATACATCCTTCGGATGACGGGCATCCTCATACTCCCCATCAATCCGGTAGGTCGTTACCTCGAACCCTTCCCGATCCAGCATGACCGTCACCGTGCCGTGCTGAATGCCGGTATCAATCGTATGTCCAAACAGAGTCTTCACCTGCTCCGGCTTTGCGGATGTCGTGATATCCCAGTCCTGCGGTTCCCGGCCCAGAACGGAATCCCGCACGCAGCCGCCGACAGCGTAAGCGTCATAACCATTTTGCTGTAATTCTTCTATTATAAAAGACACCTTTTCCGGCAGCCTTATTTTCATACGACACCTCTGCGTTTCTTTTTTCCCTGATGACCTTCAGAAGTCTGCGGATTTTTATAGAAAATTAATAAAATTTATAAAATTTTTCCGGGGTCTGACCCCATTAATACGCCTTTCCCCAGTAGATCAGCTTCTGCGCCGGTCTCCCGCAACACACGCACACATCGGAGATCTGCTCCTGATCTTTAAACGGGATACACCTGGACGTCGCGGTGGTCTCCTCTTTTATCTTATCTTCACAGGCCTGGTCTCCGCACCACATGCCGCGGATGAAGCCCGGCTTAGTGCTGACAGCCTCACAGAACTCCGCGTAATCATGCGCGTCGCTGATATGTGTATCACGGTGATCCCTCGCGCGCTCAAACATCTCCCGCTGAATCTGATCCAGCAGCTGCGGTATCACTGTCTCGATTTCATCCAGCGAAACCGTGATCTTCTCCCTGGTATCGCGGCGCACGGCCACACAGTGGTTCTCCGCAAGATCCCGCGGTCCGAGCTCGATCCGCAGCGGAATCCCTCTCATCTCCTGCTCTGAGAACTTCCAGCCCGGGCTCTTGTCCGAGTCGTCCAGCTTCGCACGGCACACCTTCCCCAGGCGCTCCTTCAGCGCGGCACAGGCTTCCATCACGCCCTCTTTTCTCTGCTGTACCGGAATCACCATCACCTGTGTCGGCGCCACCGCGGGCGGCAGTACCAGACCGGAATCATCCCCGTGTACCATGATCAACGCACCGATCAGCCGGGTCGTCATGCCCCAGGATGTCTGATGCACGTATTTCAGCTGATTGTCCTTATCCGTATACTGGATGCCGAAAGCCTTCGCGAATCCGTCGCCGAAATTATGGCTGGTGCCGGACTGAAGCGCCTTGCCGTCGTGCATCAGCGCCTCAATGGTATAGGTCGCCTCCGCTCCGGCGAATTTTTCCTTATCTGTCTTCTGTCCGCGGATGACCGGAATCGCCAGGAACTCCTCCGCAAAATCCGCGTAGAGATTCAGCATCTGGATCGTCCTTTCCTGCGCCTCCTCTGCAGTCGCATGAGCCGTGTGTCCCTCCTGCCACAAAAACTCTCTGGATCGAAGAAACGGTCTTGTCTCCTTCTCCCAGCGGACCACCGAACACCACTGGTTATACAGTTTCGGCAAATCCCGGTAAGACTCAATATCATTTTTATAAAAATCGCAGAACAGAGTCTCTGAAGTCGGACGCACGCAGAGGCGTTCCTGCAGCTCATTCATCCCGCCGTGCGTCACCCACGCGACCTCGGGAGCGAACCCTTCCACATGATCCTTCTCCACCTCCAGAAGACTCTCCGGAATAAACAGAGGCATGTAGACATTCTCCACGCCGGTCTCTTTAAAACGGCGATCCAGTTCATGCTGGATATTCTCCCAGAGAGCATAGCCCGCCGGCTTGAAAATCATGCATCCGCGGATGCTGGAATAATCCATCAATTCGGCCTTTTTTACCACATCCGTATACCACTGGGCGAAATCAACGTCCATGGAAGTGATGGCCTCCACTAATTTCTTCTCTTTTGCCATAACAAATATCTCCTTATTATAATCCTGATTTGTATTCATGATTTATGAAATCCGCCGTACTCCGTACACAATTCGCGAGCTTCGGTCACAGCGCTGCACGGTTCATTATAGCACATCCATTATCATAGGAAAAGGGTGTTTTTTTAGTTCAATTTATTGAACTGTTTGTTTATACAAAATTCGATATTGACATTGTTTTGAACTTTTTATATAATTCGAATCAAACATTTGAACTTTTAAGGTTCAATTTTAAAAAGGAGATGTATATGGATTCATTTACAGAACGCTTACAGATGATTATGCAAGAGAAAAATTATCGGCAGGCAGATGTCATTCTCCTCGCCAATCAAACCGGGGAGGCATCCGGTATCCATATCGGGAAAAGCCATATGAGCCAGTACTGCAGCGGCAAGACCATGCCGCGAGCGGATATTTTATATGTACTGGCAAAAGCACTGGACGTCAGTCCGCTCTGGCTGCAGGGGGAGGATGTACCGAGAGATTCCTCCGCACAGCCGGATCCGGCCAATACCGGTTATCCGCAGAGCATCCATACTGCAGGGAATCCCAAGCCCCCTGCCGAAAGTTCAACCTCAACCAGCGGAAACAAAGCATCTGACCGGCAGCATTCGTCTTCGTCAGCAGCTGATCCTTTTTCACACAGACAAACAATGGACAGACCTACAGGAGAGAACACCATGAGAAAATTTAATAAATCATCCAAACTGAACGATGTCCTATACGACGTACGAGGACCGGTCGTCGATGAGGCAAACCGCATGAGCGAATCGGGCATCCATATTTTAAAACTGAACATCGGAAATCCTGCGCCCTTCGGCTTCCGGGCGCCGGAGGAGGTCGTCTACGATTTCCGCCAGCAGGTCGCCGAATGCGAGGGATACTCCGATTCCAGAGGACTTTTCTCTACGCGGAAGGCAATCATGCAGTACGCTCAGCTAAAAAATATTCCCAATGTCGAGATCAACGATATCTACACCGGAAACGGCGTCAGTGAGCTGATCACCATCTGCATGCAGGCGCTCTTAGACGACGGCGACGAGATTCTCATCCCCTCGCCCGATTATCCTCTCTGGACAGCCAGCGCTACGCTGGCCGGCGGCAAGGCGGTTCATTATATCTGTGACGAGAAATCCGACTGGAATCCTGATCTGGCGGATATGGAGAAAAAGATTACGGACCGCACAAAAGCTATCGTTATCATCAACCCGAACAATCCGACCGGTGCGCTGTATCCGAAAGAAATTCTGGAGAAAATCGTTGAACTTGCCCGAAGACACCAGCTGATCATCTTCTCCGATGAAATTTATGACCGACTGGTCATGGACGGCGAGGAGCATATCTCGATTGCATCTCTTGCCCCGGATCTGTTCTGCGTCACCTTCAGCGGGCTGTCGAAATCACACATGATCGCAGGCTTCCGCGTCGGCTGGATGATCTTAAGCGGCAACAAAGCGATTGCCAGAGATTATATCGAGGGATTAAACATGCTCTCCAATATGCGTCTGTGCTCTAACGTTCCGGCTCAGTCCATCGTGCAGACTGCGTTGGGCGGGTATCAGAGCGTCAAAAACTATATTGTTCCCGGAGGCAGAGTATACGAACAGCGCAATTACGTATATCAGGCACTGAATGATATCCCCGGTATCAGTGCGGTAAAACCGAAGGCAGGATTTTATATCTTCCCGAAGATTGATATCAAAAAGTTCAATATCACAAATGATGAACAATTTGCCCTGGATTTTCTGAAACAGAAACACGTCCTGATCGTACAGGGAACAGGTTTCAACTGGAAACAGCCGGATCATTTCCGTGTCGTCTACCTGCCGCGGGTTGAGGTGCTGGAGGAAGCCATGGGACATCTGGCGGACTTCCTGAAAACCTACCGTCAATAATACTACTTGAAAAAAATGAAAACCGCTATATAATGTTACAAGAGATAACGGGAGGTAACCAATATGGCAAAGAAAAAGA
>JAJBUT010000071.1 GCA_020860185.1 Lachnospiraceae bacterium | reverse complement strand
TTCCTTTTCTTTCTGGTATTATAAAAACAGAAAAGAGAGGTGCCTGCCATGAATGAGACAGAAAAGAAAACCATAGATATTTTTCGCCGGAATCTGCTGGCGCTCCTGTCTCAGGAGCCAGGCATTTCCATGCGGCGCCTGAGTCAGGACATTCATGCATCCGACAGCTATATTCAAAAGGTTCTGACCAACAAAACCAATCCGTCTTTCGATAAGATTGATTCTCTCGGTGCATATTTTCATCTTCAGGGATGGGAGCTGTTTTATGATTTTGAGGACACTGCATCGGATTCTCTCGCGATCATACAGCTGATCAATACGCTTCCGCCGGCTCTGCTTCCTCTTGTACGAGAATATATGCAGTTTCTCCTGGATCAGTATAACCGCGTCAACACTCTATAGGGAGAAAATCTGCCGGATACAGAGTATCAGCTGCCCGGAACTCTCCTTTTCTTTCATATGAAAAGAAAACAGATGAAAACCGACTGCTATCGGATAATATTGCCGATAATACCATAAGAAATGATCGTCATGATCACTGCTGCCAGACAGATTCCGCATAGCTCCGCCACAATCGCTTTTTTTACATCCATATCCAGCAGAGCAGCGACCAGAGAGCCTGTCCATGCTCCTGTCATCGGAAGCGGGATACCCACAAAAAACAGCAGACCGATAAACTTATAGTTCTCTATCTGTCCTTTTCGGTTCATCGCCCGGTTTTCCAGCTTTTCCACCAGAGGTGCGAACAGCTTTGTGCGTCTCAGCGCCGCAAATATCTTCTTAATAAAGATCAGGATAAACGGAATCGGGATAAAGTTCCCGATCGCACTGATCAGTATCCCCTTCCACATTGTGACATCCAGAAGACTCGCCGCCAGGATACCGCCCCTCAGCTCCAGTATCGGAAAAAGGGAAATAATGAACACAACGACCTCACGCGATACATGTTCGCCCAGCGGGCTGTTGACAAACCAGTTCACAAGACTTTGCATAATCGGTATTCCTCTCTCTCATTATCTGTGTTTCAGATAGTTCTCCAGAAAATCCAGAAAGATATCCATCTCCCCATCCGTCCCGACCGTGATGCGCAGATAATCATCAATCCGCGGCTTCCGGAAATATCTCACATAAATGTCCCGCCCGCGCAGCGCCTCGAACAGTTCCCCTGCCGGACAGCTCTCATGCGTAACAAAGATAAAATTGCTTTTTGAGTCGCGGAAAGAAAATCCGAGCTCTCTCAGGCGTATTTTGACGCGCTCTCTGGTCGCGACGATCTTCTGAATGGTTTCGTCAAAATAAGATCTGTCCTGTATGGACGCCACGCCCAGTTCCAGAGCCGTCTGGTTCATCGTATAAGAGTTGAACGAATATTTGACATCATTCAGATACCGGATCAGCGTCGGATGCGCCATGGCAAAGCCGATGCGCATACCCGCCAGCGACCGTGATTTGGAAAACGTCTGAACCACGATCAGGTTGTCATACTTTTTCAGAAGCGGCAACGCCGATGCCGCGCCGAAATCCACATAAGCCTCATCCACGATCACGATCACATCCGGATTATGGCGCAGAATATCCTCAATCTCTTCCTGCGGGCATTCCACTCCCGTCGGCGCATTGGGATTCGGAAAAATAACGCCGCCGTTTTCCCTGTAATAATCCTGCACAACGATATTGAAATCCGCGTCCAGCGCCGGCGTCTCATAGGGAATGCGAAAGACATCCGCCCACACATCATAAAAAGAATATGTAATATCCGGAAATAAAATCGGTTTCCGACTGTTAAAAAACGTCAGAAAACACATGGCCAGAACATCATCCGAACCAACGCCGACAAATACCTGCTCTTCGGAAAGCCCCTTATCCTGAGCGATGGCTTTTACCAGCTTTGACGCGGACGGATCCGGATATAAACGCATCCGATCCGGATCCATCTCCCGCAGCGCCCGCTCCACGCCGGGAGCGGGCGGGTAAGGATTCTCATTGGTATTTAATTTGATCATCCCGGGTTTATTCGGCTGTTCGCCCGGCGTATACGGAGTCACACGCCGAATATTTGATTCCCATGCTCTCATATATGTCTCCTGCCTACAGACCGGCCAGGGTCTCTGCTGCCTTGTCCAGATAGATATTGTCCGCCTTATGGAACAGACCGGCATCCGCCAGCTCCGCGTAGGACGGATCCAGCGGCATCTTGCCGAGAACCTCCAGCCCCATCTGAGCCGCCGCCTCGTCAATATGGCTCTCACCAAACACCTGTATCTCTTTGCCGCAGTCCGGACAAACGAGATAGCTGTAGTTCTCTATAAGGCCGAGGACAGGGATATCCATCATTTCCGCCATATGATATGCCTTCTTCACAATCAGCTGTACCAGCTCCTGCGGCGACGTCACAATGACAATGCCGTCCACAGGCAGAGACTGAAATACAGTCAGCGGCACATCTCCGGTTCCCGGAGGCATGTCCACAAACAGATAGTCGAGATCGCCCCAGACCACGTCAGACCAGAACTGTTTTACCGTTCCGGCAATGACCGGCCCTCTCCAGACAACCGGCGCTTCCTCATCCTCCATCAGCAGATTGACCGACATGATTTTGATGCCATCCGGAGACTCGATCGGATCGATGCCCAGCTCCGTCCCCGTTGCCGGGCCGTGAATGCCGTACATTTTCGGAATGGACGGCCCGGTGATATCTGCGTCCAGAATGCCCACGGCATAACCTTTTTTCCGCATCGCCGTCGCAAGCGAGGCGGTCACAAAGGACTTGCCCACGCCTCCCTTTCCGCTGACAACGCCGATCACCTTCTTAACTGATGAGTACGCGTTCAGCTCCTCCAGCAGACTCTGCTGTCCTTCGCAGCCGCCATTCTCCTGTGCGGAACAGTTACCTGCGCTCGCACATCCGTCACAACTACTTGCCATTTCATTTTCCTCCTGATTTGTTACTTATATTTTACAGTCAGACCTGCGTATGCAGGGATTCGATCTATGACCTTATATCCTGTATGATTCTCATTTTTTCTGCGCAGCATTCTTTTTCGCAAAAATTTCCCTGAGAGACTCCGTATACGGTGCCCGTGCGATACCGTACTCCGTCACAATCCCCGCGATCAGCTCATGATCCGTCACGTCAAAGGCGGGGTTAAACACCTTCACACCCTCCGGAGCCATGCGCTCCTGATACCACATCTCGGTCACCTCCTCCGGCTTGCGCTGTTCGATCCGGATTTCATTGCCGGTCGGCGTATTCAGGTCGATCGTCGAGGTGGGCGCCGCAATATAGAGCGGCACATGGTAGAGCTTCGCGACAGCCGCGACGACGGATGTCCCGATCTTGTTCGCCGTATCGCCGTTGGCCGCCACGCGGTCACAGCCGACAAAGACCGCGTCAACCCAGTTGTTGCGCATCACGGTCGCCGACATATTGTCACAGATCAGCGTCACATCCACACCGGAAGACTGCAGTTCAAAAGCGGTCAGCCTGGCTCCCTGCAAAAGGGGTCTGGTCTCATCCGCAAAAACGCGGAAATGGTAGCCCCTCTCCTGCCCCAGATAAATCGGAGCCGTGGCGGTCCCGTATTTGCTGGTCGCCAGCTTGCCGGCGTTGCAGTGCGTGAGAATGCCGTCGCCCGGCTTTACGAGCGTCAGACCGTACTCCCCGATTGCACGGCACACACGGATATCCTCCTCCTGAATCTCAACAGACTCCTCCTTCAGGAGCTGTTTGATCTCAGCCACGGATTTATTCGCATTCTTCAGGACGACCTGTTCCATCCGGTTCAGCGCCCAGGAAAGATTCACCGCCGTCGGACGCGAGGAATCCAGGTAATCCTTCTGTTTTTTGAATTCCGCATAGAAAGAATCATAGTCATCGGCCATGATTCCCTTCGCCAGAACATAGATGCCGTAGGCTGCCGCCACGCCGATGGCGGGCGCGCCGCGAACCTTCAGCAGATAAATCGCGTCCCATATCTCCTGCGCTGTCTTTAAAGAAATGATCTCCGTCTTTGCGGGCAGCTTCGTCTGGTCAATGATCACGACCGCGCTGTTCGCATCGTCTAAAGAGACGGTATCGTAATCCATAATGTTTTTTGTATTCTGCATGATTTCTCCTTGTGACAGTTCCTTTTTTCGCGTTTACGCGCTGACACGGCTACTCCACCGTCACGCTTTTGGCAAGATTCCTCGGCTTATCCACATCCAGACCGCGTGCCAGGCTGGTATAATAGCCGAGCAGCTGCAGCGGGATGACCGCCAGACTGGCCGCAAAATGAGGATCTGTCTTCGGGATATACACTGTAAAATCCGCCGTATCCTCAATCACATAATGTCCGTAGCTGGTCAGCCCCATCAGGTAAGCGCCCCGGGCCTTGCATTCCACCATATTGCTGACAGTCTTCTCATACAGGTCATCCTGTGTGAGCACGCCGATGACTAAAATATTATCCTCAATCAGGCTGATCGTGCCGTGTTTCAGCTCCCCGGCCGCATATGCCTCTGAATGAATATAGGAAATCTCCTTCATCTTCAGACTGCCTTCAAGACTGACCGCATAGTCCAGCCCCCGACCGATAAAGAAAATATCATGCGCGTTCGCAAACTTGGACGCAAACCACTGCAGTCGATCCTTCTCCGTCAGAATCTGGCTGATCTTATCCGGGATCGTCTGAAGCTCCTCCAGCATCTGTACATACGGTGCATCCTCCAGCGTGCCCCTCACATATCCGAAGTGCATGGCCAGCAGATAGGATGCGATCAGCTGTGTGCTGTATGCCTTGGTCGTGGCAACCGCGATCTCCGGGCCGGCAAGCGTATAAAATACATAATCCGCCTCCCGCGCAATGGATGAACCGACCACATTCACGATCGCCAGCGTTTTTATACCGTTCTTCTTTGCCTCGCGCAGGGCGGCAAGAGAGTCTGCCGTCTCACCGGACTGAGAGATCACGGCAACCAGGCTGTTCGGATCCAGGAGCGGTTTCCGATAGCGAAACTCCGAAGCCAGCTCCACACGAACCGGAATGCGCGCGAGATCCTCGAACACATACTGTGATGCCATCCCCACATGCCAGGCAGAACCACACGCCACGATGCAGATCTGTGAAATATCCCGGATCACCTCATCCGTAAATCCCACCTCAGACAGATCAACGCGGGGCGTTCCCTCCGTATCCTTCACAACAGAACGGATCGTGTCCGCGACTGCCTTCGGCTGCTCATGGATCTCTTTCATCATAAAGTGCTCATATCCGCCCTTCTCAGCAGCCTGAGCATCCCACGTGATCTCCACGGATTCTTTAAATATCTCATCTCCGTCAATATTATAAAAATGTACATCCCCCGCCGTCAGCCGGGCCATCTCCATGTTTCCGATATAATAGACATTTCTCACATAATTTAAAATAGCCGGTACATCGGAGGCGACATAAGACTCCCCCTCCCGCACGCCGATGATCATCGGGCTGTCCTTTCGCGCCACCCAGATCTCACCCGGATAATCCCGGAACATCACCGCCAGAGCATAGGAACCGCGCACACGTACCATCGTCTTGGCAAGCGCGTCGATCGGTCCGACCTGGTATTTATGATAATAATAATCCACCAGCTTCACCGCGACCTCGGTATCTGTCTGGGAATAGAAGGTATACCCCTTGCGGAGCAGCTTATCCTTCAGCTCCTGATAATTCTCAATAATACCGTTATGTACGCCGGCCACACCCGGGGCATCTGTAACCAGCTTCTCGCTGCTGTGCGGATGAGCATTGATCTCGGACGGTTCCCCGTGCGTCGCCCAGCGCGTATGTCCGATGCCGCAGCACCCGGCCATCGCATTTCCGTCATCCGTCTTCTCCGCCAGCTTCCGCAGACGACCCTTGGCCTTTACCACCTCAATGTCTTTGTCTCCGTCGCGAACCGCGAGCCCTGCGGAATCATAGCCGCGGTACTCCAGTCTTGACAGGCCGTCCAGCAGGATCGGCGCTGCCTGTTTCTCTCCGATATATCCGACAATTCCACACATCTGTTCGTTTCCCTTCCATGCATCTGTATCAGTCTGTATCGCGGAAAATGCGTTCCTGTACTGAGCAGAAAAATACATCTCCGCATTTTATTGATTCAAAGTCAAACAACAATTTATCACAAATAAAAAGGTTTATCAACACCCCTCTGTCATTTTCTTTATTTTCAGGTCAGTTCCCCCATACGCGACACGCCGACATAAATCTGCGAAATTTTGTACCAGGTCGGAAAATCCACCACTCCGTTCGCAGGCAGATCAAAAATACGCTGGAACATCTGCACTGCCTCGCGCGTCCTCTCCCCGAAAATTCCGTCCGCAGATACGGTCGGAATCGCCGGATAGGACCTTGAAATCGCGGCAAGCTGTTCCTGCATCTGCCGCACTTTGCTTCCGGCGGAACCGACGCTCAGATCTGTCCCCGGCCAGGAGGACGGTATGCCGGATATCTCTTCGGCCGTATTAATATATATACTGCTTCCGTAATAATAACGCAGGATCTGAATCGCCGAATAGCCACGGTCGCCCAGATATTTGGATCCCCACTGCGACAGCCAGTTCGGGCAGGAAACCTGCTGCCCGTCGCAATATTGCGCCAGAATCGGCTGAATCACATTCGGACGCGACAGATAATTGGTAAACATCTCATCCACAATCTGAGAGATGGATGAAAAAATCGTCCGTCCGTATGACCATTTCTGATCGTAGGCCGTGGAGCTCGTCACCGTGAAATCGAATCCTTTTCCCCTGTACCATTCGCTGAACACACGATTTAACGTAAAGGACTGAATCGCGAGGATATTCGCCCGCAGCGTCGCGTCCGGCCAGGTCGAATAGATCTCACTGGACGCCACATTTTTTATATAATCCTTATAACGCACATAATAATCCTTCGCCCCGGCATCCGAAGGCGCGCCATCATGCACAACAATGTATTCCGGTATCACGACCCTGCTCAGAACAATCTCCCCGCTCTCGTTCATCGGTTTAACCTCATCCTCGGCAATCTCCGGAGGAAAATCCCCCCAGAGCGTGTTTGGCGGAACAACGATGTTTTCCTCACCTTCCTCATCGGAGACTTCCAGAGGCTGCATGACCACCGGCTGAATGGAGAGCTCATCCGGAAAAACCTCCACGTCCGAGACCTCCACCGGACGGTAGCCCTCTGCCTCCACCCGTATCGTGTACAGGGCGTAAGGCTGCGGCTGACCGGGCTCCATGGAATATTCCGGCGGAGGCGCCTGCAGGGAGAGAGTCTCGCTCTGGCCGGAGCTGTCTGTCCGGAGTTCTTCCACAAAAGATGTGCCGTTGTATATTCGGATGCTTGCGTTGATGACCGGCTGAATCGCGATGGTCGAAGTGACGTCGACGCGCAGGGTGCCGCGATCTGTGGATTCAGATTCCCGCGGCAAAACCGCGGTCTGTTGTGAATAAACGCCCTGTTGTAAATCAGAAAAAAGATCCTGCATAAGAAATCCTCGCAATATCTGCATTTACACTATCCTATGCCGGCATATTGAAAAAAGAACGGAAGTTTCAACATTCCAAGGCCTGGATTCCCTGTACCGTTTTCGATTCGACTGATATCCGCCTGTGTAATTCCCGCCCGTTCAGACAGTTCTTTCTGTGTCAGATTTAATTCCTTTCTGGCAGTTACCAACGCCTGAATGAAGAGTTCCGTCAGGCTCACCAAAAAAAGAGAACAGCAACATGCCATTCTCCTTTTTTACACATTTTATTATGAAATGAAAGCTTTGATTTTTACACATCTTAATATAAAAATATAAAATCACACAACAATTTCCTGAAAACCGACCTACTCTACTTCCCGGATCCAGCCCTCCGGCGCTTCCAGCTTACCGTCCTGGATATCTACCAGCGTTGCGCGCAGCTTCGCCAGCACCGGTCCCATCTCGCTCATGCCGCTGGGCACACAGATGTCGGTACCGTGATCATAAATCTTTCCTACAGGAGAGATCACCGCTGCCGTGCCGCAGAGGCCAATCTCGACAAACTCCGGCAGTTCATCCTTGTATACCTCTCTCTGCTCCACTTCCATGCCCATATAATGCTCCGCTACATGCATCAGGGAACGACGCGTAATGGACGGAAGAATACTGTCTGACTTCGGCGTCACCAGCTTACCATCCTTCGTGACAAACAGGAAGTTCGCACCGCCGGTCTCCTCCACCTTCGTCCGGGTCGCCGGATCGAGATACATATTCTCGGCAAAGCCCTCCTGATGTGCCTGCACGATGGCGTGAAGGCTCATGGCGTAATTCAGTCCGGCCTTGATATTGCCGGTACCGCGCGGCGCGGCGCGGTCAAAATCAGAGACCTTGATATACAGCGGCTTCACACCGCCCTTAAAATACGGTCCCACCGGCGTCGTCAGCACACGGAACATATACTCATCCGCCGGCTTTACACCGATCACGGCGTTGCTGCCGAACTCATACGGGCGAATATAAAGGGTGGCTCCCGTCCCATAGGGCGGCACATAGCCGATATTCGCCTTTACCGTCTTTTTCACCGCTTCGACAAACTGATCCTCCGGGTAAACCGGCATTTCGAGTCTGCGCGCGGAATCTGCCAGACGGCTCGCGTTCAGATCCGGGCGGAAGAGAACCACTCTGCCGTCCACCGTCTCATAGGCCTTCAATCCCTCGAAAACGGTCTGTGCGTACTGAAAAACACCCGCGCACTCATTCAATACAATATTGGAATCCGGCGTGAGTGTTCCGTCGTCCCATTTCCCATCCTTATACATGGAGACAAACCGCATATCCGTCTCGCGATACGAGAAGTCAAGATTCTCCCAGTCGATATTTTTCTTTTCCATTCTGATCCTTCTTTCTGTATGATTCTCTGTTCTGAACTGCTGCACATCGCACCTTATGACAGGTTTTGATTCAGTTCCTGACGGAAATGACTGTTTCACAATCATTTTATATCTGCAGCCCTTCTATTTATGAAGGATAACCATTCATTTTGCAGGTTCTGATGTAATTTCCTTCATTTTTATCATCTATCCATCTACATTTATACCGCAAAACGAATTATTTTACCAGTCTTTTTTCATATATATCGTAATTTTTTCACTTAAATTTCGCTGTCCGGCAAAATCATCCGCCGGTTTCGACATTTTGACGAAGAATGTCTCTTTTTTGATCGTATTTTACCGGCAGGAAGTACTGATCGACTCGATCGCCACCCCGCCGCCGCGGACGATCTCAACCGTTGAAAATCTGGCCTTCAGCAGACGGATCAGTTCATTGTTCCGGCGCTCGGTCAGCATGCACTCAAGCAGAACACTGTCTGTTCCGATATCCACCACCTGCACGGAAAATACCTCCGCGATGCGGAACACCTCCGCCTTGTCCGCCTCAGAACATTTTTTCACCTTCGCGAACATGACCTCTTTCATGTGGATCGGCGTATCCGTCAGATCCATAACCTTGATGACCTCCACCATGCGGTTCAGCTGTTTTTTGATCTGTTCAAAGGTCAGATCATCACAGGTGCTGGCGATCGTCATCCGGGAAACACTCTCATCTTCAGTCGTGCCCACGGTGAGGCTGTTTAAATTATATGCCTTTCCGGCAAAAAGACCGGAAATCTTTGTAAGGACACCCACATCATTCTCCACATAGAGGGCGATCCATCTGTCTTTCATCATATTATTTCCTCCTGATCTGTATGTAGGAACTGTCGATCAATCACTTATGCATCCTGCTCAAGTTATTTTCCGACAGTTCCTTATCGAACAGACGAATTCAGTATCATCGTACTCATCGGTTTCCCGCCCGGAACCATCGGCAGAACCAGTTCCTCCGTAGCGATCATAAACTCGATCAGCGTCGGAGCGTCCGTATGCTCCTTTGCAGCCAGAAGCGCGGGTACAATATCCGCTTCGTTCTCTACACGGATACCGTGAGCACCATAGCTCTCCGCCCATCTGATAAAATCAGGCACGTAGGGAGGGCAGTTCTCATTCGGCCCCTTGCAATGCGCCGGACAGTCTTTCCTCCTGCGCAGACAGGTAGCCGAGTAGCGTTTTCCATAGAAAAGCTGCTGCATCTGGCGCACCATGCCAAGATAATAATTATTCAGAAGGCAGATCGTGACCGGTGTATGCTGGATGATGGCGGTCGCCATCTCCTGCATATTCATCTGGAAGCCGCCGTCCCCGGTGATGCAGACCACCGGCCGATCCGGATGTCCCATCTTCGCCCCCAGTGCCGCCGGAAAGCCGAATCCCATTGTCCCCAGCCCGCCTGAAATAATCATCTTCTTTTTCGGATCCATCTTCAAAAACTGCGTCGCCCACATCTGATGCTGTCCGACATCCGTCACATAAGTCACCTCGTCCGGATAGACCTCATTTAATCCCTCCATGATCATCTGCGGCGTCATCCCCTTGTTCCGACGCATCTCAAGCGGATTTTCCTGATCCCATTTCCGGATCTGCTTCATCCAGTCAGAGGTATCCTTCGGACCCTTCCACTCTGCCTCGACCCATTCCGCCATCTGTGCCAGCGCCACCTTCGCGTCCGCCACAATCGGAACATCCACAACCACATTCCGTGAGATTGCCGCGGCATCGATGTCCAGATGGATAATCTTCGCCTTCGGCGCAAACTCAGTCAGATCGCCGGTCACGCGGTCATTGAAGCGCGTGCCGATGGAAAACAGCAGATTACACTGGCTGATCGCGATATTTGCCGCATATTTTCCGTGAAGGCCGCTGCAGCCGATGTACCAGGGATGATCCGACGGGAGCGCCCCTTTTCCCATCACCGTCGTGATGACAGGGATATGTGTCAGCTCTGTGAGACGGGCAAGCTCTTCGTTCGCCCCCGCGATATTGACCCCGCCGCCGGCAAGAATGATCGGCCGGCCGGCACTCTTTAACAGCTTCGTCGCCTTGCGAAGCTGTCCGATGTGAACGCCTTCATTGATCTTATAGCCGCGGATCTCCACACTTTCCGGATATTCCGCCGGTCCGTTGGCGGTCTGAATGTCCTTCGGCAGATCAATCAGCACCGGTCCCGGTTTCCCGGTGGATGCGATGTGAAATGCCATCTTCAGAATCCGACCCAGATCCTTACGGTCACGGACCGTCACACTGTATTTTGTGATATGCCGCGTAATGCCGACAATATCCACCTCCTGAAAGGCTTCATTTCCAATCAGCCCGAGAGCGACCTGTCCGGTAAATACCACAATCGGGATGCTGTCATAGAACGCGTCCGCGATCGCCGTCACCGTGTTCGTGGCTCCGGGTCCGCTGGTCACCAGGCAGACACCTGTCTTCCCTGTTTCCCGGGCATATCCCTCCGCCTCATGAACCAGCGCCTGCTCATGGCGCGGCAGCACCAGATCGATATCGCTGTTCCGGTACAGCTCGTCAAACAGGTCGGTCACCGTACCTCCGGGATATGCAAAAATCTTTTCAACGCCCTCCGCTTCGAGTGCGCGCAAAAACAGTTTGGCTCCTGAAATTTCCATGAACTTTTCTCCTTATTATATTTTTACTCCGATTGCAGAACGACTCTGTCAGATCCAGCCGACGGTCCTCAGTATGAATATCCACGCGGTCAGCGTGACGGAAGCGAGCAGCGTCGTCGCCACGACGATGCTTGCAGTCAGAACGCCGTCATTGTGCATATTCTTTGCCATGATATAGCAGCTCGGGGTTGCCGGTCCTGCCAGCATGACGGCGAGTGCGACCATTTTTTCTCCGGTAAATCCGAGATGCGCCGCAATCGGTATGAAGATCGCTGCCTGGGCGATCAGCTTGATAAAGGACGCGCCCAGCGTCGGCTTGATTTTTTTCAGCGCCTTTCTTCCCTCAAAACCCGCGCCGAGTCCGATCAGCGCCAATGGGGTTGCCATTTTGGCGATGTTTTCCACGGTAGAATTGACCAGCGTGGGCAGCGGATTGCCCAGCAACGCAACGATCATACCGATGACGATAGCAATGATAATCGGGTTTTTCAGGATATTGATGCCGGCCTTTTTGATCCTGCCGGTATCCCGTTCACCCTCAGGGTAATCTCCCTCGAAGGTCAGAACGATCACAGAATATATGTTATACAACGGAACGGCGCCGATAATCATGAGCGATCCCATTGCGGATTCTCCGTAAATATTTTGTATAAAAGCGAGTCCCATGACTGCCGCACTGCTGCGGAAAGCCGCCTGCGTAAACGCGCCCCTCAGAGAACGGTCTTTCAGTGTCAGCTTTGCCACCGCCCAGGATCCCCAGAACCCCGCAGATGTGGCGACTGCGCAGAACAGGACATATTTCCAGTCAAAAATCTCCAGAATATCCACGCTGGCCAGATCTTTGTATAAAAGCACCGGCAGCGTAACGGTAAAATTAAACTTATTCGCTACTGTGACAAAATTGTCATTCAGCATGCCGATCCGCCGCAGAAAATATCCGACCACCATCACCAGGAAAATCGGAATGGTCACATTCACACTGAACAAAAAATTACTCATCATGTCCTCCTGCTCTGTGCGAAGATTCGCAAGCGGAGCATAAATAATGACAGGAAAAAAACTCCCCGTTTACCTCTTCTCATATTTGTAAAAGTAATATTCCAGATCAAAATACGTCTGCTCCTCGCTGTCCGCCGTGATCTGCCACTCCGGTTTCTCATCGAGATTCGGGAACCAGGCGTCCGCTTCGTAGGTATAGTTGATCTTTGTAATGTGAGCCACATCACACTCATCGACCAGCTGGCGGTATATGCTCTCACCGCCGATCACATAGATATCCTCAGACGGATAGTTCCGTAGCTCCTCATGCAGCTCGTCCAGACTGTGGACGATCACGGCGTCCTTGACTCTGTAGGACGGGTCCTGCGTCAGAACGATATTCACCCGGTTCGGCAGAGGACGTCCGTTCGGGAAGCTCTCCAGTGTCTTTCGTCCCATCACAACGACGTTTCCGGTCGTTGTCTCGCGGAAAAACTTCATGTCCGCAGGAATCTGCACAAGAAGCTTGTTGTTCAGGCCGATGGCCCAGTTTCTGTCTACGGCAGCTATCAGATTCATTGTGTCTCCTTTTTATTGGACGGTGGTTTTGAAACTAGCTGATTATACTGTTTCGGTAAATGGGATGACTGTTGGCGCAGTCTTTACTCCGGCATTACTGTAATAACGGAGTCGGAACTTCGTTTACTCAGACGGCCACGGGGATATTGGTGATCTGCGGGCCGGTCACATAGTCAATGAGTTTCACGTCATCCCGTGTAAACTTATAAAAATCACGTATATCCGGATTCAGCCAGAAGGTCGGCGCCGGATACGGTTCCCTGGTGATCAGTTCCTGTACCAGAGGGATATGGCGATCATATATGTGAGCGTCCGCGATCACGTGAACCAGCTCGCCTGCCCGCATGTCACAGACCTGCGCCATCATATGCAACAGCACGGCATACTGACAGACATTCCAGTTGTTCGCAGTCAATACGTCCTGCGAACGCTGGTTTAAGACGGCATTCAGGGTGAGCTTCTCATCCGCCGGCCTTTTGGTGACATTGAAGGTCATACTGTAGGCACAGGGATACAGGTTCATCTCGTGGAGATCCTGATGTACGTAGATATTTGTCATGATCCGGCGGCTGTAGGGGTTATGCTTCAGGTCGTAGATCACACGGTCTACCTGATCCATCATGCCTTCCCTGTACTGATGCTTCACGCCCATCTGGTAGCCGTAGGCTTTTCCGATGGAGCCGTCCTCATCCGCCCACTCGTCCCATATATGGCTGTGCAGATCGTGGATATTGTTGGATTTCTTCTGCCAGATCCAGAGCATCTCATCGGTACAGCTTTTGATCGCCGTCCGGCGAAGCGTCAATGCCGGAAACTCTCTTGAGAGATCATAACGGTTCACCACGCCGAATCTCTTGATTGTATAAGCACTGGTGCCGTCCTCCCATTTCGGGCGGACCTTCTCTCCCTCCGTGCTGGTACCGTTCTGAATAATATCGCTGCACATGGCGATAAATACTTTGTCTGCGTAACTCATACGTCCCTCCGTGATCTCAAAGCATTCATCAGATCGTGAACTACGCCGTGCTCAGCTCGTTGTTGCACGGCTCTTTGACTATTCCCATATCCGGTTTTTTATGATAGCACATTTTTTCCGGCAAATAAAGTGGTTACCGAAAAGTATTCTTTTTTATTTGACGAATATGACGCCATGTGCTATACTCGACTCATCTTGTACATATAAACTTAAAGGAGTTTTTCATATGAGTCAGGCAAAGGTTGACCGTTATAAAGAAGAGAAAAAGAACCGTCAGCAGGAGATTAAAAAGTCAAAGCAGAGAAAGGTTCTCGCAAGAGTCATCGGCACGGTCGTTGTTGCGGCGATCGCCGTCTGGATTGGATATTCCGGATACAGCGTATACCAGTCCAACAAGGGCATCGAGACTGTGACTGTCAATACATCCGGTATCACGGATTATCTGAACGGACTGTAAGACACAGAAAGAAACGTGCGCCGCCAGGCGCACTATGTAAAAGACTGCGGAGGGAAAGGAGACTCTCATTCCGCAGTCTTTTTATTTCAATAGATTTGAAGCAGATTGTACCTGATCGTTACTGGTCATTCCCTGACCGCACAGGGTCTTCCCCTGCGAAGCAAGGGTACTTGCTGTGCTCAGCCTTCATCCTCCTCTGTCTTATTTTCCTCCACTCTCGCTTTATCCAGCGCACTCTCCACCGCATCCAGCAGAATCGTCGCAGTATACTGATTCTCCACGGTATAGGAGATATTCTCCGTCGACTGATCCTCATAAATCTGCTGGCTGATCGTGTCCATGGAATCCTGCAGAAGCGGGTACATCGTCGCAACCGTTTCATCCAGATTTACCAGGGAAACCGAGTTGATATGATCTTCATCGACAACCACCTGCACATCCAGCGTCTGCCCTTCCAGCTGAATGGAAGAGGTATAAACGCCCGCATTGTAAACGGCCGTCTCCTGCGCATCCTGATTTTTTCTGTCCGATCCGAACATAAATACCAGAAGGAGAATCAGAACAATCGCCAGGACAATAAATATGGCGGTGTATATGACTTCCTTCATATGCAGAACGATGATCCTTGTCTTTGAACTCATGCGCAATTTCCCCTTTTTGCCTTATTTGTAAAGCATATGCAAATGTGAGAAAATTATGCCTGTTCCGGCCGCTGTATTATACCTGCTCTATCCTGCAGGTATGTTAAAAGCAGGCCGCTTCCCTGAGCAGCGACTGGTTACTATATCAAAATTCTTACGCTAACGCTACATCGAATTTAAAATAACGTTGCCAGGAATATGATAACAAAGTTAAAGTGCCGCATACACATATTCCGCCAGTTCCGTCACGGTAGAAACCTTCGATATTTTCTCCGCGTCCGGCTTCAGTTCCAGATCCTTCTGCACCGCATACAGAAGCAGCACTTTTTTCGCAGACTCAGACGTTGCGTGGTCGCATGGCGTCGCCTGATCCAGACTGTGAATAACATCCGGATCAAGCTTCATCGTGCGCGCCAGACTGAGCGATGCAAGATCTTTAATGTCATCCGTCTCACAGTCGGGAGTAAGCATGAATTTAGACAGCACATAATTTCTCAGATGCTCATATATAAATTTCAAAGAAGGATGCGGTTCCTGTCTGATTTTCTCTGCCTCCTGCGCAGATCTCTTCTGTGAAGCGGACAACAACTTTGCGACAAGCTCTTTTCTGCCGGCAATATCCATATTAAATATCCTCCCTGACATGTGAATGTTTCAGGTCCGGTTAATTACGAGACGCTACATTGGCCAGCGGCAAATTCCTGAATTTTTCGGATCACCTCATGAATCCCATGAAACCGGTCCGTTGAAATCTGCTCTTTAATACTTGTTTCCGAGATGAACCGGGGGGTATATTCCACAATTTCTTCCGGTCTTCTGCCGTCCAGCAAAGATACAATGACTGCCAGCATACCGCGGATGATTAACGCCTCGCTGTCCGCCTGTACCCGCACGCATCCCTCTTCCGCGTGCAGGAGCAGCCAGACGCCTGACTGGCAGCCTTTCACTTTATTCGCGTCGAGACGTTCTTCCTCAGGAATACGGGGCAGATCCGCGGAAATCTGAAGCAGATATTCATATTGCAGAAACCAGTCGTCCAGCATATTCAGATCATCTATGTAAGTGCTTTCCAATTGTGCAATCGTCAGTCCTTCATCCATTCCGCAGATCCTCCCTGTTATATTTTCTCTATATCCGATGTTATCAGGTAATCACCCTGCCTGCACCGGATGCCAGTTCAAACATTCCTCCGTTCACGGTAATCCATTCTCAGACGCTTACCACCTCAAGGCCGAGGCTCTCACCCAGCATCTCGAGTTCCTTCGTGTAATCTCCGTATACAAACGGCAGGTGATTTCCAAAGTACAGCTGAGCCTGATAGAATTTCTCCTGATCTGCCACACGGTAAACCACATATCCGTTACAGTTATCCAGATCATAATCGCCGCCGGCGACAATCGTCCCCTTGCCGACAAACACCTTCGTGCAGTCCGGGGAAATACGGAAGATTGTAATGTTCTCTCCGGCGTCCTTTTTGAAATCATAACGCATCACCGCGCCGAATCCCTGATCATAGGCAAAATGGCGAACGCCGTAGTGTGAATTTTCTCCGTCAATCCCCTTAAATTTCCGGTTCGGTGTAGAATGGGAAGCGTGATATATCTGATTGCTTTTGATGACAATTTCAATGTGCCACTGGATAATCTGGCCTCCTCCATTCACCGGGATCTGCCCTTTTCCTATGCGGTCACGTATTACCGGAGAATTGTCATTCTGCACAACTGTGAGCAAAATCACGCTGATACGGAATCCGTCTGTCTCACATTGAAACGAATTCTCAGCAATTATTCATGCATTGCGGGGATCAGCAATCAGTTTCAGAACCTCTGGGAAGCACGGCCTGCCCTGGAACAGGCAGGATGCGCCATCGAATTTGGCGTACATGACCGACAGACACAGGAAGAACAGACGGCAGATTCTGTTTCTTTCTATGACTTTGAACAGAGTTTTCTTACACTGCTTGTGACAAAAAGTTTTAATACGTCTCCCGATCTGTTTAAAAACTGTTTTATGATTCAGGCCATCAACCGTTTAAAAGAATACGATGACAAGCATCACACCAGCCTGTTTGAAACGCTTCGAGTCTGGCTGCAATGCAATCGCAGGGCTACAGCCGCGGGTGAATACCTTCATATGCACCGGAATACCGTTCTGTATCACATTGATCGCATAGAACATATTCTGGGCATCTCTCTTGAAGATGCGGACGTCTGTATCAAGCTGCATCTGGGTATAAAGGTATTCGAGAGTACCATGGTGGAGATACTCTGTTCCTGATCTCGTACAATAAGAAAAAGTATGCCGGTTCACTAAAAAGTGCAGCATACTTTTCTTATTGCCAATGGTGAGCAAAAATTCTTTCTAGCTTTATTTCACGAGCAGCGAATGCCCCGTCATCTCTGCAGGCTGCCTGAGTCCCATCAGCTCAATCAGCGTCGGCACAATATCTGCCAGACAGCCGCCCTCTGCCAGCCTGTATGAAGGATCGGCATTCACCAGAATAAACGGCACCTGATTCGTCGTGTGTGCGGTATGGGGTTTCCCCGTTTCGTAATCGATCATCTTCTCAGCGTTCCCGTGATCGGCACAGACAAACAGAATACCGCCCGCTTCTTTCACTGCCTTAACCGCGTCGCCCACCAGGCTGTCCACGCGCTCCACCGCCGCTATGGCTGCCTCGAGCACACCGGTGTGTCCTACCATATCCGGATTCGCGAAGTTGATGATGATCACATCATATTTGCCGGATTGAATCGCCTCGACCAGATCCATGCCTACCTCAGGTGCGCTCATCTCCGGCTTCAGATCGTAGGTGGCAACCTCCTTCGGGGAGGCTACGAGCAGACGCGCCTCATCCACATTCGGCTCTTCCACGCCGCCGTTGAAGAAAAATGTCACATGCGCGTACTTCTCGGTCTCCGCCAGACGGAGCTGCTTCTTCCCTGCTTTTGCCAGAAATTCTCCGAATGTGTTGACAATATTTTCCTTCTCAAAAGCGATGATTTTGTTCGGGATCGTCTCATCATAATCCTTAAAGCAGACATAAGTCAGCTTCAGGAACTCTCTCTCAAATCCGGTAAAGGCATCGTCACAGAACGCTCTGGTAATCTCCCGTGCACGGTCCGGACGGAAATTAAAGAAGATCACGGAATCATTCTCCTTCACCAGAGACAGCGGCTGTCCGCTCTCGTCCGTGATCACCGTCGGAAGAACGAACTCATCCGTCACACCCGCGTCATAAGAATCCTGCATCGCCTGCACCGGACAGGTCGCCTGCACGCCGATACCGGAAACAAGGGAGTCATATGCCTTCTGTACGCGGTCCCAGTTCGTGTCTCGGTCCATGGCATAATAGCGTCCGGACAGAGAAGCAATCCGGCCCACACCGATCTCCTTCATTTTTTCACAGAGTTCTTCCACGTAGCCCTTCCCGGATGCCGGCGGAGTGTCCCTGCCGTCCAGGAACGCGTGCACATACACTTTGGAGAGCCCGTTTCGTTTCGCCATCTCCAGCAGGCCGTACAGATGCGTGTTATGACTGTGCACGCCGCCGTCGGAGAGCAGTCCCCACAGATGCAGATCGGAATCATTCTTTTTACAGTTCTCTATCGCTGCGAGAAGAGCCTTATTTTCAAAAAAATCCCCGTCCTGAATGGATTTTGTGATGCGGGTCAGATCCTGATAAATGATGCGGCCTGCCCCGATATTCATATGTCCGACCTCAGAATTTCCCATCTGACCGTCAGGAAGGCCCACCGCCAGGCCGGAGGCATTGCCCCGGACAAACGGGCATTCCCTCATCAGACGATCCATCACCGGCGTTCGGGCCATGGCGATGGCATTGCCCTCCGGATTATCGTTGAGGCCGTATCCGTCCAGAACCATTAAAACTACTGGTTTTTTCATGTACATCTTCCTTTTTATTAATGAGAATACACGAACCTCAGACACATTCCGACAAGCCGGCATATTCTTTATAAAATACTCCTGCTTTGCCTGATCTGTCTCTGAGGTTCTTTCTGAATCTAATAGTTCACGATCGAACCAAAGTCAGCTTTGAGAGAAGCTCCGCCCACCAGTCCGCCGTCGATATCCGGCTTGCCAAACAGCTCTGCCGCATTGCCCGCGTTCACGGAACCGCCGTACTGGATACGGATGGCCCCGGCAGTCGCTTCGTCATAAACCTCGGCGATGCACGCACGGATTGCGCCGCACACTTCCTCTGCCTGATCGGCCGTCGCTGTCTCGCCCGTCCCGATCGCCCAGATCGGTTCATAAGCGATCACCGCCGTCTTTGCCTGATCAGCTGTCACGTTCTGGAACGCGATCTTGATCTGCATGCGGATCCACTCGATGTAGATGCCCTGCTTTCTCTGTGTCAGCGTCTCGCCACAGCAGATGATCGGTGTGAGGTCATGCTCAAATGCCTTCAGCACCTTTTTATTCACAGTCTCATCCGTCTCCGCAAAGTATTCTCTCCGCTCGGAATGTCCGATGATGACATATTTCACGCCCGCGTCCACCAGCATCGCCGGAGCGATCTCACCGGTATAGGCGCCCTTCTCCTCGTAGTACATATTCTCAGCGCCGATCTGGATATTGCTGCCCTTCGCAGCCTCCATCGCCGGGATAATATCGATGGCCGGTACGCAGAAAACCACATCCACATCGTCGTTCGCCACCAGCGGTTTCAGTTCATTCACCAGGGCAACCGCCTCGCTCGGGGTTTTGTTCATCTTCCAGTTGCCCGCTATGATCATTCTTCTTGCCATATTCAATCTCCTCACTTTCCGTCTGCTTCATTTGCAGGGTTCCCGTCACACATACGGGTTATATGCATAAAACGATTCATATATTCATCTGTTTATCGTTCACCTGCTCCGCACGCCTGATACAGCCGCATATGCAGCCATTCCGCACACGTCTGCACACAAACCGTTTATCTGTCGTTCGCCGCAGCCACACCCGGAAGCTCCTTGCCCTCCAGGAACTCCAGGGACGCGCCGCCGCCCGTGGAAATATGCGTCATCTGCGCGCCGAAACCGAGCTGGTTGACAGCCGCCGCAGAATCGCCGCCGCCGATAATGGTGGTCGCGTCTGTCTCAGCCAGAGCCTTCGCCACCGCGATCGTGCCTGCCGCCAGAATCGGATTCTCAAACACGCCCATCGGTCCGTTCCAGACCACAGTCTTCGCGGACTTCACAGCATCAGCATAGAGCGCCTGTGTCTTCGGTCCGATATCCAGTCCCATCTTGTCAGCCGGAATGGCATCCGCCGCCACGGCCTCGACCGGGATCTCCGCGTCAATCGGATCCGGGAAAGCGTCCGCAACGATCGTGTCAACCGGAAGCAGGAGCTTCTTGCCGAGCAGCTCCGCCTTATCCATCATTTCCTTACAATAATCGATCTTCGTC
>JAJBUT010000107.1 GCA_020860185.1 Lachnospiraceae bacterium | reverse complement strand
GATTATCTCATGGTTCTCTGCTTATGTAAAACCGCCAGCTTATTCATCGTTTACGCAGGAGCCTAATGGCCTGTTCCGGAAATTGTATGATGCCATTTTCTCGTATCAATGACTTTCCCAAAATGAACTTGCCGCCTTTATTCATCTGTGGCATATTGATTTTGTCCCTCCACAAATTCAGATATATCGAGCTATATTTTTCACCTGACTGCTTCAAAGTATATCCGATGTCATCCCTTAAAGCAATCGGAAAATGCTTAAGATTTTACAAAATATCAGAACCTGTCAGATAATCCACACCTTTTGAAAATGTCCGGTTCTCCAGGGAAGTTGTTTAGCAGCTAAACTTATTTTACAATTTCAACCTGTTCATTCTCAGTTCCCGGATTCTTCCATATAGCCGTAAAAAACAATGTCTTACATTCAATCTCACCATCGCCATATGATTTTCCATAGCAGAATCTCGGTACCTGCTGAAATTGTGATACAGCGATATAATCTATGGCATTAAAGAATCCAAATAAGAGAATGGCACAGCCAACAATACTCAATATGCGGAAGCTTTTCTTTACAATTGCTTCACTTAATCACAATCATTGATTTTTCTGTACATATGATCGCGGATCACGACCCGCTGTCTGCAATCGGATACGTTTTCTGAGGCGTAAATCCGATTGCCGTCAACAAGTCAAGATCTTTCTTCCTTGTGTTGTGCAATCTCCATTCGGATTCCTCGTAAACCATTCTCATATGGCCTGCTTTTACGAGTATATCGAATGTAGATATATTTGTTTTTTTAAGTTCCTTAACTGATTCGTTCAGTCTTGAATGGATGAGGCCTGTGACCAGCATGATAAAATCAAAGCCATGCTGAACATAATAGTCCTGTATCTTTAAATCATTGAAGGCTGCATCATTTTTCATGTAGTTATTAAAAGTTTCAATTGACCAGCGCCCTTTGTAATCTGAATAAACTTCGGAGGCCGATTCCTTTGTGTTTGTCTGGAGAAAGTACACACCCCACCAGTCGCAGTATTTTTCATAATTCTCCTGGGTGTAATTATTCTCTTCAAGGTCAATCATCTGTTTGTAGCTTTTTCGCTTGGAATTGTTCTCGTCTACATCTTTATAGACGATGATCCGTGTTTGTTCGTCGATCTGTTCTTCATAAAACACGATACGGGCACAATCCCTTCCGGACTTGTATACAAATTCTCCGGATGTATATGCAAGCGTTTTTTTGATTCGTTTGAAATTCTTGTTGGTCGATGGAACCGGAATGATGTAGCAGTTATTATTCCGTGACATCATTTCCAGAACTTTCGCAGAGTAAAAGCCACGATCAACAATAAATTTCGTATTCGAGAACGAACGGCTCTGCAGGAGTTCTACCACGCTGACTTTATCGACGCTGGAACCACGGCAGGTTCGGTACATGAGGGGTACCTTATTCTTTATGTCGTAGGCAATAAGCAGGTTGACCTGAGGTGCTTTCATCAGGTTCATCTTGTATCCGGGTTCCGCAAGGTCATTCCCATTTGAACAGGAACGTATGACATGCCCGTCTATAGCAACACTGCCAGAGCTGTTGTCAATCAGGGACTGTTCAAATGAGCGGACGGGATTCTCCCTCATTCCAAGATCATGAAGCAGATTGGAAAGCGCCGTATATCCCATTTTGAAGGAATAGTCCTCGTTTTTAACCGGGAGGTTCCCCAGGTCCTTCTTCCGCTGGCCTTTTTTCCTTTTTCCACGGGAAGTTTTCCCGGGAAATGGCAGGACCGGTCTCGTGTGTGGTTTCCGGCACCTCTCCGGGTTCTTCTTCAACCAGATCTTCCGGTTTGTTATCTACAGTGTTTTCCGGAAGCGCGGAAGCCTGTTCCGTTTTTCTTCCGAAGTGGTCTTTCCTGCTGAGGTGTAGCTGGTCCTGCAGCCCAGGGATCTGCTGCCGCAGCTGGTTCACCAGGCTGTTAAGGCGTTTGTTATCCTCTTCATAACCATCGGCTTTTTCCTTCATCTGCTGATATTGGAGCGCAAGTTCCCCCGAGGAGCTGAAATGCCCCGCAAGTGCTGTCATGGTCTCTATAAGCTGTTCTGATACCTCCAGGAATGCAGCAAGGAGCGTCCTATGGGGCATCCCGCAGGAACATTCTATCAGCTGTTTGACATCGCCAATGGTCATCATGCGTCACCCCCCCCCTGCCAGATTGCTTCGTTGCAGGAACTGATGATATGGTCCACAAGCCCATGCATCCGGTTAACTTTCTCTGCTTCTGCGATGGTGCACCAAATGATAGTTCCGAACAGGACAAAGATGCTGTATCAGGAACTTCCTCCATTCTCCGGATCAACACCGATCTGGAACTGGCCGATGCTTTCAACCAACTACAGAAATGCTACAACACCTTTCTCGAATGGGGACGCAGTCTGGATTTTGCCATTTTCCGCAATGCCGGTTTTCAGGAACTGATCGATCTCTCCGCGGAGATCATCACTTTCCCCATCCTGATCTATGACCCTGCATTGAAACTGCTCGCCTGGTCCCAAAACCAGAATGGTCTGGACGACCATATTTTTCAAACGGCAATTGCCAACGGTTATCTGGATGTGGAGACTGTCAAATATTTTGACAAAACACATATTTTTGAACAAATGGATCATACCGGCATGGCCGCCGGTATGGTCGACCAGTTCCGGGAACATGATGATTATGCCATCGCCATCAACATCCACAACGAACTGGTCGTTTACTGTGTAATGCTCGACACCGGAGATTGTCCCCGCAGTTATGCAGAACAGCTGTTCCGTATCTTCTGTGACAGCGTACAGAATCTGCTAAAAAAACAGCACACAGACTTTCTTCGCAACCGTTCCGTCACAGATTATTTTCTCATGGATCTGCTGGACAATCCGAAAACACCCAAAGAACAGATTCGGGAGCGTCTCGCATACAATGATCTCGATTATGATGGCAATTTTGTCGTGATAACGATTCACTCCGATATAACCCGAAAACCCTCGGAAAATTATTTCATTCAGGTACTGCGCAACAACATGATCAACTGCCGGTTTTTTCCCCTATAAGGATCACATTGTCATCCTGTATCTCCTGCCGAAATTCCGGGAGGTCAGCTATAAGGACTATTTTTCTGGCCTGTTCGGACAGATTCTGAAGGATTTCCTGAACCGGAAGCTGACCCTGTATTTCAGCAAACCGTTTACCACCATCGGACAGTTCGCCGATGCCCGGATTCAGGCAGAAAATGTCTGCCGTCTTTTACAGGGAAAAACAGATGCCACGTACTGCTTTTATGAGGATTACTGGCTGGCCGATCTGTTTCTGATGAACACCTCCGGCGATCTTGCGTTTTCCTACTGTGAACCCGCTGTGCGCGCCATGCTGGAAAACAAATCAAAAAAATCCCGGCAGCAGCTGCAGATACTCTATGAATATCTGAACTGCGAGCGGAAATTAACAGAAGTCGCAAATAAACTCGGCATGCATCGGAACAACGTCATTTATCATATCAAACAGATGGCAGAAAGCTATCATCTGGATTTAGATAACCCCGAAATGCGTTTAAAGCTCCTTCTCTCCTTTGAGCTGCTGAAATATGCGAAAAAATGACTTTAACATCCTCAGCCGACCGCCGCAACAACCTCAATCTCAACCAGACCACCTTTCGGCAAAGCCGACACTTCCACGCAGGAGCGGGCAGGATATGTATCCGCAAACCAGGAACCGTAAATCTCATTTACTTTTCCGAAGTCCGCCAGATCCGCCAGAAAAATCGTCGTCTTTACCACATGAGCCAGATCTGACCCGCATCCCTCCAGCACGGTTTTTATATTTTCCATACTCTGTCTGGTCTGATCCTCCACGCTATCCGGAAGGCTTCCGTCCGCGGGATTCAAACCCAGCTGCCCGGAAAGGAAAATCAGTTCTCCTGCTTTTACCGCGTGAACATAGGGGCCGAGCGCCGCAGGCGCATTGTTTACATTGATGGCTTCTCTCATTGTATCATCCTTCTTTCCTGATATGGTAATGGCTGCGAAACAGACATTTCAATAACAGGATACACAGGCAGACGGAAAAAGGCAAGCACAAACCGTTTCCTATTTTTCCTTTTTGATGCGGATCGCCGCCACTGCACAGTCGTCAGCCGCTTTTTTTGCGCTTTCCTCCAGTTCTGCCGGAATTTCATCATACAGCACGTCTATGCAATGCTCCTCATAATTCCGCTTAAAAAGCTCGGGATAAAGGTCTTCACAGATTCCGCACCGGATACAATAATCAGCAAGTTCTATTCTCATCTCAGCACACTCCTTTCACATAAGCAGCCGCAGAATCACCCGCTAGCATGCCGGTCGGCATGGAACCGAATACAGTTCCTCCCGCGTTGGACGGCGGATTGCCGAACACGCTGCCGGTCACCATATCGCCGCCCGCGTACAGTCCCTCGATCGGATAATTATTTTTATCCAGAACATTGGCATTCTCATCGATCGCCAGGCCGCCCATCGTATCATAACCGCCTGCAAGGATACGGAAGCAATAGATGTGACCACTCTCATCACGCACCGGCTTAATATACTTCGGGTCGGTATGAAATTCTTCATCAATACCTGTTTCGGCTGCTTTATTATATTTTTCCAGCGTCTTTCTCAGGCCGTCTTCCTGAATGCTCATGTATTCACAGACCTCGTGGATGGTATCAAAGTGACACATATGTTTGTTGCCTTTCGCAATGGCTTCGTCCATCTGTCCGCGGATATTCTGGATGGAAATCCCCTTGAAAATAAAGTATACATAGCCGTCCTCCACCTTCTCGGAGAGCGCTTTGGCCGTATTCTCATCAAAAATCATATAACCGGCCATATTCGGACAGTTCAGAGACATGGAGCTGGACATAGCCGTGTGATTGCTGGACATTTCCTCATTGATAAAGCGTTTTCCCAGTTCGTTCACACGCAGATAAGGCTGTTCGGTAATGATCTTAACCTGATTTGCGTTCAGCCACGGCGTATTCGAGCCTATACGGACCCCGGGGTTCGGAACCTGCGGGTCGGCGCTGATAACGATACCGGTTTTCTTGCCGCCGATCTCCCACACGGCTTTCTGACCGTCGCCATCCTGACAACTGTCCGGGAATGTGATCATGACCTGTCCGCCATCCCTGTAGGCCTCCTCAAATTTTGTATGGAGGACACCCTCCTCTTTCATCATCTCAATGTTGCCGCTGATACCGCCTGATGCCACAATCAGCGCTTTGCACGCAATCTCAATCCGGTTGCCCTCTTTGTCATACGCGATGGCGCCCGTCACCTTTCCACTCTCAGAATCGCGAATAATTTTTTTAATGGGTGTGGAAAAGTAAAACTCCACGCCCTGTTTTTCGAGCATAAGCCGAAGACGGAGCAGTGCGAGAGCCATCCCGTGTCCCTGTCCACGGCCATTGATAAAATAAATATCGCCGACATCCAGACCGTTCGCGTGTCCCATGGTATAACCGCGCTGATTGCCATAGTCCTCCGGCGGACGGTTCACCACCATGGGCGCCTCGATCTTAAGCTTGTTTAAAAACAGATCCGGAAATTCAGAGGAATATTTTAATACCCTGCTGACCAGTCCCATGTTTGCTGTGTAATTAGAGAAGCGCCCCAATACCTCATATGCGCTTTTCTGCGCCTCCGGTGTATCCGGTGTTGAGCAGAAGCACATCGGGCAGTTGGAAACAGCGCCTCCCTGCGCCGGGTATTTTTCAAATACCGCGATTTTTAACCCGCCGGCGTTGGCCAGCTTATAAGCCGCGCCCATACCGGCCACGCCGCTGCCCATGACGGCGACGTCAACCTGAATTTTTTTGTCCATACCAAGACCTCCTTTTTATATTCTGTCGGAATCAATTGTGTATATAGGCTGTTTTTGTTTTGATTCCGATAGAAACTACAATTCATATACACTATAACTCATTGGATACTGCCCCCGGAAATAATGCCAGCGGATTTTTCCGATAAACCAGTTCAGCCGTCTCATCATCCAATCCACGATCCATGTCCTCCGCCAGTTTCATACAGAGCGGGAGCGGTGTAAACGGTGTATCGCTGCCATACAGGATATGACTGTCCGCCGCAATCTGCCGCAGATTGCCGAATTGCTTCGGCATGACAACGCCGCCCAGATCATAATAGAATCCGGCCAGACATTCTGCAATATCGATATTACCCTCAGGAATGAGCATTTTTGACATGGGAGCTACCCGATCGGAGAGAACAGGAAGGTAAGCGCCTGCATGTGGAATAATGAACCGAATCTTCGGATATCTTTTTAAAGTACCTGTCAGAATAAGGTTCATCACCGCCCTGGTTGTGTCAAAGAAAAACTCCATAAGCGGATAGGAAAGATTCTCATTAACTCCCTGCGGAACGGCAGCCGGTTCAGTCGGATGGATCGACACCATACACCCGCCCCGGTTCAATTCTTCCATAACCGGTTCCAAAGCCGGATTTCCCAGATAGAGACCGTGATAATTCGTCAACAGAGAAAAGCCATTCACATGAAGAACATCCCTGCAGTATCTGACTTCTTCCACAGAAGCCTCGATTTCCGGCAGCGGAAGACTTGCCATGACGGCAAACCTTGACGGATACTTTTTTACCAGCGCCGCACCGTATTCATTGGAGGCACGCGCGACCTCGATGGCTTCCGCCGTATCCCCCATGTGCAAATGCGGAGATGAGATAGAAAGGACGCTGTAAACGATTCCCAGCTGTTCCATGGACGCCAGCTGTATCTCCTCATTCCAGTCCGGTTTCGGAAAACCTCCATCCAGAAATTTCATCCCGCGCCGTTCCAGCATGGCATTATAGGCAGGCGGTAAATAGTGCGCGTGTACATCAATTTTGTCTCTTATCATTCTGACTTTCCCCTCTTTTTCATCGAAATAACTCGGAACTTCCTGATTCTATTCCGTCGCATATCATGTTCCATTATGAATATAGCAGAAAAGCACATGTACTTCCATTCATTTCTGAAAATCCATGTACTTTTCCTCATTATCATCCGGACATATGAACTTTTTCAGGAATTTATATGCCCGGATTCTACTCATCAGAAAAAGGGATTTCTTTCGTCCGACATTACAGCGGAAGATGTCCAAACTCTTTATACAGATCCGGCAGAATACTTGCCAGATGTGAATACTCTTCCACATTATGGAAAGCCAGTCCCATAGGCACCTCTACCGGCAATGTGATCTCTCTCGGAAGCACACACATAGGGATGCCTTTGTTCCATCGATATCCGACCCAAAACCGGGTTCTGAACTCCACGCCTTCTGCAGTTTCCCGGCAGAAATGCATCATAATAGACGGTGCCTTATCAATCGGGGCATCCTTTCCGCGGCTGGACACAATCCCATATCCGCCAAACACCGTCTGATGGGACGCTGCCAGCTTTTCGTCATCAATACCGTTATCTGACTGTGATCCAGAAAATGAATCAGAATATTCTGCGGGCCGCCCCCGATATCCTCCACCACAAAATGCACAACATTCTGAGATTTCTTTGCCAACGGAATATCCGGATTCTGGATATATGCCCGGTCAACATCCGCTACCGCAATCGTCGGATGACAACAGGGATTCCAGATACGATATCGAATCTGCTCCAGAGCATGCCACGCAAACCACCACTGCATCATCTCAATCGTCACTCCCGGGAACACATTGTTAACTGCCACATAACCGGCTCCATTATCCAGAATACAATATCCGGTTTCTACATCCATATAACCCGGCTCATACATTTTTTCAATCTGATCCGGCATCAATGCTTTCGACGGATCCATCGGTCCCTGTGCCAGAATTCCCATCAGCTTCGGATTCGGCGTTGCAAGGGTTTCTCTGTAATATTTCGCGATGGGACTCTTCTTTTCCTCCTCCGTCAACGGAATCGGTTTTCTTTCCATTTGACTCATCTGTTTCTCCTCCTATGCTTCCGGCTGATATTTATAGGTTTCAATCGGAACGCGCTCTGAACCGGTCGTCAGGCTGCCGTCATCGCCCATACGGCAGGTATACCACATAATTTCTTCTGCCTTGTCCGGATAATCCTCACGCAGGAACCATCCTCTGGATTCCTTACGCAGCAACGATGTCGTGAAAAACATCTCCGCGCAGATCAACATGGACTCCAATTCCAGGCATCCGAATAAATTGTGCGGATCGTCCGCCTTTAAAACCGGCAGCTTCTCCTGCAGTTCCTTTACCCGCGCCAGCGCTTTCGTCAGGCGCTCTTCACTCCGATACAAGCTGTTGCCGAGCGGTTGCATGACATTGTGTATCTCCGGAAGGAACTCCATCACGCTCACGGTTCCGTTCTGGTTGCCGGGCTTCTTAAAGTGAGCGTCTATCGCCTGAATCGCCGCTTCGTCAATCTTACCGAAGTCATGCCCCAGCGCAAATGCCGCGCTGTTCTCTCCTGCCAGACGCCCGGAATACTGTGCATTTGCCAGTCCGGATCCTCTGACTCTGACGGGAGGCGTGGTCGCTCCGTGATAGCTTCCGCCGCTATGGCAGATATCTCCTGCCGCGAACAGTCCGGGTACGCTGCTCTGAAAATCTCTCCCCACCTGCAGTCCGGCAAACTCCGCTACCAGCCCCGGCACACACTCGTTATTTGTCGCCTGCGAAAAAGCATTAAAAAACAGATTGTTCCAGAATTTATCCGCAAACGGCCGGTCAAAATATGCGGAAGAACCGCAGCACTGCATCAGGAACGGCATCAGTGGGTTTTCTTCCATACGATAGGTCAGAGGACCGTTGCCCGCCTTGGTCTGCTTGTAATATTCCGCGATAGAATACGCATCCACATCCGAGTGATGGCCGGAGGAGTATTTTTGACAGACATTCTCTCCGTTTTTATTATACAATGCATACTCAACGCCCATGCTTGACTCAAAATTTTCCAGAGAAGTCCAGTTATAGAAAGAACCAAACTCACAGTTCCGGAACTGAGCGCCCGCCCGGTATGCTGCCGCGATACCCTCGCCGCGGCCGCCCGACCACATGGGCATAATGCGGTAGTTACACGCGCCGGTTGCAAGAACCACCGCTTTACACTGAAATACGGTCTGGGAACCGTCATCAATATTATATCCTACAGCGCCACTGATCCGCTCCCCGTCTTTCAGAAAATCTACCACGCCAGTCCGGTCGATAAACTTAATCCCGGCCTTTGCAGCGTAGTTTCTCATATTTACCATATAATCCAGATCAACAGCTACCAGTGTCCATGGGAAATCATCCTTATTATCAAACGTCAGTTTTCCGTATTCATCCTTTCCGGTAATCTGAGCGCGCCATTTCAGATAACGAAAGCCGCCGTCGTGCGTTTTGGAAACCTTTCCGCCCGACCATTTGTCGAGGAGTTCCACGCTCTTATCCAGACCGTTGGCATAATCGCGAAGGAAATCCTGGTCATTCAGATAATCTCCGTTATATCTGGTATGATATTCTACGTATCGTTCCGGATCCACACCCGCCATGGCATCCATGATCCCCGCACCGCGGTTGGCCTTTCCGGCATATCCGGAGGTATATTTTTCAACAACTGTCACATTCAGTTCGGAATTGTTCTCTTTTGCGGTAATCGCCGCACATAATCCGGCAAGACTGCCTCCGATGACCAGCAAATCTGTCTTTACTACATTTTCCATTCTCTGACCTCCTACATATCACAGATGTGTTCTCTCGGAAATACATATGCGTCATAATCCGGTTCAACTTTAATCGCACCTTTCGGACAATTCAGTTCGCAGAATCCGCACTGCACACATTCCTCCGGATACTTTACGATTGGCTTTCTGGCTTTTTCATCCCATTTCAGGATGTCAATAAAACAGGATTTGAAGCAGATCTTGCAGCCCACACATAAATCCTTATTTACGATGATTCGATTCATTCTTGCTCCTCCTAAAACTCAAATTCATTCAGATGTGCCAATATTTCTTTCGCCTGTGCGAGCGCGTCATCTATAATAGCAGCTGCCGGTTTTTCCTCCTTCACCAGAGCAGCGATCTGTCCTGCCATAACAGCACCCTGCTGCATATCGCCCTCCATCATCGCTTTTTTCAGAGAACTTTCCGCCACCGGACGAAGCATCTCGGCAGCCGCCGCTTTCGTATTATTTGCCTCGATCGCAATCAACTCGTCCGCCAGTTCGTTTTTAATCTGACGGCAGGGTTCATCGGTCGAATATCCGGTGATGACCGTTGCCATATCCCCGGCATCAATAACCGCCTGTTTTACATTCGGATGAACCACATTCTCAGCGGAAACCATAAACGCGGTACCCATCTCAAATCCCTCAGCGCCCATGGCAATTGCCGCCGCGATTCCTCTGCCGTCCGCCAGGCCTCCGCTCGCCACGACCGGAATGTCCAGTAAATCTACCGCCTGAGGCACCAATACCGTCGTCGCTTCAAAGGTAACATGTCCGCCGCCTTCCCAGCCTTTCACGATCATGACATCCGCCCCCGCCTTCGCGGCGATCAGCGCATCATCAATAAACGAAGCCTTTACCACAATCTTGCACCCGGCCTCATGCCAGATATCAAAATACTTTTTGCAAAGGTCGGGATCCAGACCGGCAATCGTATCGGCATACATAACCGGCGGTTTCTCTTCCTTCACAATCTTTGTCACATGTTCCAAATTATCCGGAAACATGATCGCATTCATCCCAAACGGCTTGTCTGTCAGCTTCCGGGTCGCCGCAATCTGTTCACGGATAAACCCTTCCGGCGCAAAGCCAACACCCAGCACACCCAGTCCTCCAGCATTTGATACTGCGGCAACCAGCGGCGCCGTGGAAATCCAGGCCATCGGTCCCTGAATGACCGGTTTTTCGATTCCCAAAACTTCACATACCCTGTTCATCAGTCATATCCTCCTCCTGTTTTTTCTTGTAAAGATATCATATTTCATTTACCGGAAAAATTCATTTCCTTTTCCTCCAATATGAACGGGTTTTTGATGCGATTTTTCATGTCCCATATTGTAAATTCTTACAAAATTGAGTAGAAGACGACTTTTGCCTTTTACTCGTCACGCGGAGTGCGGACAGCACAGCTGTCATATTCCTTACGCACCCCTGCGCATAACCAAAAAGAACACATGAATAACAAAAATACTTTTGAATATCCATGTGCTCTTTTTTATTTTTCATTTTCATAAATATTGATGACTACACAGCAATGATGTCCATTTAATGGCAGATACGCTCTATCACACAGGTATGCTTTTTCCTGTTTTCCCCCTTTGCTTCTTTGTCATAATTGATACCCACCAGAAGCAGGTCGTCAAAATAATTTTTCAAACTGCCGTCATAACGGTTCTCCCGTATCTGGCGAATCGCATTGTCCGCATCCTTATCATATTTCAGTTCAACCAGCATGGCAGGTTTATCCGTATTCCGCCTCGGCAAGAACACAAGATCGACAAATCCCTTCCCCGCCGGAAGCTCCCGAACAATCTCATAATCCCTTCTCGCCGTGTAATAAGCCAGCGTAATCGCACAGCTCAGGGAATTCTCATCATTGTATTTCAAAACAGAAAAGTTTGAGTCATGTATCTCCTCCAGTGCTGTTTCCACTGCCGCGCAATCACCGTCAAGCGTCGCATCCAGAAGATTTTCCGACTCTGAGAGAGCACGCTTGATCTCCTCCCATCCGTCTCCCTCCACAGCATCCTGAAAGGCTTCCGCCACCTCCAGATTCGGTACGAACACCTTTCTGGCCGCCTCATCATAAGCCAGATATCCCAAATGGATCAGTAAGGTCAGAATATCATCTCTGCTCCGGAATGAAGTCATGTCATTCTGGAATCTGGATGTATTTACCCGAATCCTCTCTCCGCCGAGCATAGCAATCACAGCATCCTTCAATCCGTCGAAATTCATGCTGATATAGCCTTTCAGGGATTCATAATTCTCCGACGACGCCCAGTAGCTTTTGAATTTTTTGAACATCACCGCTCCCATGACAGAGTTGGGGCTGTAAACCGATCCGATATCGGAGAAGGAATAACCGTCATACCACCGTTTTATCTCCTCAAAGCTCAGGTCATACTTATGGCAGAGATTCCGAACCTTCCTCTCCGTAAAGCCTACATATTCGGATAATACAAACGGCTCGACCATCGTATATTCACGGAAATCCGTCAACGCAGACTGGGTTCCGTATTTTTTTATCGGGAGAATCCCCGTCATATAAGCCGCCGCGATTGTCTCATCTGTGGCTGTACCGCCTTTAAAAAGTCCCCGCAGCAGCTGCACATACTCCTTCTACATAGAATTGTCATTTTTGGCTTTGCGGAACAGGGCATCCCATTCATCCATGATGATAATAAACCTGCTCTTTGTCGCATGACTGATGCCGAGCAGCGCATCCGGTAAATAAATCTCATTCTCATTCACACAATTCGGAAACGCCTGCTGCAGTTCTTCTATAACAGCCAGCTGCAAATCCGCAACAATATTTCTTCCGTTTGTTCTGGAACGGGAAATAAACCTTGTGATATCCAGATATATCACATCATATTGATTCCGACATGTTTCATAAGACTCTGCTTTGGCAATACCCTGCTCCTGTTTCCACTCAGACAGGCCGCGATAGTAAAACATTTTCAGATCATCCTCAATGATAAATGGCACAATTCCCGCATTTTAAACGGCATGTCCTCCATGTGATAGTCAGCATAGTATATTATCGGCAAAAACACAATCACATCTGCATATTTCTTTTTTATTTTGCCGAAAGCACATAGAAACAGCCTCAAATCATTTTTATCGATTTCTTTCATTTCAGGGACAAAAATGATCGCCAATTTTATTATTGATATATGTCATAAATCGAAGTATAATAGCAGAATAAAACAGCAGAAACTGCGGCAGCCGCCACGTCGGTCTGTCGCCGGGAACAGATGAACCACGAACGATTTAAAACGAAAAGAGGTGACGAGCATATGCTGAAACAGCACAGATTCTGGGCAGCCTTAATGGTCATCAGCGGCCTGATGTGCCTCTGGACCGGCCACAAGATGGTCCATCCGAAGAAAAAAGAGAAAGAATAAAAAGGATTCTGCACCATCCGGCACGTAAAAAAGAGCTCATGAATGTCCAAATACTTTCAAATATCCATGTGCTCTTTTTTATTTTCACTTTTTATTACAGGCTCTCTCAATCACACAGTTATGCTTTTTCCATGCATATGGGATTCATTATCCCATTTCTCCATCCGCCTGTTTCGAATGTGTTTCCGGATATACCAAACGTCAAACACAATCGCGCAGACCGCAAACACATAGCATGCTATCACCCCGATCACCACCGACGTGTCACTCAAAGACATAATATGGAACTTCCCAATTAAAAGTGCCGACACAATCACAAGCGCGACCGCAACCGCCAGAATCACAGTCACCTGACAAATTTCCATTTTCTTTCCCTGTTTCATTTTATCAAAACTCATTTCACATATTTTGAATCCGTTTCCGTAAACAGTCTGTCTGTCACCGGCTTCATCAGTCTTCCGTAGAATCGTGACAGATTTCCTACCAAAAGCGCCGATATGATCGTTCCCTCGCGGACCCCGGCGATCTGATGCGCAAACACCAGAGACAGAATCGCCGCACATACGATAAACGATACATCCACACATACCTTCGTTGTTCCAAACGCCCGACCGCTCTTCCTGTGAATCGCATTCGCCAACCCCTCTCCGGGAAGCATAAGTGCGTTTGCGGCAACCTCCATAAAAACACCGAATCCAAGTATCGCGCAACCGATCAGCAGATATACCAGCTTTGCCGCGTACTGTTCAGGGTTCAGCCAGCTTAGCAGTACATCCATAGAGAAATCAATGAAATAGCCGAACAGAACACCAACCAGAAGCTGCAGCAGCTGAACCGGCGGATAATCCTTCCGCAGGATCAAAATCTGCAAGAGTACCAGAAACGCGCTGAAAATCATCGTATACTGACCAAGTGTGAGTGAAAAATTCAGACTCAGCACATAAGGTATACTGGAGATCGGAGATGTTCCCAAATCCGCCCGCGTGATAAACGCCACACCGAGCGAATTCACAAAAAGCCCGATAAAAAAGAAAACATATCTTCTGACTATATGATTCATAAACATTCATCCTTTCCGAAACAAAATCCGTGCTGTCTTTATTGTATATTTGCTTCTGATTTCACCTGATATACTGTATTCTATATAAACGAAAATAGCTGCTGAGCAGTAATCACGATTTATAGAAACAGATGAAACATGTTTCATCCAGAAGCTTATGCTTATTATGAATCCAAATCATTTATCTTGCAAGAACAGAAAACAGATGATATCATAAGCGATAACTTATCAAACATAAAAATACCGTCATTAGATAACCCTTGCTTAAGCCCGCGCAGCCAATGTAACAGTCACTAAACAATCCTGATACTATCCAAACAGAACGAAAGGAAAGAATTCAATATGACCATTCAACAATTAGAATATTTTCTCGCTGCTGCCCGCAGCCTGAACTTCACAAGAACAGCCGAGGCCTACTATATCTCACAATCCGCCATCACACAACAGATCCGGAACCTTGAAAACGAGCTCGGCGTCACCTTATTTTCCAGAAAAAACCGAAAGCTCATGCTGACAGACGCTGGCGAACTCTTTGTTTCAGAAGCCGAATCACTCATCCATAAGCTCACAGATTCCATTGAAAGAGTACGGGCCGTTCAGGATAGCATGGTCGGCACACTGCGCATCGGTTATCTGAAATGTATGGAAATGAGCCGTTTCCCGAAAAGTATCCAGACATTTCATAATAACTATCCGAGTGTAAAGCTGCTCCTCCGCCGGGACAGTGCCATCTCCCTGCACGATGCCTTTGTAAAAGGTGATTATGACCTGATCTTCAACATCAAAAACGACCTGCTGACCTATCAGGGCTTTGCCAGCCGCCGTCTCGGGGAATACCGTTTCCTTGTTGTGCTGCCGCCGGGGCACCCGCTGACCAGACGGAAAATAATCCGTCAAAATGACCTGGAATATGAAAATCTCATCATCCACGATTTCACCAGAAATTTCCCCCGTTCGCCGGGCATCATGCATCCGAATTATCTGGATACCGCTCTGCTCTCCAATGTCATCAGGACAGATGAAGATGTAGAAACCATACTGATCATGGTAGCCTCCGGCATCGGCATCGCAATTCTGCCGGATTTTGAGATTCGAAGACCTCAGGTAAACCTGAACCTGATCTATGTTCCGCTTGACACAAACGGATATAAGGCAATTCTGGAAGTAATATATGAAGACAAAACAGAAAATCCCCTCATACCTCTGTTTTTAGATGAGGTATAAAGGGATATAAACGCTTTATAAAATTTTTACAAAATTTATACTTTTTTACCGGGGTCAGACCCCAGCAATCATTTCATTCGAACTCCGGAAAACTGTATTTTTTGACCCGACCTGACTGACAACAACAGACAATTCTCCCTTCGGTGCTCCGGAAAGAAAAACATGCAATTCACTCTCGGAAATATATTCTGTCTCAACGGCCTCATTATTGATATAAACCACACTCGACGGCGTGAAATTCTCGCCGTCGATCACCAGTTCTTCCCCGTCATCACTGATTCGGACAGACTCTATCAGCACATCCTCCACTCCCATCACCAGATTGGAAGCCTCATATATCTGCTCCCCGCCATAGCTGTACAATTCTCCATAAAGCAGGTCATACTGCAGTAGTTCCCAGTCCGTCACGTAGGACTCCTCCCCGGTCGTTCCCGCTTCCATGGCAGACTGATGGTAAGTAAACATGGTTCCCTCATGGATATCCAACTGATCGGTGATATAGGCCATAAGCTGATAAGCTGCCAGATCCGCATCCTCCTCTTCCAGTCCAAAATTGTTCCAGGTCACATAAGTCGTCTGATAAATGCTGCCATTATTCATATCCTCATCGGTAAGTCCCATGGTCGGCAGATGGTCTCCATAGAGAATCACAATCGTTTTTTCATCGCGATTCTCGAGCATCTCAATCAGGTTTCCGATAAACATGTCCACCTCATGCAGTTCATTGATGTAATACTCCCACTGATAATGCTCCCCTTCTGTCTCGCCGCCGGTTACCTCAATCTCAGGGTCTTCCAGAATCCGTTCGGTCGGATAACTTCCATGACTCTGCACGGTGATCGTGAATACAAAATCCAATTGGTCTTCTGTAGAATCCAGCGCTTTCTCTGTTTCTCCGACCAGGATATCATCGGTGGGCCAGGTGCCGTATTCATTGTACTCTGTGATATTCATAAGTTCTTCACTGGTATAGCTGTCGAATCCCATCTGCGAAAAAATGGTCGCGCGGCTGTAAAAATTGCCTCCATTATTATGTACGGCGTGTGTACCATAACCTATCTGTGCCAGATCAGAAGCAATGCTCTCACAAACAGTTTCCTTTAATATGGTCTTATACGGGTACTCTCCCAGACCGAAAAACTGAATACCCATTCCCGTCAGCACCTCAAACTCTGTATTTGCCGTGCCGGCGCCTACCACCGGCACGGTCAGATAACCTGACGTATAGTTTTCCATAAGTTTATGGAAATTCGGGATCGGATCTTCGGAATATTCGAGAAAATTCAGTTCATACGGATCAATAAAGGTCTCCAGCTGAACGACAACAATATTCGGCAATTCGTCCGCCTCTGCAGATGTCTCTTCCACCACCACTGAATCGTTAATCGCCGTAATAGTCTCCTCCGAATAATTGTCCGGTTCCGACATACCGGTATCCACGGCACTGGCAACGAAAGAATACACAAAACCATATCGCTGATATCCCTCCGCCAGATTTCCGTAATAATCTGTCAAAACATTCATGTGAATCGCCGCCTTTGTAATCCACGGCAGAGCAAAAATCAGAGCAGCCAGGCAGACAGCATTTCTTAATCGGTGAACATATCCCTGATATTTCGGTCCCCGGACAGCAAGAAGTATCAGCAAAACGGTCAGGCAGACCAGAGCGATGATAATCACCGCCTCCTCTGCCGTCGACAGGTACCTGCTGTTATCCATGGCAAACAGATCCCCAACCAGCTTCAGATCCGTAAAATTAAAAGGAGTCACCCGATTAGACAGAACAACGCCGTTGATAATCCCGAGAATCAGCCAGAAAACCGACAGGATGACACGGACAAACATACGCCGTTTAAAAAGATAAATAATCAGCAGCGTTGTGAAAATCAGTAACGCATTGTACAAAAAAGTAAGCGGGGTGCCGGTGAAAAACCAAAACGCAAAAATCAAAGAATGACGGGAAATAGCCTCGATCAGCAGAATCAGAACGCAGGCCAGCAGGCCGTCAAAGAGCAACGAATATTTTTTGAACACCGCAAATCTCACAAATATCCCTTCCTTCCTCTGTGCGTTTTTATCACAGGGAAGAGAAGTATCCTTTATGATAAAAAACCAGATCTGCCATATTTCCCCAAATTATCTATTAATTGCATATGGTAGACCTGATTTTTACAAAAGTCAATAAAGTTTTTCTTAATTTTTACATATTCGTTTCCGTAACTAAAACTGCAAATGAAAAGTATGCCATTGCGCACAGGGAAACGTTTTTAAGGCATTATTCAGAAAAATCAGAATAAAAAACTTCCATTTTTCACAAAAACCAAAAACTGGTGTCTAAAAAGGACCGGCCAAATCACGGTACAGAATCCGCATCCTGTATTCCGGGCAATCCAAATCAATATGATAGTGACCACAGAACCAACATCTGAAATCCGTATTCTCATGGATATAATCAAAGTACTCCCGCGTTGGTTCCGGAGGATCCAATCTCAGACCCAATGGGTGCACGAGCTTTTGCGGCAGGGTATGTGTCAGTATATAATCTGTTTTCCAGCCATGTGCTGCCAGCGTGTCAGTCCCGTGCTGCATCTGCGAATCATCCGGAATCTCCTCCGGCCACCAGTTCTCTCCCTCCTTACGACAGAACCGGTCGTGGGAAGCCGCACCGCCCATCGCCCAGAAGGTATTACCGTCAATTTCATAATATTCACCACGCATCAGGTGAATGACATTTTCGGCATCCGGGTGAATGTGCGCCCTGCCGCCATTCCACTCCACACTCTGCTGACCGTTCCAGTAGCAATGGTTATCATGATTGCCATCCACCCACAGCACCGTATACGGTCTTTCCGAGAGCCAGCTGATCCAATATCGATACTCTTTTCGGCCTGACCGCCTCCACGGTGTCGAAATCTGTTTTTCCATCGGCAGGGTGTCGGTCGGCAGGAACGGCAACCCAAAATCTCCGCAAATAATGATATAATCTTTGCGTGAGAGAGCCTTCCCTTCAGGAAAATTTTTGCCTGACAGCTTTGCAATGTCTATCCCTCCGTGGATATCACCCGTCACATAAAACATTTCCCATTCTCCCATCCTGTATTCCCTGCCATCTTTATTCTTTACTGGCTGACAGGACATTTCATTGTCTGTATAATACAAAATATCGGCTGCGATTTCAATGCCAAAAAGTCAAATTTAATAAACGTCTTTAAAGGAGCGCTTCATATTTTTTCGAATATACCATCGAACATGAATATATATAACAAAAAAACATCATATCAGAGCAGCTTTATCTTTTGTAGGGAAAATCTTTGTCTTAACTGCCCTGAATATGATGTTTTGTATAGTCATTATAAGCCAAAGTACTTACATTTTATAGTATCCGTTTTCGGAACCCACTCTCCTTCTTTTTACTGAACAGCACATCATGCGTTTGCCGCAGCAGCTAACGCCTTTCCCGCGGCAATCAATGCGGCCTCCGCCTCCGCATCAGGAGCTTCATTGCAAATCACGCCCTCGGCTTCGATCATATCCGCGCCTGCTCCGGTCATCTGATCCACCCAAGTTCGCATCCATTCTCCATCGCCCCAGCCATAAGAACCGAAAAGCAGGATTTTCTTTCCGGAAACAGAGCCCGCAAGTTCTTCCACAAACGGATCAACAACCGATTCTTCCAATTGCTCTGCGCCCATGGAAGGACACCCCATCGCAAATACTGCTTCTGATGCCAGGGCATCCGGTGTCGTATCCTCAAACGGTATAATCACCGGTATGGCGCCGCCGTCGGTCACACCTTTCGCTACCAGTTCCGCCATTGCTGCCGTGTTGCCCGTTCCTGACCAATAAACAATTTTTACTTCTGCCATCTTTTATCTCCTTTATTTTATGTACTATCAAAATCCAGTTGCCTGATTTTGAGAGCTTTATGATCAACAGACTATTTCCCTGATGTTTTTTCCGGAAAAAAATTCTTCCAAAGCACAATTCTTCGCTTCGTCAAACGCACGAAACATCTGCTTTGCCCGCTCTACATCCGAATATACCTTCCAATATCCGATGCATCTGCAATTTTTCCCCTGATGATGAATAAATCCTCTGACATCCTCAAGCGGATATCCGAGAAACACTCCCATCTCATGTGGAAACTCCTGTGACTGATTATAATAATATGCCATCTGTTTTCCCAGATGTTGCAGCTGTTGTTTCAGAGAACCGGGTCTGTAACCATACTGAATCAAAAACTCCGCCACATCCTCCTGCAGCAGCCATTCTTTCAACCATTCTTCGCGATAGAGAAGAACAACCTCTCTCTTATTTCCCCGGCAAAGACAGTGCAGTCGCACATCCGTTTTATACAGAAAAGAACAAAGCACCCTCAAATAACCGGAGGGAACAGTAAACATGCAGGACATTTTTACATTTTTCAAAACCGGAGCGCTCTGTACAATCATCTGCATCTGGACACTCTCCGCAAGCTGTGGACTAGTCAGACATCTCACTACTGCTTCCGCCGGCATAAACCATCCCTCCTCTTTTTGAAACATATAATCGTATGCCATAACCTTAGTATGCATCAGTTTTATTTATTTATGCATACTGCTCCAGAATTCCGATCAGCGCACTGGCGCTGCTGCTGTGTGATCTCTCGATAATCGCGTTGCTGCGTTCCGCTTCTGACACTGCACAATGAACCATTTTATGAGAAACCGTAGAAGTAAACAAAATCATCAGATCCGGCTGCCCGATTTTGCTTTTCAAATCTGTCTTCATCTTAGTAAAAACCTTTGCTTTGCATTTATATCTCTTACATATATCTTTATACTGCGTTTCCATCCGTTCATGTCCGCCTATGATTACAACGCTCATGGTTAGCTCCTTTCTTACTTTAGTTAGTATTTTATAACCCTTATGTAAAAAAATAATTTCCCCCGACTCATTCTTTGTTTATAGTTAGGATACATTAACTTTTGTCATTTGTCAATAACTTTTTTAAAAAAAAGACGGCAGATCCATATTTCTGCCGTCTTTATGTAATCTCTGAATTTTGTATCCGGTTTCACAGGATACGCATCCGGTCATCCGGCTTAGATGAACAGCCTGACGAAAACCTGCCCGGCGATAAAATCTCTGTCTCATCATAATATGGTCTCAGATGATTGCCTGAATGCTTTATAATACCAAAATTATTATAT
>JAJBUT010000171.1 GCA_020860185.1 Lachnospiraceae bacterium | reverse complement strand
TGCAAATATGCCTGTCATAGACATGGTATTGTCCTCCGTATGTATCTGGTACAGCGAATATTTAGTGACTGGCAGTTTGACTTTTTTGCTGTACCAGGAATCCTCCGCCGCAGTGTGAACATTGCGGAGCCTGTCATCCTGCGAAGTAAAATCACCCGCACGATAAATGCACACTGATTCTATTCTAACAGGATTTTCTCTTTTTGTCTTGCTTTTTATAAAAAATAGTAAAAAATGGGAAAAATTCATGTAAATACGATTCAAAGAGAAGAAACGCAGGAACTATATAAATGCAGAAGGAATTATAATGCATAATATATTGTATTCTTTTTAGAACTGATGGAAATATGTTCTGTTTTTTTATACAAAATCACGTTCAGAGCCATTGCAAAAGGAAATGAAAAGTGCTAGAATGGCTATATCTGGGGTATTCTTAATCGGGAATACCGCAAATAATATTTCTAAAAGTCAAAAGGAGAGAAAAAATGGCAAAGAAAGTTGTAATCGCCAGTGCTTGCCGTACTGCAATCGGCAAAATGGGCGGACAGTTCGGCAATACACCGGCTGTTGAGTTAGGTTCCATCGTTATCAAAGAGGCTATTAACAGAGCAGGGATCAAACCGGAGCAGGTAGATGAGGTTATGATGGGCTGTGTCATCCAGGCTTCCCTGGGACAGAACGTAGCGCGTCAGGCTTCCATCAAGGCCGGCATTCCGAACGAAGTACCGGCGTTCACGCTGAACGTAGTATGCGGTTCCGGTCTGAAGTGTGTGAACGAGGCTGCGAACATGATCATGGCCGGACAGGCTGACATCGTGGTAGCCGGCGGTATGGAGAATATGTCTATGGCTCCGTATGCACTGAAGAAAGCACGTTTCGGTTACAGAATGAACAACTCTACGATCATCGATACGATGGTAAACGACGCTCTCTGGGATGCATTCAATGACTATCATATGATGATCACGGCTGAGAATATCTGCGATCAGTGGGGACTGACCCGCGAGGAGCTGGATGCTTTCTCTGCTGCTTCCCAGCAGAAGGCTGTAGCCGCTCAGGAGTCTGGCGCGTTTGACGACGAGATCGTTCCGGTTCCGGTTAAGGTTAAAAAAGAGACCGTTATGATCACGAAGGATGAGGGTCCTCGCCCGGGTACCACGGTTGAGACGCTTGGCAAGCTGAGATGCTGCTCCGGCAAAGAGGGCGGTCTGGTTACCGCAGGCAACGCTTCCGGTATCAACGACGGCGCTGCGGCAGTGATCGTGATGAGCGCTGAGAAGGCAGAAGAGCTCGGCATCAAGCCGATGGCTACGTTTGTATCCGGCGCACTCGGCGGATGTGATCCGAAGATCATGGGTATCGGACCGGTTCCGGCTACCAGAAAAGCTCTGAAGATCGCCGGCCTTGAGATGGATGACATCGATCTCATCGAGGCGAATGAGGCGTTCGCAGCTCAGTCCGTAGCGGTTCAGAAGGAGCTTGGTTTCAGCTCTGACATCCTGAATGTCAACGGCGGAGCTGTTGCTCTCGGACATCCGGTCGGAGCATCCGGCTGCCGTATTCTGGTTACTCTGCTGCATGCGATGCAGAAGAGAGACGTTACATACGGACTGGCTACTCTGTGTATCGGCGGCGGCATGGGCTGCGCGACTATTGTTAAGAAGGAAGCTTAATTCTCTCTTTATACTTATACAATGGATATACATAGCTGATGATGAATCCGGTGTGACTTACTATGAAAGCGTTGTCAATAGACTGTCAGGCGGGGGTGCTTGCACACCCGAATGACAGGATATTAGACAACCGAGACGGTATGAGCAAGTAGGGCGATAGCCCGGATTGCGAATACCGGCGGCGATTGCGGGAGTGCGAAGCACGGAGCAATCGACTTTCGTAGATAGAAAAAAGCTCCGCTAGACGGAGCTTTTTTCGAACAGTTATTAGTTAAAATTATAACGATAAAATAATAACGAGGATTCGCTTCTGGCTTGGCTATTCTATAATTATCATATTTTTTTAAGGAGGTACATTTTCATGAAGGTTGGAGTTATCGGAGCCGGTACGATGGGTTCAGGCATTGCCCAGGCTTTTGCGCAGACAGAAGGATATGAGGTATATCTGTGCGATATCAATGACGAGCTTGCGGCAAAAGGCAAGAGCAAGATCGCGAAGGGTTTTGAGAAACGGATCGCAAAGGGTAAGATGGAGCAGGCGGCTGCTGACGCTGTTCTGGCGAAGATCACCACCGGTACGAAGGATATCTGCACCGAGGCAGACCTGATCGTGGAGGCGGCACTGGAAGTGATGGATGTAAAGAAGCAGACCTTTAAGGAGCTGCAGGACATTGTTCCGGCCGGCTGTATTTTCGCATCAAACACATCGTCTCTTTCTATTACGGAAATCGGCGCGGGACTGGATCGCCCGGTGATCGGCATGCACTTTTTCAACCCGGCGCCGGTTATGAAGCTGATCGAGGTGATTCAGGGTGAGAACACGCCGGATGAGCTTCGTGATCAGATTGTAGAGATCTCCAAAGAAATCGGCAAGACACCTGTTCAGGTGAATGAGGCCGCGGGCTTTGTTGTAAACCGTATCCTTGTTCCGATGATCAACGAGGGTATATGTGTGCTTGAAGCGGGTGTGGCAAGTGCAGAGGATATTGACGCTGCCATGAAACTGGGAGCCAACCATCCGATGGGACCGCTGCAGCTCGGTGACTACATCGGCCTGGATATCTGCCTTGCGATCATGGAAGTGATCTACGCGGAGACAGGAGATCCGAAGTACCGTCCGGCACCGCTGCTCCGGAAGATGGTACGTGCAGGCAAGCTCGGCTGCAAGACCGGTATCGGCTTCTATGACTACAGTAAATAAATATAAGTGGAGGAATTAAAAATGGAATTCGGATTAAGTAAGAAACATGAAATGGCCAGAAGCCTTTTCAAAGAATTCGCTGAGAATGAAGTAAAACCTCTTGCACAGGAAGTGGATGAGGAGGAGAGATTCCCGAGAGAGACCGTTGAAAAAATGGCGAAATACGGTTTCCTGGGCATCCCGGTTCCGAAGGAGTACGGCGGACAGGGCTGCGATATCCTGACATATGCGATGTGTGTGGAGGAGTTATCCAAGGTCTGCGGCACGACAGGCGTGATTGTTTCCGCACACACTTCCCTGTGCATTGACCCGATCCTGACCTACGGCACGAAGGAGCAGAAGGAAAAATATGTCCCGGATCTGGCTACCGGCAAAAAGCTCGGCGCTTTCGGCCTGACCGAGCCGGGTGCAGGTACCGACGCGCAGGGACAGCAGACCAAGGCGGTTTTAGACGGCGACGAGTGGGTGATCAACGGATCCAAGTGCTTTATCACCAACGGTAAAGAGGCGGACGTATATATCGTGATCGCCGTGACCGGCAAGGTTGAGAAGCGCGGCAGAGTACAGAAAGAGATTTCCGCCTTCATTGTTGAGAAGGGCACGCCGGGATTCACCTTCGGTGTAAAGGAAAAGAAGATGGGTATCCGCGGTTCTTCCACCTATGAGCTGATCTTTACAGACTGCCGTATCCCGAAGGAGAACCTCCTCGGACAGAAGGGCAAGGGCTTCGGTATCGCGATGCATACGCTGGATGGCGGTCGGATCGGTATTGCCGCTCAGGCACTCGGCCTGGCAGAGGGCGCGCTGGAAGCAACCATCGCCTATGTAAAGGAGAGAAAGCAGTTCGGCAGAAGCATCGCTCAGTTCCAGAACACGCAGTTCGTGCTGGCCGATCTCGCAACGAAGGTTGAGGCGGCGAAGCTGATGGTTTACAAGGCGGCGCTCAAAAAGGATGAATATCAGGCAGGCGCTAAGATTTCTTATTCCGTAGAGGCGGCTCAGGCGAAGCTGATGGCGGCAGAGGTTGCCATGGAGGTTACGACCAGGTGTGTTCAGCTGCACGGCGGCTATGGTTATATCAGAGAGTACGATGTGGAGCGCATGATGCGTGATGCCAAGATTACAGAGATCTACGAGGGAACCAGCGAGGTTCAGCGTATGGTTATTTCTGCAAATCTGTTGAAGTAGGAGGAATGAATTCATGAAAGTTATTGTTTGTATAAAACAGGTACCTGATACAGCAGGCGGAGTTCAGTTCAATCCGGACGGAACCCTGAACAGAGCGGCGATGCTGACCATTATGAACCCGGATGACAAGGCAGGCGTTGAGGCGGCTCTGAGATTAAAAGACCAGTATGGCGCGGAAGTGACTGTTGTGACCATGGGTCTGCCGAAGGCTGCGGATGTGCTTCGAGAGGCCATAGCCATGGGAGCAGACAAGGGCATTCTGATCACAGACCGCGTACTCGGCGGCGCCGATACCTGGGCGACCTCTTCTACCATCGCTGCCGGTATCCGCAAACTGGACTATGACCTGATTATCACCGGACGTCAGGCAATCGACGGCGATACCGCGCAGGTTGGTCCGCAGATCTCCGAGCATCTGGATATTCCGGTGATCTCTTATGCGCAGGATATTAAGATCGAGGGCGATTCTGTGGTTGTTCAGCGTCAGTATGACGACAGATACCACATTGTAAAGGCACAGATGCCCTGCCTGATCACCTGCCTTTCCGAGCTGAATGAGCCCAGATATATGACGCCGGGCGGCATTTTTGACGCGTGCGAAGCTGATATTACTACATGGGGCAGAGCAGATCTGGTTGGCCTGGATGATTCCAATATCGGCCTTTCCGGTTCTCCGACGAAGATCGCAAAAGCATCTGATAAAGTCCGCAAGGGCGCCGGAGAAAAAGTAAACCTCGACACAGAAGAGTCTGTTGCTTACCTGATCGGCAAGATGACAGAGAAGCATGTGTGCGGTCTTTAATACCGTGCGTGGATTGAAACAAGAGAAAGGAAAGATGAACAATGGCAGCAATGGAACAATCCTTAATCGAGCAGTACAAAGACGTATATGTATTCGCTCAGCAGGTAGATAATGAAATCAGCCCGATCGCGTTTGAGCTGCTGGGCAAAGCAAAAGACCTTGCAGATGATCTGGGTCAGAAGGTGGCCGCAGTTCTGATTGGCTACAATGTAAAGGATCTTGCAGATCAGCTCGCCGTATACGGTGCGGACAAGGTGATCGTTGTGGATGACAAAGAACTGGAGGTATACCGTACAGAGCCTTACACGCATGCGCTGGCTTCCGTGATCAATGAGTTCAAGCCTGAGATCATGCTGGTGGGCGCTACAGCGATCGGACGCGATCTCGGTCCCCGCGTGTCCGCCCGTGTGAAGACCGGTCTGACCGCAGACTGTACATCTCTGGATATCGGTGATTTCCCGCTGGTGGCGATGCCGGGCAAGGAGCAGAAGCACAATCAGCTGCTCATGACCCGTCCTGCATTCGGCGGCAACACCATCGCGACAATCGCCTGCCCGGATAACCGTCCGCAGATGGCGACGGTCCGCCCGGGCGTTATGCAGAAGAACGAGCCCATCGCGGACGCGAAAGCGGACGTGATCGAGTACAACCCCGGCTTCACACCCGATAAAAAATACGTCGAGATTCTCGACATCGTGAAGAATGTTGCGGATGTTGTTGATATCCAGGATGCCAAGATCCTCGTGTCCGGCGGCCGCGGTGTCGGTTCTCCGGAGAACTTTAAGATTCTTGAGGAACTGGCCGCAGTTGTGGGCGGTACAGTGTCCTGCTCCCGTGCGGTTGTAGACAGCGGCTGGAAGCCGAAGGATCTGCAGGTAGGACAGACCGGCAAGACGGTCCGCCCGAATGTTTATTTTGCCATCGGTATCTCCGGCGCCATTCAGCATGTGGCCGGCATGGAGGAGGCAGACATTATCATCGCGATCAATAAGGATGAAGACGCGCCTATTTTCGATGTCGCGGATTACGGTATCGTCGGCGATCTGAACAAGATCGTGCCGCTGCTGACAGAGGAGATTCAGAAGGCTATCGCTAATAAATAGAATCACATGACTTTATGACTTAAGAAATATTATATGAAGACCCTCGTGCTGCGAAATCATGCGGCACGGGGGTTTTTATAGTTTGCAGGACACGCAGGGAGCAGCTATGCCTGTTCGTTTGCAGATAATTCTGTTCGACAACCCTCACAGACTGTGTTATAGTAGATTTATTGTAAGTATAGATATGGCCCGAAGTGTGATTCGATAAGAAATACTTCCTTTTTACTGAGAAAAGTGCTAGAATGTCATCGGAAACAGAACGGACAGGCTTATTCCCCTCCCCGACGGGCGGGAGACTATGCCGGATTTGTCAATACAGTGTCATGACAGAGTATGGAGAAAACATGAGTGAGAATAATTGGGACAATATCGGGCGGCAGATCAAAGACACAGTGGATGACGCGATTTATTATGGTGATTTTACAAATCTGAGCCGGTCCATCGGGAATATTATCAATGATACGATTGATACAGTGAAGGGCACGGCCGGTGGGAAGCGTCAGCAGAGATCGGCGGAACAGACAGCCGGGAGTGCCGGAGCCTCGCGGCCGGCTTCGGCAGCTTTATATGAAACCAGACCCGGCGGGAGAATCGTCAGTATCCTGATGTGCGTATTTGGTTCGATCCTCACGGTTGTATTCGGCATATGCTTTATCATATTTTTGATAGTGGTTCTGGCAGGAGGGGTTCCGGCGCTGGCCGGAATGATCTTTTTTGCCGTTCTGACGGTTCTGGCTCTGGTGCCGGCGGTTCGCGGCCGCGTCAGGCTGGGACTGCTGCGCCGTTACAGGAGATATCTCCGGGTCGTACAGCACAGCCTCAATGTTCCGATCCGGGAGCTGGCGGACAGTACCGGGAAGTCTCTGGAGTATACGACGCGGGATCTGTTGAAAATGATCGAGATACACTGGTTTCTTCAGGCACATGTGGATGAGGAACAGCATTATCTGATCCTGTCGGATGAGGCATATCAGTCCTATTTGTCTGCGAAAGGTGATTATACGGCCCGTGAACGGCAGGCTGCCGAGGCGCGGCGGCAGGCGGACGAGACGAAACGAAAGGACGACGGACTTTCTCCGGAGTGCCGCAGACTGATCGAGAAGGGCGAGGAGTACATCCGTCATATCCGCGCGTGCAATGAACGCATCCCGGGGGCAGAGTTCTCGGCAAAGCTGGATCAGATGGAGCATATAGTGGCGCGTATTTTTGACGTGGTTCGGGCGCACCCGGAGGTGGCGCCAGATCTGGATAAGCTGATGAGTTATTATCTGCCGACGACGAAGAAGCTGCTGGACACTTATCAGGAGATGGACTGTCAGCCTGTGGCGGGAGAGAATATTTCCTCTGCCAGGCATGAGATTGAGGAAGCTGTCGATACGTTAAATGTTGCTTTTGAGAAGCTGCTGGACAGCCTGTTTGAGGATAAGGCCTGGGATATTTCTTCAGATATTTCCGTTCTGCATACGGTTCTGGCGCAGGACGGACTGAAGGAGGATGCTTTCAAAAAATAATGCAAAAAGATTCAGATAAATATGGTTAAATTGTGATGTGACGGAATTCAGGCAGAATCATGTGCCGGTTTCCGGTCTGGTAGATAAAAGGAGGGCGTAACTATGAGCGTAGATTTAAAGGATTATACCACAACACCGACGTTATCTTTTGACACAGTGCCGGATGCGCAGGAGCTTCCGGCGGCCGCGGGTGACATGACCGGGACGGAGGTGGCGGCGGATGCCGCTTTTTCGGAGAATAACCTGACGCCGGAAGAGCTGAAGATGGTGGATGATTTTTCAAAAAAGATAGATATTCATAATTCTCAGGCGATCCTGCAGTACGGCGTGGGCACCCAGAAAAAGATGGCGGACTTTTCCGAGACAGCGCTGAAAAATGTCCGTACCAAGGATCTCGGCGAGGTGGGCAATATGCTGTCATCTCTGGTGACGGAGTTAAAAAGCTTTGAGATTGAGGAAAACGAAAAGGGATTTAAAGGACTTTTTAAGAAGTCTTCTAACAAAGCGACGGCCATGAAGGCGAAATACGCCAAAGCGGAGACGAATGTATCTGCTGTGTGCGACGCTTTGGAGAATCATCAGAAGCTGTTGCTGAAGGACATCGCGGTGATGGACAAGATGTATGAGGTGAACCTGACATATTTTAAGGAACTGTCCATGTACATCCTGGCCGGCAAAAAGAAGCTCGAGGAGATCCGTGCCGGAGAGCTCGCGGAGGCGGTGGAGAAGGCCAGACGCTCCAGCCTGCCGGAGGACGCACAGGCGGCGAAGGATCTGGAGGATAAATGCGAGCGGTTTGAGAAAAAGCTGCATGATCTGGAGCTGACACGCATTATCAGTATCCAGACGGCTCCGCAGATTCGCCTTGTTCAGAATAATGATACACTGATGGCAGAGAAGATTCAGTCTACGATTGTCAATACGATTCCGCTCTGGAAGAGTCAGATGGTGCTGGCTCTCGGCATCGAACACTCGAACCAGGCGGCTAAAGCGCAGCGCGAAGTGACGGATATGACAAACGAGCTGCTCAGAAAGAATGCGGATATTCTGAAGACGGCGACGATTGAGACAGCGAAGGAGTCTGAGCGTGGTATCGTCGATATTGAGACGCTCCAGCATACGAACGAATCGCTGATTTCGACCTTCGACGAGGTGATGCAGATCCAGAGCGAGGGCCGTGAGAAGAGACGCGCAGCGGAGCAGGAGATGATCCGGATCGAGACGGAGCTGAAGAACAAGCTTCTGGAGATTCAGACAAAGAGATGATGGATATGCGGCCTGAGATGGTTTCACAGCCGGGAAATCAGTTGTCCGGCCAGCTGTCTGGCTTCCCACGAGGGCTGGTAATTGTCTGGCTGTTCATCCGGAATACCGTCAGACGGGATGTTTTCACGGGAGTGTACATTGACTGCCGCCGGTTTCTGTTTGAGCAAATATAAGACAGAAACAGTTCTGGCTTTTTCTGTCTCATAGATTTCGTGTTTCAGTTTGTAATAGAATGTTTGTCCGGCGTGGTCCGCGGCGAACCTGGCACCGAAGGCTCCGGCGCGGGCAAAAAATGCCAGCCCGAGTCTTCGCACCATATATCCCCATCCGAAGATTTTTCCGATACGAAATGACGAGAAAATGTCATAAAAAAATGTGACTGCATAATAAAATTCGTTTTGCAGCTCCCAGGCACTCATATTCCGGGGCTCAAAGGTGACGTTCATCATGTCATACTGTTCCCAGTCGGGGACAAGCATACGATTTTCATCCTGAAACTGCTGATAGACCGGCGTTCCCGGATAGGGCGTGAGGATGGCGGGCTGCAGCTGGTAAGCGTCGAGATCTCTGGCAAACCGGACGGCTTTTCGTATGTCCTCGCTGCTGTCGGCATCGATGCCGAGAACGATGCTCGCGATCAGACGGATTTTATGTTCCCGGCAGGCCTTCGCTGCGCGAACGATGTCGTCCCTGTGCTGTCCCTTGTGTATCTGTTCCAGCGCCGTTTCATTCAGAGATTCAATACCGATGAGCACGCGGTTTAAATGAGCCTGTTCCAGAAGGCTCATCAGCTCTTCGTCTTCCGCCATGTCGGTGCGGCCGAAGAAAAATGTTTCTTTGAAAATCAGATTTTCCGCGATCATTCTGCGGCATATTTCTTTTGCCCGCTCTTTGTCTGCGGTGAAGTTGTCATCCTCAAAATTCATATACCGGAATCCCATGGTTTTGTATGTTCGTATTTCATCAATCACACTGTCTATGCTGCGCTGCCGGTAAGGGGCAAACATCCGCGAGGTAGTACAGAAGGTACAGCGGTATGTGCAGCCGCGGGTCGTCATGATGTTCGCGCTGTCACAGGGCGTTTTTAAAATGCTGTAATCGGGCAGCGGCAGCGCGTCCAGGTCTTCCGGAGTGACGGAGCGGATAATTTTATCTGTCAGCCGTCCTTCCACAACGTCCAGAATGACGGATTCTCCCTCGCCGACGATGACATGGTCAGCATATTTTGCCGCTTCCTCCGGAAGCGCGGAGGCGTGGATGCCGCCGATGATCACTTTCGCGTCGGAACAGGCGTGGATGATATCTGCCAGTTCGTATGCCCTCGGTGCGGTCGAAGTCATGGTGTAGATACTGAAAACATCCGCTTTTTCGAGACATTTCCGGAGCGGAAGTTTTCCGTTCAGTTCTTCGTACACTTCCACGGTGTGCCCGGCTTTTTTTAAAATGCCGCCGAGAATGAGCGGGCCGGTGATGGCGTTGGGGTGACCGTAAAAACGGCTCCCCAGGCGATATACGGGAAAGCGGCGCAGGGCGCTTGCAGGGGTAATAAATATGATATGCATACTTTTCTCCGTTCCGCCGCCGGTTCGGCGGCGTCATTCATCATGAAATATTGAATTCCTTCACGGGAATTTCTCTGATGAGAGTATGCACAGAGAAAGAGAGAAACATTCAGAACAGAGTTTTAAATTCTATTTTGCTGCATGAGATATCTATATAAAACAGAAGGCCGGACTTTACATAAATAAAAAAATCCACTATAATTATTGAAAATGATCAGGGTGGTGAAAGAAAGTGAGTGACAATGTGACAGAAAAAGAAATGCTGAGTAATCTGATTGACAGCTATGCAAATTTGCAGCGTATCATTAAGTCTGATGATGCAAAACAGGAAGCGGAGTATCAGCTTCAGCTTATCAAAGCCAAACTGGAGTCGTTCGGCATCATTACCAGTGATCTGGAAAGAAAAAGCAACTGACATATGGTATCTGGAAATGACTGAAGAATAGTTATTTCCCATTATGGCGTACAGTCCGGTCTCTGTTTTAAGCAGGGAAAAGATCTGTTGCAGATAAACGGAGAGAAAGTGTGAGATATGTATCAGGAAATTGCGACATTAATTATGTACGGAGATATGGAGGAGGACTGCCTGCTGTATCAGTTTGGTGAGATATTCCGTGATTTTGAGGCGGGGACGGAGAGCAGGGCGATGCTGACGCGGCGCGTGTATACGCAGATTAAGCGTCTGCTGACCGTGGCGACGGATTACGGGTTTGACAGGAATCTGTGGCACAACTATCTGGCTTATTATCTGATCACCAATGAGAATCCGTTCAGCATTACCTGTGAGAAGGTGGGCGCGAATGAGGGGAGCGTCAATCACTTTGCCATCAATGATTTTCGGGCAGTGAAAGCGCTGTTTGATTATGACTTTACAGAGATTGAGAAGGCGCTGGATATCGACTGCTTCACCCGCATTTCTCATTATCAGGCAATTGAGAAAAAGGAGCTGATGTACAATAAAAATGTCAGCGAGAAGGTACAGGAACTGAGTGTGCGGCTGGAAGAGGCTGAGGACGCGCAGGGATTTTTTGATGCCGTGACCGGTTTTTACCGGGATTACGGGGTCGGTATGTTCGGTTTGAATAAAGCCTTCCGTATCACGTCAGACAGCGCGGGCGGCCTGAAGTTTCTCCCGATCAACAATATGGAGAAGGTCATGCTGGACGACCTGGTCGGATATGAGATTCAGAAGAAAAAGCTGGTAGACAACACCAGAGCGTTTGTGGAAGGGAGAAAGGCGAACAACGTACTGCTCTTCGGCGACAGCGGTACCGGGAAATCTACCAGCATCAAGGCGATTGTAAATGAGTTTTACGGGGACGGGCTGCGGATGATCGAGATCTACAAGCACCAGTTTCAGGAACTGTCCAACGTGATCGCGGCGGTGAAAAACAGGAATTATAAATTTATTATTTATATGGACGATCTGTCCTTTGAGGAGTTTGAGATCGAGTACAAATTTCTGAAAGCGGTCATCGAGGGCGGTGTAGAGACGAAGCCGGACAACATCCTCATCTACGCGACGTCGAACCGCCGCCATCTCATCAGGGAGACATGGAATGACCGGAACGATATGGAGAATGAGAACGGCCTGCACCGTTCGGATACGATGCAGGAAAAACTGTCTCTGGTAAACCGCTTCGGCGTCACGATCAATTATTCGAAGCCGAGCCAGAAGGAGTATTTCGAGATTGTCATTGAACTGGCGAGACGCGCCGGTATCACGCTCCCGGATGAGGAACTGAAAGCCGAGGCCAACAAATGGGAGCTGTCTCACGGCGGTATCTCCGGGCGTACAGCGCAGCAGTTTGTCAACTATCTGGAGGGGACGTACTGTGAATCTGTGTGAAACAGGCAGGGCGATCAGGCCGGATGGTGAATATCAGCAGTCATAAAATATTGATGGGCTGCGACAACAGGTTATGGGAGTTTGTATTTAAAAGGGGAAGGTGAAGTCATGCGTATAGAGTTTATTGGCGCAGCTCACGAGGTGACCGGGAGCTGTCATTATCTGGAGTTCGGAGGAAAACACATTCTGGTTGACTGCGGCATGGAGCAGGGGGCGGATATCTATGAGAATCAGGAGATACCGGTCAATGCGGCATCCATTGATTATGTGTTTGTGACACACGCGCACATTGACCATTCCGGTCTGCTGCCCCTGCTGTACGCGAGAGGTTTCAGGGGCAGGATTTATGCGACGAACGCGACGACCCAGCTCTGCGGCATCATGCTGAAGGACAGCGCGCATATCCAGGAGTCGGAGGCGGAGTGGAAGAACCGCAAGGCGCGCCGTGCCGGACAGCCGGAGGTCGTCCCCATGTATTCTGTTGAGGATGCGGAACACGTCCTGACACATTTTGTGCCGTGTCCCTATGATACAGAGGTGGAGGTCTGCGACGATCTGAGTGTTTCCTTCCGGGACGCGGGACACCTGCTCGGCTCTTCTTTTATCGAGATGTGGATCAGGGAGGGCGCGGACATCTGTAAGCTGATTTTTTCCGGCGACCTGGGGAACGGAAACCGTGCGCTGATCCGGGATCCGGAGATACCGGAGTCGGCGGACTATCTGATTATTGAGTCCACCTATGGAGACCGTCTTCATACGGTGCCGCCGGACTATGCCACGGAGCTGGGAAAGGTTCTCTCTGCCACGTTTTCCCGGGGCGGCAATGTGGTAATCCCTGCTTTTTCCGTGGGGCGCACACAGGAGATGCTTTATTACCTCCGGAAAATCAAACAGGAAAATATGCTGCCGGCTTTCCCAGATTTTGAGGTGTATGTGGACAGTCCGCTCTCTGTGGAAGCGACCGGTATTTTTAATGAAAACGTGAGCGAGTGTTTCCGTGCGGAGGATCTGGAAATGATACGCGCAGGGATCAATCCCATCCAGTTTCCGGGGCTGAGGAAGTCCGTTACCAGCGCAGATTCCCAGGCAATCAATTTCGATAAAAAGCCGAAGGTGATTATCTCCGCGTCCGGCATGTGCGAGGCGGGACGGATCCGTCATCATTTAAAGCATAATCTCTGGCGGCCGGAATGTACGGTCGTGTTTGTCGGATACCAGGTGCCGGGCACGCTGGGGCACAGCCTGTTAAATGGAGCCGGGGAGGTGAAGCTGTTCGGCGAGACGATACAGGTGCGGGCGCAGATTCTGAATCTGCCCGGCATCAGCGGTCATGCGGACCGGGATCATCTGACTGCCTGGGTGCAGGGAATGAAGCAGATGCCGAAGCGTATCTTTGTCGTTCACGGGGAGGATGAGGTGACAGATCAGTTTGCCGCTCATCTGGCGGAAGTGACCGGCGCGACGGCCACCGCGCCGTACAGCGGGGATGTTTATGACCTTGCGGCGAATACCTGTGTGGTGTTCGGCAGCAGAAAGCGTGCGGAGAAGAAGGTGAAGACAAAGCGCGGCGGATCGGCGGTATTTGATCGCCTGCTGGCGGCGGGACAGCGCCTGATTGCGGTGATACAGAAAAATAAAGAAGGCGCCAACAAGGATCTGGCGAAGTTTGCGGATCAGATCAACGCGCTCTGCGACAAGTGGGACAGATAGACGGCAGAGAAAAAGCCGCTGTGCTGTAAAAGATTGGTAAAAATTTACCAAGAAAGAACATGTTTTGCTTGCTTTATCCGTCAACATGTTTTAAAATGAGGAACGTAAAGAGAGGGTATAGAAGGTCTGAAAGGGGCAGAGCATGAATATTGGACTGATTGCGCATGAGTCTAAAAAGAAGCTTATGCAGAATTTTTGCATTGCATACCGCGGCATTCTCGGCAAGAATGCTCTGTATGCAACGGGCACGACGGGGAGGCTGATCGAGGAGGTTACGAATTTATCGGTGAAAAAATATCTGCCGGGACATCTCGGGGGTGTGCAGCAGCTTTCCGCCGATGTAGAGAATAATCTGATTGATGTGATGATTTTTCTGAGCGATCCGATGTCTACCAATGCCAAGGACATATCGATCGCAAATATTCTAAAGCAGTGCGATCTGCACAATATACCGATCGCGACGAACCTGGCGACAGCTGAGATACTGGTCCTTGCTCTGGAACGGGGAGACCTGGACTGGCGCGAGATGTATCGGTGACAGCAGCGGTTCCTTATACGGCGATGCTTTTAGGGCCTGCGATTCCCGTATCAGGCGGTGCAAGATGCATAAGTTATTGATCGACAGTTCCTTAGTCTGTATCATTATCTGAGAACGGATAGTGATACAGACGTTTTTATTTTATGTGAAAGCTGCAACAGTTTTTAATATAAATTTAAATCATTTTCTGTCGAACTGTGCTACAATGGGCACAGACAGGACGGGATGAGAAAACAAAAGGTTAAATCAGGTATTTATATTTCACATATAAACTGACAGGAAACAGAGTATGAGGGTGATGAGAGAGATCTGGGACAGTCTGGACCAGAGGGTGAAAAACAGATTTTTGTCCGTGGCGGGTGTATGTGTGCTGGTTGCGTTTTGCCTGTTTGTCACGGTGGCATGGCCGAGGATCAGCGGGAAGCCGGATCTGACACTGAACGGTGAGGAGGAGATTACAATCTCTGCCGGAGAAGCCTATCACGACGAGGGTGCGTCCGCGACGCTGGCCGGAAAGAATGTCGACAGCCGTATCTATGAGTCGGATAATCTGGATACTTCGACACCGGGCACTTACGAGATCAGCTACCACGTGGACGGACGATGGGAGACTTACACGGTGACCCGCACGGTCAGGGTGGTGGACACAACGGCTCCGGAGATCGTCTTAAACGGCGATTCCCGTATGACGGTGGATCAGATTGAGACCTATGAGGAGCCGGGCGCCGTGGCGACGGACAATTGCGACGGAGATTTGAGCGATACGCTTTCGATACATATGGCGCAGGTGAATGAGTATACCTATCAGGTGACCTACGAGGCGTCGGATCTGGCTGGGAATGCCGCCTCTGTCAGCAGGGAGGTGATCATTCGTGATCAGGTTGCACCGGAGATTTCTCTGGTCGGCGATGCGTCTGTGACGATTCAGGAGCGGGAGAAGTTCGACGATCCGGGCGCCGTCGCTTCGGATGACCGGGATGGCGATCTCACGGATTCTGTCAGCAGGGACGGATATGTCGACATCTACCGTCCGGGTACCTATACGGTGACCTATACAGTCGAGGACGGAGGCGGCAATCAGGCGCAGGTCAGCCGCACCGTCTGTGTAGAGCGGGTTCATCAAAACCCGGACAATGCGATTTACCTGACGTTTGACGACGGACCGAGTCCGGATGTGACGGCTCAGATTCTGGATATTCTCGCGGAGAATCATGTGAAGGCGACCTTTTTCATCTGTAATTACGATGAGGAGACGCTTCCGCTGATCCGACGCATGATCGCCGAGGGCCATACCGTGGGGATTCACGGATACTCCCATCAGTATTCACAGATATATTCTTCTGCGGACGCTTTTATGAATAATATTAATGATCTGAAGGACAAACTAAAGGCAGATACCGGTTATGACGCTTTCTGCATCCGTTTCCCGGGAGGGAGCGGGAATACGGTCAGCGCATATTATACGGAAGGGATCATGTCAGAGCTGGTGGAGCTGGTGACGGACGCGGATCTCATGTATGTGGACTGGAATGTCGCGTCCGGCGACGCGGAGGGCAGTAATACCCCTGTGTCAGAGATTCTGGCGAACGTAAAATCCGAATTAAAGCTGGGACGCACCAACATTGTGCTGATGCATGACACGTCGGCGAAGCAGACGACGGCAGATGCGCTTCAGAAGATCATCGACTACGGACGTGAGAACGGGTTTGAGTTTTATCCGATTGAAGAAAACACTGTTCCGATTCACCAGAGTGTGTTAAACTGAAATCTATGAGAAAATTATTGATTTATCTGAAGGATTACAGAAAAGAGACAGTGCTCGCACCGCTGTTTAAGATGCTGGAAGCCACGCTGGAGCTGTTTGTACCTCTGGTGGTCGCCGCGATCATCGACGTCGGTATTGCAGGAGGAGATTCCGGGTATATTATACGGATGGTACTGATTCTGGTGCTGCTCGGAGCGGTCGGCCTGGCTTTTTCCGTTACGGCACAGTATTTTTCGGCGAAGGCCGCAGTGGGATTTGTAAAAAAGCTGCGGCATGTGCTGTTTTCACACATCCAGAAGCTGTCTTATGCGGAGCTGGATACGCAGGGGACATCCACACTGATCACACGGCTGACCAGCGATATGAATCAGGTGCAGACGGGCGTGAATATGACGCTGCGCCTGCTTTTGCGTTCTCCGTTTGTCGTCATCGGCGCGATGGTGATGGCATTCACGGTCGACACAAAGGCCGCGCTGGTATTTGCGGTTGATATTCCGGCTCTGGCGGTTGTGGTGTTCGGCATTATGTTTGCCAGCATACCGCTGTACCGCAAGGTACAGAGCCGCCTGGATGGCGTCCTGGGTCTGACGAGGGAGAACCTGACCGGCGTGCGTGTGCTGCGCGCCTTCTGCAAGGAGGATGAACAGATCCGGGAGTTCAGGCAGAAGAACCAGAGTCTGACCGACACACAGAAGTTTGTCGGCCGGATATCCGCTCTTCTGAACCCGGTGACATATGTGATCGTGAACGCCGCCGTCATCGCTCTCATCCGGGTGGGCGCGCTGCGTGTGGACATGGGCGTTCTGACGCAGGGCTCCGTCGTCGCACTGTACAATTATATGGCGCAGATCCTGACGGAGCTCATCAAGTTTGCCAGCCTGATCATCACGATCACCCGGTCCATCGCCTGCGGAAACCGGATTCAGGCGGTGCTGGAGACGGAGCCGACTGTGAGGGACGGAGAGCACGTGCGGAACGTGGGGACGGCGGATGCCGGGAAGACTGAGAATTCTGGCGAACGAGAGATGGACGGGACAGGGGCTGCCGGAATGATGCATTCCGAATATGCGGATCATCAGACGGGAACCGGACGGACGAATGCGGAGGACGGAGACTTTGCCGTGGAGTTTTGTCATGCCTCGCTTCGGTACCCGGAGGCCTCCGATGAGGCGCTGACTGACATCAGTTTTTCCGTGAAAAAAGGCGAGACGATCGGCATCATCGGAGGAACCGGTTCAGGGAAATCCTCTCTGGTCAACCTGATTCCGCGGTTTTATGACTGCTCGCGGGGAGCGGTGCTGATCAATGGCCGGGATGTGCGCGAGTACGGACTGGAAGAGCTTCGCTCCCGCATCGGCGTGGTTCCTCAGAAAGCGGTGCTTTTTTCCGGGACGATCCGGGAGAACCTGCAGTGGGGGAAGAGGGACGCGGGCGAGGAGGAGATGGTCCGCGCTCTTTCCACGGCTCAGATTTCAGAGATGATCGGAGAGAAGGAAAACGGGCTGGACCGCCGGGTGGAACAGGGCGGCAGGAATTTTTCCGGCGGTCAGAGGCAGCGTCTGACGATTGCGCGCGCGCTGATCCGCCGGCCACAGATCCTGATTCTGGATGACAGCTCATCCGCCCTGGATTTCGCGACGGATGCCGCTTTGCGGAAGGCGATCGCGTCCCTGACACCGCGGCCGACGCTGTTTCTGGTTTCCCAGAGGACATCATCGATACAGCATGCGGATCAGATCGTGGTTCTCGACGACGGACAGGTGGCGGGGATCGGTTCCCATGAGGACCTGCTGGAGAACTGTGCGGTTTATAAAGAAATCTATCAGTCGCAGTTCTATGGAACAGAGGGGGAGGTGTCCGCCGTATGAAGAAAATGAGAGGACAGGGCGGCACCCTGAAAAAAGTCCTGCATTATATCGCGGCCTACCGTTTCTGGATGGCGCTGTCCATCCTGCTGGCGGTGGTGACGGTCGCGCTGATGCTGTATATACCGGTTCTGGTCGGACAGGCCATCGACTATATTGTCGGACCGGGTCAGGTGGATTTTGAAAACATTACCAGGATTCTGATCCGGATCGGAGCGGCGGCGGTGGTGACGGCGGTGCTCCAGTGGGTTATGAATACAATCAACAATAAAGTGACCTATCAGGTGGTTCGGGATGTGCGGAACCAGGCATTTGAGAAGATTCAGAAGCTGCCGCTGAAGTTTCTGGACGGACATGCGTACGGCGGCATTGTGAGCCGCGTCATCGCGGATGTGGATCAGTTCGCGGACGGTCTGCTGATGGGATTCACCCAGCTGTTCACCGGCGTGGTGACAATCGCGGGGACACTGATTTTCATGCTGACGATCCATCCGGCGATCACGCTGGTCGTGGTCGTCCTGACACCGATTTCACTGCTGGTGGCCCGGTTTATCGCGACGCACACCTATGACATGTTTAAGCTTCAGTCAGAGACGAGGGCGGAGCAGACGGCTCTGATCGATGAGATGGTCGGAAATCAGAAGGTCGTGCAGGCGTTTTCCCATGAGCGGGAGACGCTGGAGGCATTCGATGAGATCAATGAACGGCTGGAGAAATGTTCCCTGCGGGCGACATTTTTCTCTTCGCTGACGAATCCCTGCACCCGCTTTGTCAACAGTATTGTCTATGCGGGGGTCGCACTGACCGGCGCACTGGCGGTCATCTCCGGCGGAATGACGGTGGGCGGTCTGTCCGCCTTTTTAAGCTACGCGAATCAGTATACCCGGCCTTTTAACGAGATTTCCGGCGTGATCACGGAGCTGCAGAATGCCCTGGCCTGCGCGGCGCGGATTTTTGAACTGATCGAGGAGGAACCTCAGACGCCGGATGATGAGGATGCGCTCGTGCTGGAACACGCGGAGGGCAGGGTAGAGCTGAAACAGGTGGATTTTTCCTATGATCCGGAGCAGCCTCTGATCGAAAATCTGAATCTGAATGTCAGACCGGGGCAGCGGATCGCCATTGTCGGACCGACCGGCTGCGGGAAGACGACACTGATCAACCTGCTGATGCGTTTTTACGATGTGGACGGCGGGAGTATCTGCGTGGAGGACTGTGACATTCGGCGGATGACGCGCAGGAGTCTGCGGGAGCATTACGGCATGGTACTCCAGGATACCTGGCTTCGGAGCGGAACGATCCGGGAAAATATCCGTATGGGATGCCCGGACGCGTCGGATGAGGAGGTGGTGGAGGTGGCGAAGGCCGCCTACGCCCATGGTTTTATACGCAGGCTTCCGGATGGATACGATACGGTGATCGGGGAGGACGGCGGCAGCCTCTCCCAGGGACAGAAGCAGCTGATCTCCATCGCGCGCGTGATGCTCTGTCATCCCGCCATGCTGATTCTGGACGAGGCGACATCCTCCATTGATACGCGGACGGAGCTGCGTATCCAGGATGCGTTTGAAAAACTGATGTGCGGGCGGACGAGCTTTATCGTGGCGCACCGGCTCTCAACAATCCAGAACGCGGACCGCATTCTTGTCATGCGGGACGGGAGGATCATCGAACAGGGAAACCATCAGGAGCTTCTCGCGCGGAAAGGTTTCTATTATGAACTCTACAGAAGTCAGTTTGAGGGATGATTGATTACCGTCCGGTTAGTAAATAGGGTAAAGGTTATGTAAAAATATGACAGAAAACGACACGAGGTTAAGAAAAATTTAAGGTAATATATAGATTGTATTTTTTTTGATACAAAAACTCTTGCGCGGAGAAATGTATTTGTGGTATTCTTAGAGTGTATTTTTGTAAATACAATTATTTTAAGAAAAGGGGGCGAGAATATTTGTTAGCTGACACAATGAAACGGGTTCAGGACGCAGAGCAGCAGGCGGCTGGCATCTTACAGGATGCGAAAAGCAAAGCGGCGGCCATGCTGGACGAGGCCAGGGCAGCAGCAAAGCAGACTGTGAAGGAGGCTGAGAACAGCGCCGACGAAGCAGCAAAATCTTATCTTGCGGGTGTGGTGAAGACCGGTGAAGCAGAGAAAGAGAAGTATGCATCTTCGGTGAACCGGGAACTCGAGGCATCCGGCAAACAGGCATACGCAAAAGCTGATGCGGCTGTGGAAGCACTGATTGCAGGCCTGGTATGATACGGATATGAGTCATTACGTATTGTACAGGGAGTTTGAGTAACTTGGCAACGAACTAGAAAAGGAGGAAGTTTCAATGGCAGTATTACAGATGCAGCGCATGAATCTGGTTGCCATGAAGCAGAATCGGAAATCCATTCTGGAGCGTCTCCAGGAGATAGGCGGGATTGAGATCGATGTAAAAGCGGAGGAGTTCGAGGGTACGGTATGTCAGGACACCTCCACGCCGCATGCCACTTTTGAGAAAAGGTCGGCGACGGCGGATCAGGCTCTGGAGATACTTGATAAGTATGTGCCGGAGAAATCATCGCTTCTTGCCTCTCTGGCCGGAAAACCGCTGGTAGAACGCTCAGAACTGAAAAAGACCGTTGAGAACCAGAGCGAGTATATGCGGCAGGCGAATCAGATTGTGAATCTGGACAAACAGATCACGGAAGCTACTGCCACGATACAGAAGCTGGAGAATCAGGCGGAGGCGCTTGTCCCCTGGGAGAAGCTGGATATTCCGATGAGTACGGAGGGAACGGCGAAGACAGCGCTGTACTTTGGTACCATGCCGGATCTGGTGTCGGAGGAGGCTGTGCTGACAGCTTTGAAGACGCATGAACCGGCCGTGGATCAGGCCGATGTGGAGATTCTGTCTTCGGATAAGGATACCACTTATCTGTCCGTACTCTGCTTACGCCGTGACGCAGCGGCGGCTGAAGAAGCGCTGCGGGAGATGGGCTTTGCCCGTCCGTCCTGGTTTGTTTCCCGTACTCCCGCTGAGGAGCAGGAGTCGATTCGGAAAGAAATCGAGGCACATCAGACGGAGAGCGAGGGGGATATTGCTGAGCTGCCGCTGGTCGGGCCGGCGAGGGGAG
>JAJBUT010000181.1 GCA_020860185.1 Lachnospiraceae bacterium | reverse complement strand
CGGCCTCCGCACGGTGTATCACTTCCGGACGCTGCGCCGGGGTGGCGCGGACAAGATTTACATTAATTCTGCCGCGATCATGAATCCGAATCTGATCTCGGAGGCGGCGGACAAGTTCGGCAGCCAGTGTGTGGTTGTCGCAATTGACGCGCGCCGACGGGGGGATGGCAGCGGCTGGAATATCTATAAAAACGGCGGCCGTGTCGACATGGGGATTGACGCCGTGGAGTGGGCGATGCGCGCAGACCGTCTGGGCGCGGGGGAGATCCTTCTCACCAGTATGGACTGCGACGGGACGAAAGCCGGTTATGATATCGAACTGACCCGCACGATTTCGGAGAATGTGTCCATCCCGGTGATCGCGTCAGGCGGAGCCGGCACGATGGAGCATTTTTATGACGCTCTGACGGAGGGAAAGGCGGATGCGGCGCTGGCAGCTTCGCTGTTCCATTACAAGGAGATGGAGATTGTGGATCTGAAGGCGTATCTGGCCGGGCGCGGCGTGTCGGTGAGGGTCTGACCCCGGTAAAAATTAATAAACTTTCTAAAAAATATATTAAAATTCGGAATGCAGAATTTATAAAAATTTTCCGGGGTCAGACCCCAGGAAGGGAGTACATATGCCGTCGATTACTAATGACTGGGCGAAACCGCTGAGCGCGGAGTTTCGCAAACCCTATTACAGGGATTTATATACGAAGGTTCTGGAAGAGTACCGCTCACGGAAGATTTTCCCGGCCGCGGACGATATCTTTAACGCGTTTCATCTGACTCCTTTGCATCAGGTAAAGGTGGTGATTCTCGGGCAGGATCCCTATCACAATGACGGACAGGCGCACGGGCTGTGTTTTTCAGTGAAGCCGGATGTGGAGATACCGCCGTCCCTGGTGAATATCTATCAGGAACTGCACGACGATCTGGGATGTAAGATACCGAACAACGGATATCTGGTGAAATGGGCTGAACAGGGCGTGCTTCTTCTGAATACAGTGCTCACCGTGCGGGCGCATCAGGCAAATTCCCACCGCGGCATCGGTTGGGAACAGTTTACGGATGCGGTCATCGAGGCGGTGAGCCGGGAGAACCGACCGATCGTGTTTCTGCTCTGGGGACGGCCGGCGCAGATGAAAAAGAGCATGCTGCATAATCCGAAGCACCTGATTCTGGAGGCGCCGCATCCGAGTCCTCTTTCCGCGTATCGAGGATTCTTTGGATGCAGGCATTTCAGCAGGACGAATGAGTTCCTGACGGCGCACGGGCTGGAGCCGATTGACTGGCAGATTGAGGATATATAACTCACATGGCAAAACGCTCTGCGAGATGCGCACAGCTCGTGCAACTCGCTAAGTGAGCCAATGCGTCGCGCGTTTGGTTTTATTTCGCTAAGCGGTCTGCCCTCCTCGGGTTGATGAGTATAAGTGAGCCAATGCGTCGCGCGTTTGGAATTATGTCGCAAAAGCGACCGCGCTCGGCGCGAGAGTGCGCCAGGGCGCATTCTTTTTTACAGACCGGTCACATCCGGTTCGTCCGGATTCCTGACGCTAACCCGATTACACCGTCTGCAATCAAAATGACGCCGGATACCATAATCGCTGTATTTACAACGGCGAAGGGGAACAGCATCATGAACACAGCCGCCGCTATAATGGCCGCGGCAAGAACCGCATGGCCCGCCCATCCCGGGATCCCCGCCTGCCTTATCCGTATCGCGCTGCTCATACTGTTGATTCCTCCGATCAGCACGTAGATACCGAACAGATAGATCGGCAGCGAGAGAAAAGCCCCGGTGTGTGTAAGGATGACAATGCCGATGACCAGTTTTACCACGCCGATAATCAGGCTGCCGTTGGAATACAGATCCCGTGTGCCGGCGGCGAGGAAGCGGGTGATGTCCACGATGCCGGAAATCAGAATCACGATGCCGGCTGCCACGCCGATGAGCCGGCCGGTTCCTCCCGGGTTGATGATGAAAAAGATGCCGATCAGGATGGTCAGAACTGCGTTAAGGATCATATTGGTTTTGATTTTGTTGAAAAATTCCATGGTAATTTCCTTTCGTTTTTGACGTTTATCATACATGCCGTCTGAGCCACAGTATAACAAACGTCAGATTTTTTTGCAATTTTATGATAAAGTGTTTCAAATTCCTGTAGTAAAATACAGGAATTTTGCGTTATGATAAATGAAAATATATTTTTACTCTTGTTAAGTCGAGATGTTGCACCAGGCAGATATTCGATTGAAGATAAGACCGCGGGGGACGTTATGATACTGTTTTTAAATATGCTTGACAGCGAGGAGGAGAAAAGTAAATTCAGCCGGATTTACGAGAAATACCGATATTTTCTGTGGTATCTGGCAAATGAGCGGCTGCACGACGCCTGGCTGGCGGAGGACGCCGTGCAGGAAACGTTTCTGGCTCTGACACGCCATATGGATAAGGTGAAGGAGGAGGAGAGCGCAGCGACCCGGAATTTTCTGGCGACGATCGTAAAAAACAAGGCGATTGATATGATCCGGCGGCGGAGAGGTATCACGGAGGAGGCGTTCGAGGAGGGCGAGAACGGGGAAGCGCAGGAGGATCTTCTGGATACATATCTTGTCAGAGAAAATTATGAGAGAATACTGCATGCGGTAGCGAAGCTGGATGAGATTTACCGGATTGTGTTCGAGTATAAATATCTGCATGGCATGAGCGATGCTGAGATCGCGGAATTGCTGGGCGTGACGCCGAAGACGGTAAACGTGCGCATTTTCCGCGCAAGGAAAAAGCTGCAGGTATTACTGAGTGAATCGGAATAGCTGATCTGTTATGATGATGCGGCAATTGCGGGATAAATGAGATACACCGAAGGCGTCCTTCAGGAGAAAGTCTCTGATTTTTGTTATCAGACTTATGCTAAGGAACTGCATCGGCTTTCATAGATGGTGGTGCCTGCGAAGCAGGCATGGGGGTTTTTAGGAAAAGGAGACAGAAAATGAACCATACATCACAGGATATTCTGAGAGAGGTTCTTCTGGAATATATGGAAGCGGAGGCGGCATCAGTTCCGCCGACGCAGGAACTGATGCGTGAGCATACGTTTTCGGAACAGTTCCTGAAAAAGATGAAACTTCTTCTGGCGCAGGAAGAAGGAGCCGGTCGGGGCGCGGAATCAGAGGGAGCAGTAAAACAGGGTGGAAATTCTGCGAAGAGCGGCTTTTTCAGAAGGTTTTCACAGAGGCGCGTATCTCTCCGGGTGGCCGCAGCGTGCATTGTCTGTGTGGTTGTCTTCGGAGCCGGCTGGATGATTTATCGGGGAGCAGATGGTCTGACAACCTCCGATTCTTCGGCTACGGATGTGGCGACGGCGGAGTCGGAAGAGGTGACGGATGGGACCGAGAACCCGGCAGCCGTATCCGGTGATACAGATGACGCGGATCTGCAAAGCGGAGCGGGGTCTGGTTCGCAGGAAAACGACGCTGCACAGAATGAAGGTGTCGTTGTGCAGGATGGCGACGATACAGCGCAGAAGGATACTTCGTCGCAGGCCGAAGCGGATGGCGCGGATCAGGGCGGGATTCTTTCGGCGGTACAGGCGGAGACTGACCTGGCCGGTCTTAATGTGACGGTGAACAGTTATACTGCGTATTCCATAGAACTGGAACTGACCAATGAGACCGGCGCGGAGATTTCTTACGGAAGCTATTATACGATTGAGGGATATGATGAGGATTCCGGCACGTGGGAGGCCGCGGAGCAGCGGCTAGACGGAGTGTTTGAGGATCTGTCTTACATCGAGAAGGAGGGGGAAACCGTCACTTTGACAGTGGATTGGTCGAATCTGTACGGCGAACTGGAAGAGGGAACCTGGCGTCTGACAAAGGAAGTGCAGTCGGAGGATGAAGAATTCCACACGCTGACGGTCGTATTTGAGCTGTAAAAGTTAATCATTGGAGGAGAGGATATGAAAAAGAAAGCAAACCGGATGACAGGAATGTTGATTGTGATGATCTGTACTGCAGCACTGGCCGGCTGCGGCAGTTCGAATGCAGTCAGTTCGGCTACGGCGGACACAGCCGTTACAGAGACAGCGGAGGATTACGGCTGGGACAAGGCAGCGGACACAGATGGCGCTTACGAATATACAGAAGAGTATGCCGCAGCGGGGGATACAGAAGGTTATGTTGCGGCAGGAGATGAAGAATATGATTATGATGAGACAGAAACTGCGGAGGAGGATTACGATGACGCGGGTAATTCCGTCAGTTCTTCCTCAGATACAGAGGTGAGCGAATCCGCTGCCGCGGATGATTCCTATTCGCAGAAGCTGATCAAAACTGTGGATATGACGGTGGAGACGACAGAGTTTGATGAACTGATCGCGCAGCTGGAGTCAAAAACAGAGGAACTGGGCGGCTATATCGAGAGTTCAGAGACCGGTGGTTCATCCGGAAACGCTGCCAGCCGGTGGTCTTATCTGACAATCCGCATTCCGGCGGACAGCCTGGATGAATTTGTGTCGCTGGTCGGGGAGAACGCGAACGTAACCTATATGAGCGAGAGCACGGAGGATGTGACGCTGACCTATGTGGACATGGAGAGTCATCTGACAGCGCTGCGGATAGAACAGGAGTCTCTGCTTGCGATGCTGGAGCAGGCAGATTCTGTGGAGAGCATCATTGCGATCCAGTCACAGCTGACCGAGGTGAGATATGAGATCGAGAGTTATGAATCCCAGCTTCGCGTGTATGACAATCGGGTGAACTACAGTACGGTATACTTAAGCATTGACGAGGTGGAACGTGAAACTTCCGCTGCCGCGGTTACCTTTGGGGAGAGTGTGCGGACAAGATTCAGCGATAATGTTTACCGCATCGGACAGGGATTTAAAAATTTTGCGATCGGATTTCTGGGCGCGCTGCCGTTCATCATCGTTGTTGTGGTGATCATAGCTGTGATTTTTGCGGTTTGCCGGCTTGTGCTGACCCACAGAGAGAAGAAGAGGGAACAATCATTTGAAGAGTTGGAAGCGGATGAAAATGAAGAACAGAGTGAACGGAAATGACTGCTGCGCAGACATCATTATCTATGAAAGTCAATGACTCCGTTCTGCGAGCTCTCGTCATCGCCACCGTATTTGTAATCAGATTTCTGATGGAAGCAGGCGGTTTAGTCTGAAAGAAAGCAGTTTTTTCATTGCTATTGTTGTACCGCCTGCCGAAAGGCGGCAAAATGGAGATTACTATGATGATACAGAAAATATGGATTTGGCTGCTGATTCCCATCGTTTTGGCTGTTTCCGGCTGCGGAGAAAATACAGCCGAAAATTATCCGGTTCAGGATGAGTCTTCGATTGCTGCCAGTGACCTGTGGGACGATGCTTACCCGGAAACGGATGATAGCGATTCACAGACCGGAGGTGCGAAGGATACAGCAGACAGCGCAGATGTCGGAAATGCGATGGATATAGCAGACGGCGCAGATGCCGGAGGTGTGAGGGATACAGCAGACAGCGCAGGTGCCGAAGATACGACAGAAATCTCAGAAAACATATCAACAGAAGAAGATTTCCCGATGAAATATAAAACAGGAGGGCAGTTCTATGAGGATTCGTTTTTGAACAGCATGACATCTGCTTTGGGCGAAGATGGTGAGAACCTGTTTTCGTATGAGGATCTTCCGTCAGGCATTTTTTTCTCGTCTTATGCGGAATGGGAGAGTTTCTGGAACTCTTATCCGGATACGGTAGACAAAGAGTATGAGGCTCTCTATGATGAAACATATTTTGAAGAGCATCAGCTGATCTGGTTTTATCTGGAGGTCTGGAATAACCTGTGTTCCGTTGATGTGGAGGAAATTCATTATGACACGGAGTCCGGTTGTATAGTGATGGATGTTTCCTGGGGAGAGGATCCTGAACGGGGATCGATTGATTTGTGCAGTACATACATTGTCGCGAATTTTATTGAGATACAGGGAAAGTATTCGCTGAGTGGGGACACACCTATTGAAATACAGGTAACTGAGAACCATGAATATTAAAAGGTTATAGTCAAATATTATGATATGTGCCAATAGTATTTCTGTGCCATCGGGTTTGATAACGTCAATATAAAATTGTCAGTCCGATTACTTTTTTGAACGAAATGGAGGAATAGATCATATGAAAACAGATGCTGTTATTAAGCAGGAAGGTATGAATATTCTCATGTCCAGTCTGGGATATGTTGATGCAGAACGTTTCATTGTTTTGATTAATAAAGAACCGTTTGATTATACAAAATGGCGTGAAGAACATCTGGATGGCATATTAAGTATTCGCCAGTTAAGTCAGGAAGCATAGAAATATTCTCAAAATCTGAAATGATCCGCATATTTTCCTTCCCGTTTGGAAATAAATAGAAAAAAACGGAAAGGACGCGGCGTTTTTGCGATAAAACGCTGTGACAGGATGCGATGATGGCAGCATATTTTGAGATTGTAGATGTATACGCGAGAGAAATCCTGGATTCGAGAGGCAACCCCACCGTGGAGGCGGAGGTAAAGATCCGGGCGGACGGACATAGCTTCACCGGGCGGGCGAGCGTGCCGTCCGGTGCCAGCACCGGCGAGCATGAGGCGCGGGAACTGCGGGACAGTGACAGCAGGCGGTATCACGGACTGGGCGTGCGCCAGGCGGCGGTCAATGTCAACGACCGCATCCGGACGGTCCTGCTGGGAAAGGACGCGTCGGATCAGGTTCTGATCGATGAGATCCTGAAATGCACGGACGGCACGGACAATAAATGCAATCTCGGCGCAAACGCCATGCTGTCCGTATCCATGGCCTGCGCGAAGGCGAGCGCTAGGGCGCTGAACCAGCCGCTGTTTCGCTATCTGGGAGGCGTGTACGGAATCCGGATGCCCGTTCCTATGATGAACATTTTAAACGGCGGCCGCCATGCGGCGAACACCGTGGATGTACAGGAGTTTATGATCCTGCCGGTGGGCGCGAAGGATGAGAAGGGGGATTTTCATTTCCGGGAGGGACTGCGCTGGTGTGTGGAGATATATCACACGCTGAAACAGATTCTGGAGAAGGACGGCTATGCGACTGCCGTGGGCGACGAGGGCGGATTCGCGCCGGATCTGAAGGATACGGAGGAGGTTCTCGACTATCTGATGCGGGCGGTGCGCGAAGCGGGATACGAACCAGGCACGCAGATCGCGTTTGCCCTGGATGTGGCCGCGAGCGAGCTCTACAATCAGGATTCCGCGCTGTATGATTTCCCCGGAGAGAGCAGACGCAGGGAAGCGGAGCTTCTGGCCGCGGGTGCGCAGTGCGTCAGCAATTCCGTGCAGGAGATTCTGCATACGCCGGCGGAAAAGCTCCCGCAGGCAGAGACGAACGGTCTGCTGGCGGATACGATTTCCGTCACGGTGCACCGCACCACGGAGGAGATGATCGCGTATTACGAGAAGCTGATTGAGAAATATCCGGTCATTTCCATCGAGGACGGGCTGCAGGAGAACGACTGGGACGGCTGGGCGGAGATGACGAGGCGGATCGGGGACAGAGTGCAGCTGGTCGGGGACGATCTCTTTGTCACGGACACCGTGCGGCTGAAGGAAGGCATAAGAAAGAAAGCGGGGAACGCGATCCTGATCAAGGTCAACCAGATCGGGACGCTGTCCGAGAGCTTTGAGGCAATCGTCACGGCAAAACGGGCGGGTTATCAGACTATTGTGTCCCACCGTTCCGGCGAGACGGAGGACGCCATTATCGCAGATATCGCCGTGGCCTTAAACTGTGGGCAGATCAAGGCCGGTGCGCCCTGCCGGGGAGAGCGGACGGCGAAATATAATGAACTCCTGCGGATCGAGGAGATGGTTCGGTGCTGAGAAGCTGATGATTTTGCTCAGACAGAAAAGTAAATGTTACAAGTCACATCCCCACCAGATTTACGCTTTTTAATCCTTACAGGATGTGACTTGCAACAGCATCCGTCCATGCAAAATCACTGCGCGATGGGACGGATGCTCGCAATCACAACGTTTTCGGCCTGGTCACGCTCCGCTTCGGTCGGTTCTAAGCGCGTGCCACTGGCACGCAGGACCCCGCAGCAAGTGTGTGGTCAGGGAGTGACCAGTAACAAGTAAATACGGATTTGCGTTTCGGGGGAAGGAGGTTTTGATTTCTGAATCAGATTAACATCTGTGAATAGTCGTAATACAGGGGGGATAAAAAGAGTGAATGTAGATATCGATATGACAAGACAATATTATGATGAATGTACAGATGAGGATTGCTGCAGCTGCGGTTATTGCCAGGCATATCGCAGGCAGGTAAGGAATGCGTATCCGGAGGTCTCCGCTTATTTGGATAGACTTGGAATTGATATCGGAAAACCGGCTGAGTCTATATACTGGGATATTGATCAGGAGGGATTGGTCGGTTTTATCGCCAGTTACTGGGTTTTTGGAGCAGGCGGGCATTTTGAACATATGGTTGGCGATATTAAAGTTTATACAGACAATATGTCGTATAATGTGCCGCCACGTGTGGCTGCTGTTGAACACTCAGGGCATTTTGTGCTGTCAGTCTCTGTGATTCAGATTCATACCGGAATAAAAAGAGAATCCTGACGAGTTACTGAAATCCCACATGGCATGGTCCGGTGCTTGCGGGATTTCTTTTTATATGTTAGAATATCAGATTGTTGAGAAAAGAACAAATGTTTACGTTTTTTGTTTGAGATAAAGGGTGAGTGAATGGCAAAACAGGCAGCGTATGATGAAAAGAGCATCTCCGTCCTGGAGGGGCTGGAGGCGGTGCGGAAGCGCCCCGGCATGTACATCGGCAGTGTTTCGAGAAAGGGACTGAATCATCTGATCTACGAGATCGTGGACAATGCGGTGGACGAGCATCTGGCGGGTTTCTGCGATCAGATCCGGGTGACGCTGGAGGCGGACGGATCCTGCACAGTGGAGGACAACGGGCGCGGCATTCCGGTCGGCATGCATGAGAAGGGCGTACCGGCGGCGCGGCTGGTCTTTTCGACGCTGCACGCCGGAGGAAAGTTTGACGATTCGGTCTACAAGACCAGCGGCGGTCTGCACGGCGTCGGCTCCTCCGTGGTTAATGCACTTTCCACTTATCTCGATGTGGAGATCAGCAGAGATGGGGCTGTCCATCATGACCGCTATGAGCGGGGGATTCCCACACAGGAGCTGGTGAACGGACTCCTCCCGGTCATCCGAAAGACGAAGCAGACCGGGACAAGGGTGAATTTTCTCCCTGATCCGACGATTTTTGAGAAAACCCGTTTTAAGGAGGATGAGGTCAGGAGCCGGCTGCACGAGACCGCTTACCTCAATCCGGGGCTGACGATTTTCTACGAAGATCTGCGGCCGGAGGAACCGGAACAGATCGAGTTCCACGAGGAGGACGGCATCGTCGGTTTCGTCCGGGATATCAATAAAAAGTCCGAAGCTCTTCATGAGCCGATCTATTTCAGGGGCGAGAGCGATGGGATCACCGTCGAGGCTGCCATCCAGTATACGGGAGAGTTCCATGAGAACATTCTCGGATTCTGCAACAATATCTATAATGCCGAGGGCGGCACTCACATTACCGGATTTAAGACGGCGCTCACTACGGTCATGAACCAGTATGCGCGTCAGATCGGTGTGCTGAAGGAGAAGGACGCGAATTTCACCGGTGCCGATGTGAGGAACGGTATGACCGCGGTGGTTTCGGTCAAGCATCCGGCACCCCGCTTTGAGGGACAGACGAAGACCAAGCTCGACAATCAGGACGCCTCCAAGGTGACGGCGAAGGTGACCACTGAGGAGATACAGCTCTACTTCGATAAGAATCTGGACACGCTGAAAACCGTGCTCTCTTGCGCGGAGAAGGCGGCGAAGATCCGAAAGACAGAGGAGAGGGCAAAGACAAACCTTCTGACCAGACAGAAGTTTTCCTTTGATTCCAATGGGAAGCTGGCAAACTGTGAGAGCAGGGACGCCTCGAAATGTGAGATTTTTATCGTCGAGGGTGATTCCGCGGGCGGTTCGGCGAAGACCGCCCGGGACCGGAATTTCCAGGCGATCCTGCCGATTCGCGGGAAGATACTGAACGTGGAGAAAGCGAGTATCGACAAGGTGCTGGCGAACGCGGAGATCAAGACGATGATCAACGCGTTCGGCTGCGGTTTCTCTGAAGGGTACGGCAACGATTTTGATATCACGAAGCTGCGTTATGACAAGATCGTGATCATGGCGGACGCCGATGTGGACGGCGCGCATATCGCGACGCTGCTTCTCACGCTGTTTTACCGCTTCATGCCGGAGCTGATCTTTGAGGGACATGTCTACATCGCCATGCCGCCGCTGTACAAGGTGATTCCGTCGAAAGGCGAGGAGGAGTATCTCTACGATGACGAGGCGCTGGAGCGCTACCGAAAGACACATAAGGGCAGCTTTACACTGCAGCGCTACAAGGGCCTCGGCGAGATGGACGCGGAGCAGCTCTGGGAGACGACGCTGGATCCCGCGCGGCGTATTTTAAAGAGAGTCGGGATCGAGGACGGGCGCATGGCCTCCGACGTCACGGAGATGCTGATGGGGACGGATGTGCCGCCGCGGAAAGCTTTTATATATGAGCACGCGAATGAGGCGGAACTGGACGTATAAAACACATAATCGAACAGGAGGACAGAACATGGCTACAGCAGGGGAACAGATTCTCCGCACGGAATATTCCGAGATCATGCAGAAATCATACATCGACTACGCGATGAGCGTGATCGTGGCGCGCGCGCTTCCGGATGTGCGGGACGGTCTGAAGCCGGTGCAGCGCCGGACGCTGTACGATATGTATGAGCTGGGAATCCGCTATGACAGGCCATACAGAAAGTGTGCGCGTATCGTGGGCGACACCATGGGTAAGTATCACCCCCACGGCGACAGTTCCATCTACGGCGCGTTGGTCGTGATGGCGCAGGAGTTTAAATACGGGATGCCCCTGGTGGACGGGCACGGCAATTTCGGTTCCATCGAGGGGGACGGCGCGGCGGCGATGCGTTATACCGAGGCGCGGCTGCAGAAGATCACACAGGAGGCGTATCTGGCTGATCTCGATAAAAATGTGGTTGATTTTATCCCGAATTTTGACGCGACGGAGAAGGAGCCGTCTGTTCTGCCGGTGAGAGTGCCGAATATCCTGGTCAACGGTGCGGAGGGCATCGCGGTCGGCATGGCGACCAGCATTCCGCCGCACAATCTGGGCGAGGTGATCGACGGTGTGATTGCCTACATGAAGGATCCGGATATCACGACGGAGGAGATGCTTGCCATCATTCCCGGACCGGATTTCCCGACCGGCGGCATTGTGATCAACAGGGACGAGCTTCCGGCCATCTACGAGAGCGGGAACGGAAAGATCCGTCTGCGCGGCAGGGTGGAGATCGAGAAGGTGAAGGGCGGCAGGGAGCGCATCGTCATCACGGAGATTCCGTACACCATGATCGGCGCGAATATCGGCAAATTCCTGAATGACGTCTACAGCCTGGTCGAGACAAAGAAGACGACGGACATTGTGGACATCTCCAATCAGTCCTCAAAGGAGGGCATCCGCATTGTGATCGAGCTGAAAAAGGGCGCAGACGCGGAAAATATCTGCAATCTTCTCTACAAAAAGACCCGGCTGGAGGATACCTTCGGCGTGAATATGCTGGCCGTCGCGGACGGAAGACCGGAGACGATGGGGATCGTAAAGATCATCCGGCACAACGCTCAGTTCCAGTTTGAACTGGCGACCCGCAAATACACAACGCTCCTGAATAAGGAGCGCGAAAAGCAGGAGATCCAGGAGGGGCTGATCAAAGCCTGTGACGTGATCGACCTGATCATCGAGATCCTGCGCGGCAGCAAAAATATCAAACAGGCGAAGGCCTGTCTGGTGGACGGCGTCACGGACGGCATCCGGTTCAAATCGAAGCTCTCGCAGAAGACGGCGTCGATGCTTCGCTTTACGGAGCGTCAGGCAACAGCCATTCTGGAGATGCGTCTTTACAAACTGATCGGTCTGGAGATCGAGGCGCTGATCAGAGAGCACAATGAGACGCTGAAGCATATCGAATTTTACGAGGAAGTACTGGGCAGCCGCGCGGCGATGGCCAGGGTGCTGATGCAGGAGCTGCGAAAGCTGAAAAAAGAGTTTGCGGCGCCCCGGAAAACGGTGATCGAAAACGCGAAGGAAGCCGTTTATAAGGAAAAAAAGCAGGCGGCGGTTCCCGTAGTGCTGTTGATGGATCGGTTCGGTTATGTCCGGTCCCTGGACCCGTCTGTGTATGAGAAAAACCGGGAAGCCGCGGACGCGGAGAATCGTCTGGCCGTCTCCTGCATGAGTGACGACCGGCTGTGCCTGTTTACGGATACCGGACAGATGCATCTCGTGAAGATGGAGGACGTGCCGTTCGGAAAATTCCGCGACAAGGGGATCCCGGTGGACAATATCTGCAACTATTCCAGCAGCAATGAAAATATCGTGACAATACTGCCGCTGTCCGGGATCAGGGACAGACGGGTTCTGTTTGTCTCAAAAGCTTCCATGATCAAATGTGTGAACGGTTCAGAGTTTGACGTATCTAAGCGCACGACGGCGGCGACAAAGCTGGCGGACGGCGACCGCCTGCTCTGTGTGGGAGAGGCGGATGCGGAGACCACGCTGGTGATGCAGTCGGATAAAAACTATTTTCTCCGCATCGCGGCAGCTGACATTCCGGAGAAAAAGAAAAGTGCGCTGGGCGTGCGTGGGATGCATATGTCCGCAGGTGAATCGCTGGAAGCGGCGTGGATCCTGCACCAGGATGTCAGTCCGTCCGTGGAAGTGGGCGGGAAAGAAGTGGTTTTGAACCGCCTGCGCATCGGAAGCCGCGATACCAGAGGAGTGAAGCGGTAGAAAATTGTGAATTTCAGGTGGAAATTTGCGAAATTTGCACGCCAATTTGTTAAAATTTAGACTATGATTGACATTGTGTTTTGCGCTGTGCCAGTACATCGAATAATTAATAACTGGCTATAGCGCGCCGAATGATTTTTCATGTGCAAGGCGACAGATCCACCGCACAGTTACCGGCAGCATGGTGCCGGATAACCTCACGGCGACAGAAAAGTGCTTGACTTTTCTGCCGTTTAGAGTGATGTATTGATACTACACCGAAAGCTTATACGACGGATTTTTTTATCCGCATCTTTTCCGGGAAGCATACACAGACCGAGGAGATACATCACAAGCTGCCGCTCTCCGAGGGAGGAACGCACGACCGAGCCAACCTCATCGCGCTGTGCAAGCCGTGCCATGCGCGGATTCACGCGGAGCGTGGCGACAGGTGGCATAACAATAAATCGAAAAACATCTGTAAAAAGAAATCGGGAGCGTAAGCAACATACGTTGTACGCCCCCTTTAAGAACAGAGTTCTTTCAATCGTGGCTTCATTCTACCACTGAGCTCTGGAGGTTGTCAATAACTTTTTTGACAAATTCATATGAGCTCGTAATCAGTTCAACAAAAACCCAAACGGGAAAATCTGGATCGTACTTGACAATTAACTCTCTGCAATAGTCGCTTTTGTGCGAACGTATGATGGTAGTGAGAACCCGATTGTTAGAAGTATTTGCAATACACCTCACAAGCCGGTTGGCCGCGCTGTCTGCGGCCTTGCGCTTGAAACGGCACTGCCGGACAGCGTTTATCCGCATATGTTACGACGCTCCAGGGCAGCAGGGTTATACCGGGACGGAGTGCCGCTTGAAATGGTTTCTGCCATCCTTGGGCATTCAAACTCAGAAGTAACAAAGACATACGCCATCCCATCCCATCGGTTGACCAGATGCGTGACGCCCTGGCGCAAGGACAGCCTGAGCAGAGCTGCTGGGAATTAGACCCTGAGAAATTAAAAATTTAATTTTTTTTCATAGATGCATTGAATGATTACAGACCCGACCAGGACGATTCCCAGAATCCAGTTCCATACGTCCTGTGTATCTGACAATGGATTTAAATAATAAACGCCCTTCAAAATATACAAAACGCCTATAGCCAGCGACAGCTTATCATAAAAGATTAAAACCTTTCCATTTTTACTTTTTTTTATAAACTGCCAAATCTCCACTATTCCGGCCGTAAAAAACACAATCTCATATAATAAGTCTACCCAGGTCATATCTCTATCCCTCGCATTTTATTACTTTTTTGAAAGCCATCCCCTGAAAATTCCGCCGCTTAAAACAGAGGCAACTGCAAAATAAATATCAGCAATGAGAATAAATACAAAAGAGGGTAATAAAATCCGTGTATATTTTTCTCCGAAATAATCTCCGTTCCGTCCTTAAACGTCACCCGGACATCCTCACTCGAATACACAGTGATGTAATCCACCAGGCTGTGGAACGCCGTCTCGTCAAAGGTATCAAGTGCGGTCGGCAGTTTCTCCTGCTCGGTTTCCAATGCAGCAGCGTCAAAGAGCATCGGATTGACTTCCTCGTAATCGCTCCTTACGCTGTCGCGCCGTTCCAGCAGCTTGTTGATGGCGGACACACAGAACTGCTCGATTTCCCCGTCTGTCAGATGAGGGGTGGCGCATTTCTTTTCGTTATCGTACTTGTGGTTGCACTGCTAGTACAGCGTTTTTAAAATAACCAGACTTTCTGCCTGTCTGTTTTCCCGATAGCACAGGTCAAAAATCCTCAGCGTAGCCCGCTACGCTTACGTTTTTTGACCTGCACTCTCAGAAAAACATCCAGCGCATAAAGTCTGGTTATTTATGAAACGCTGTACTAGATGATCCTGCGATACTTGCTGTTGGAGTGCCAGACCTTGGAGCCGTACCAGTTCCCGCACTGTCCGCACTTGATTTTGCCGGAGAAGATGTGAACACCGCTGTGCCGGTTCCTGCCGGGTGGCCGGAATCGTGATAACGTTCTTATTCTTTGCCATGACGCTTTACCTCCGATTGATTTATCAGCCTTGATGTTCCCGGCAGGGTTTGTACGGATAAAAATGTTATCCATCATCCAGCGCAGCACCGGATGGCCGCCGTGCGCGATTTTCTGCTCCAGCGTGAGCTTCATAAGCTCCTTAGTCGGAGGAGACATATCCTTAAAGGAGGATGTGGAACAGGTATTGGCGGACGCCCGGTCCGAGGCGGATCAGATCCTTGCCGAAGCGCAGAACCGTGCCCGCGGGAACGTATATCATTGTTGATGTGACCGGTTACCACCCGGACGAAAATGTATGTGAAGGGACTGCCGGGGAGGACGGCCCGTATGGACTGGATGAGGGCACCGTTTACTATGTGGGAACCATCACAGTTACTGCAGGCAGTTCACTGACCTATACCGCAGCCAATACCTATTCTGCCGGTTATACGATGTCCCTGACGGGAGGTTTCGGCACCTGGCCGTACGCACTGGCCGGTCTTTCCCTCTGCGGCGGCGCAGCAGCGATACTTTGCCGGCGCAGAAGAAAGGCCTGATGATGTATGTCAATATGCCGGTGATCAATACAACCATGGACAGGCAGATATATCCCACGGGGAGTGTGTCTGCCTGTTCATAACAACTAACAACTGAAACATCGGAGAACACTGCGCAGGTCAGTTGACAATCCGGAAAATTCTTATATAATAAACTCACGAACCATCAACTCGTGAGTTTATTTTTTGGACGGGAGTGTGAAGCATGAAAAAGTTCAACACAGCTGTTGTATGCAGTCCGGAAAAGCATTATATGGTGGATGTTTCGGAGAAAGCAGACCGGATCCTGGAACAGTATATCAGGCCGGGTTATTATTTTGCTATCAATCGAGGCAGACAGTACGGAAAGACGACCATGCTGAGTATGCTGGCCAGAAAGCTGAGAGATTCCTTCTATTGTCTTCGAATCAGTTTTGAAGGCGGGGAGGAGATGTTTGATTCCAACTATGCTTTTGCCGTCGGAATAAAAGATTTAATTGAAAGACAGCTGGAACTGGAACATGTACCCGCAGACCTGATCGGGAAATGGGGAAGGCAGATTGATACCGAAGGGTCGCTGCGAAAACTGGGGGATCGGATTACAGAACTCTGCCGTGACAGTGACAGGGACATTGTGTTGATGATTGACGAGGTGGATCGCGCTTCGGATAATCAGATGATGCTGAGATTTCTGGGGCTGCTGCGTGATAAATATATTCGGAGAGAAGAGGGGAGAGCTGATACGTTTCACAGTGTGATTCTCGTCGGTGTTTATGATTTGAAAAATCTGAAGCTAAAGATTCGTCCGGAGGAAACTCATCGCTATAACAGCCCCTGGAATGTTGCCGTGGATTTTGAAGAGGATTTAAGCTTCTCCTCAGGAGAGATTGCCGGTATGCTGGCGGATTATGAGGCGGATTATCATACGGGGATGGACATTCGGGCGATATCCCGGCTGATCTATGAATATACATCCGGGTATCCGGTTCTGGTATCCGGTATTTGTCAGCGTCTGGAAAAAAATGTTGTCGGTATGAAGACTTTTCCGGGACGGACACAAGCCTGGACGGCAGAGGGGGTTTCCGAGGCGGTTAAGATCATAGAGCATACAAAGACACCTCTGTTCGAGGATATGATAAAGCAGATTTGTGATTATCCGCAGTTAAATGATGTGCTGCGGCGGATTTTGTTTGAAGGGGATTCCATTCCTTTCAACGCTTACGATGAGGCACTGAATCTGGCGAAGATGTTTGATTATATTAAATGCGAGAACGGCAAAGTGGCAGTTTTCAATCGGATTTTCGAGGTGGTGCTGTATGATTATTTCCTTTCGGAGGACAAGGCGGACAATGCCACAAACAGGGATGCGGAGTTGAATAAAAGTCAGTTTATTAAAGACGGCAGACTGGATATGGAGTCGCTGCTCTGTAAATTTGCCGAACATTACGCATATGTTTATTCGGATAATGACCGGAGATTTATCGAAAAATATGCAAGAAAGATTTTTCTGATGTATCTGAAACCTGTCATCAACGGAACCGGGAATTATTATATAGAAGCGCAGACACGAGACGAAAAGCGCACGGATATTATTGTGGATTACCTGGGAAAGCAATATCTGATTGAGACTAAGATCTGGTATGGTCCGAAGTATAATGAAGATGGGGAAAAGCAGTTATGTGGATACCTTGAACAGCTGAATCTGGACAAGGGATATTTACTGACATTCAGTTTTCTTAAAAACAAAAAGCCGGGGGTGCAGGAAACTGTGGTGGATGGTAAGATACTGTGGGAGATTACTGTTTAAATGAATTATAAGGAAGCGATGTCTTTTCTGAGGGACACGGAACGATACGGGAGTCGCCTCGGGCTTGACAGTATCCGGCATCTGATGCGCGAGCTCAGCGATATACAGGAGAAAATTCCGGTCGTACACATCGCCGGGACGAACGGAAAGGGTTCGGTGGGCGCCATGCTTTCCCCGGTGCTCACTGCATCCGGCTATCGGGTCGGACGGTTTAGTACGCCCGATGTGTTTTCCTATGAGGAAGAGTTTTTGATGAACGGTGTTCCTGTAGAGAAGGATCGTCTGGCGCGGCTTTTTTCGGACGTATCGGAGGCCTGTGCGCGGATGACGGAAAACGGGCTGCCGCATCCCACCCGCTTTGAGGTGGAGAGCGCGGCGGCTTTTTTGTGGTTTTATGAGGAACAGTGCGACATCGCGCTGGTGGAGACCGGCATGGGCGGGGAGACGGACGCCACGAACCTGATCACGAAACCGCTTGTCAGCGTCCTGACGTCGATCAGCATGGACCATATGAAGTTTTTGGGAGATACGCTGTCGGAGATTGCTGCGGCAAAAGCAGGGATTATCAAGCGGGGCTGCCCGGTGGTCTCCGTCGCACAGAGGCCGGAGGCGTGGGAGGTTATCTGTGAGAAATGCCGCCGGGAAGATGCAAAGCTGATTTTGGCGGATGAAAAATCGGCTGAAAATCCGGTCTGTACAGAGGGAGAGATTTCTTTTCTGTGGGACATGTCTGCCTTTGACGGCCGTATCAAATGTGAGAATATTTATGCAAAGAAGGCTGTCTCTGCCGGTGATATTTCTTCCCGTGTCAGAATCACCCTGGGGCTGCGCGGCCGGTTCCAGCTGGAGAACGCCGTCTGTGCTCTGAGAGTGCTGGAACTTTTAAAAGAAAGGTATCCGAATATCAACCGGTCGGCCGTGATTTCCGGATTGAAAAACACACGCTGGCCGGGACGATTTGAAAAGATCGGATCGTCACCGGATTTTTATCTGGACGGCGCTCACAATGAGGATGCGGTCAGGAAGCTTCGCGCCACTCTGGACTTGTATTTCCCGGCTCGCAGAATGATTTATATCATGGGTGTCCTGGCGGACAAGGACTATGTACAGATGATCCGGATCATGTTCCGGGATGGCGACCGGGTCTTTACGCTGACGCCGCCGAGTCCGCGGGCGCTTTCTGCGGAAGAACTGACGATTCGGTTAAAAAGACAAAAGATAGATGCCGTCTCTTGTGCAAATCCGCGGGATGCGGTATCATATGTTTTGGCGGAGGCAGAAGAGGAGGATGTGATTCTGGCGTTCGGTTCCCTTTCTTATCTGTCTGGCGTTCGGAAAGCGTTTCGGGAGATATTGGAATGATGAAATATACGGAGAGATTATTGAAAAACAAGCGTTTTCTGCAGGTTCAGCGGGAGATTCGGGAGGACGAGGCAGAGAGGATCTACTGCCATCATGAACTGGAACACGGGCTGGATGTCTGCCGGATCTCGTGGATCATGTATCTGGAAGATCAGTTGAATGAAAAGCAAAGTGATTGCAGGGAAGACCCGGACAGCAGATACCATCAGGAGGAAGAGAATCCGGAAAACAGGCAGATTTCCCGGGAAGATATAAAAGACCGGCTTTATGTCACGGGACTGCTGCATGATATCGGGCGCTCGGTTCAATACCGCACGGGCGAGCACCACTCCACGGCCGGTGCGGCGCTGGCCGGGCAGATTTTAAGGGAGATTGATTACCCGGAGGATTGGGTTCGGGAGACCGTGGATTTCATCCGGAATCATCATGGCAGGCAGAATATTTATACAGACAAAGACTCCGTCGGATACTATACAGAGCGGGCGGATCAGCTGTCCAGGAACTGTTTCTGCTGCTCGGCGGCGGATACCTGTAAGTGGAAGACGGAGGAGAGGAATCAGACGATACGCTGCTGATTTTTTCTCTGTTGTTTTTTCGTTACAGTGTTGTTTCACGCAGATTTAAAAAAAGGCTGATGTGGATTTTTTGAAAAAAGAAGCCTGATGTGAAAATAGCATGAAAAAGTGTCAAAATCACAAGAAAATACCTTGGAAAAATGACAAAAATGCAGTATAATTCTATAGAAAAACGTACATAATTTTTGTGCTTATTAAAGAAATGATATGATGTCATCTGCTTTGTTTCTGCAAAGCGCGGTCGGGAGGTGGCTTTATGCTGAAAAGAAAGATAGAGAAAGAGATTACCGCCTGGATCGGGAGCGGAGATAAGGCGCTCCTTGTCTATGGTGTTCGCCAGGCCGGAAAGACCTTTATCATTCGGGAATGCCTGAAAAACGCCGGATGCGATTATGTGGAGTTTAACCTGATCCGGCAGCCGGAGATTGTGTCTGTTTTAGAAAGCTCTGACAGTGTGGATGATCTGATTTTAAAGCTTTCCCTGTATGGGGAAAAGAAGATCACTCCCGGGGAGACATATTTATTTTTTGATGAGATACAGCGGTATAAAGAGGTGGTTACCAAGATTAAATTCTGGGTGGAAGACGGCAGGTATCAGTATATTCTCAGCGGATATCTGCTCGGAGTTGAGATTGTGAATCTGAGGTCGGCGCCTGTGGGATATCTGAAGTCCGTTACCATGTACCCGCTTGATTTTGAGGAGTTCATTCAGATATTTGAGGTTTCGGATGCGGTGCTTGCACTTTTGAAAGAATCTTTTTTACAGAAGAATCCGGTGGATGGTCTGATCCATACCAAAATTATGGATATGTTTTATCTCTATCTGATTATCGGAGGTATGCCCGCAGCGGTGGAGAAATACCGTGCTTCCGGTGATATCAACGCGGTCATTGATGAACATCGATCTGTGATTGAACAGTATAAGCTTGATTTTACGCAGTACGAGGAGGAGAACCGAAGGCTGGTACTCACTCGTATCTATGATTTGATACCCGCGGAACTGAACGAGAAAAACAAGCGTTTTATGGTGGCCGATATAAAAAAGAACCTCCGTTTCGAACGGGTGCAGGACAGTTTTATGTGGTTGTGGAAGGCGGGGGTGGCACTGCCGGTTTTCAATGTCACTGAGCCGTCGGTTCCGCTGATGTTAAACGAGAAAAGCTCACTTTTCAAGCTTTTTCTTTCGGATGTCGGGCTGCTGACTACGATTTACGGCAGGGCGACTAAGCTGAAAATTATTAATAAGGAGTCTGATTTAAACAAGGGCGCCATTTATGAGAATGTGATCGCGCAGGAACTGAATGCGCATGGTTTCCCTCTCTATTATTATAACAGTAAAAAAATCGGAGAACTGGATTTTGTCCTGGAGCTTGACGGGGAGATATTGCCGGTGGAGGTAAAGAGCGGAAAAGAGTATGAACGTCATTCGGCATTGAATAAAGTGCTTTCATCGGAAGGATATACCGGCCGGGAGGCGATTGTCTTTACGAACGAGAATGTGATGCGAACAGAGAGGATTTTATATCTGCCGGTTTATATGGTGATGTTTATAAAGAATGACGATGTGGAATTTGCTGATATTTCCGTTGATCGGTTTAAGATATGATCGGAGATGATCGGAGAAATTCGCAGGTATCATAAGAGTTAAATACTCTTGGATTCGACAATATGATCTATACAGGAGAGGCATTCAGGTGAAGATAGGAAATCGTGAATTTGATACAGAAAATGAGACGTATGTGATGGGCATCCTCAATGTGACGCCGGATTCTTTCTCGGACGGCGGCAGGTATGATTCCGTCGACCGGGCGCTGCGGCAGACGGAGCGCATGATCCGTGAAGGCGCGGATCTGATCGACATCGGCGGCGAGTCCACCCGCCCCGGCTATACCATGATTTCCGACGAGGAGGAGATCGCCCGGACGCTGCCCGTGATCGAGGCGGTGCAGGACCGATTTGGCATTCCGGTTTCTCTGGATCCGT
>JAJBUT010000183.1 GCA_020860185.1 Lachnospiraceae bacterium | reverse complement strand
GCATTTGCAGGAGCAGCAGGCCGAGCGCAATCGTCGGCAGAGCGAGCGGCGAAAAGCCGAGCTTATGGAACTCAAAGAAAAAGCTGCAGCTGGTGATCCGGAAGCGCAGGAGAAGCTGGCAGCGAGGAATCGGTATTTCTGTGAAGCGCAGAAAAAGTGCCGTCAGAAGATGTACGAGGATTCAGCCAACGGCGATCCGGCAGCACAGGAACGCGACGAGAAATATCTTCGCTCCCGCCGCGAAGATTACCACAGGAAAAAAGCAGAACAGGAGGAAAAATCAGCTTGAAGGAAAGCACGAAAATTTGCATGAAAGGAAGCGCAAGAAGCAGCATGAAAAACGATATGAAAAACAGTGTAGAAAACAGCATGGAGAAATCTATGAAACCGAGAATTCACGACAACAGCAGCGGTCTGGATTATGTACGCGCCGGAGATTATTACATTCCCGACATCAGCCTGCAGGAGAAAGAGGAACAGCGGCCTATCGGAAAATGGGGACGGATGCATCTGCAGTATCTCCGGGAGAACCGTCCCATCGCTTACACAGAACTGACACTTTCCGGCAAAATGGCTACCTATCTCGCAGACATCAATGAACAGGCACAGGAGCGGCTTGAAGTGATCATTGATCAGATGAAAGCAGCCGAGAACGTGACCGAGGATTTAAAGCGGCGCGATTGTTGGAAGTGGGTGCAGTCGATGAACGGCATCCGTGACCGGGCGGAGGAGATCGTGCTGACCGAGATTGTGTATATGTGAGGTGATACCATGACCCTGTTGAAGACAGTATTAAATCTCATGTTAAGACTTTTGCTTTTACCAGTGGCAGTGATTGTGATCATCATGAAGTGGCTCGGTATATTTCTGACCAGCTTTGCCGGAGCAATCCTTTATATTCTTTCGGGAGTGTGTTTTCTGATAGCTGTATTAAGTTATCTGATGAAGATCAGTACAGGATCAGAGTCAGCGACAATGCTGCTGACAGGGCTGGTGGTGTTTATTCTCCCACAGATCGCCGGATGGATGATTGGAAAGCTGGACATTCTGAATACGGTGTTGTGGTCATTTGTCAGAGCGTGATATAGACGGGAGCCGGATACGGAAGTAAAAATGTAAGTAACAGCATAGCCAAAAACAGAACATAAAACAAAATATCGAATCGCGAAGCCGTTCCCCATTGCAGGAACGGCTTCATTCATACATAGGGACTGTCCATCGGCAGTCCTTAAATTTTTCCAGAATCGAAAGGAGATCAAAAACTATGAAATGCTACTGCAAATTTACCAACTATGAAAAACTGGCGTGGTGTACGTTTGGCTGTCCGAGCAGGGAAAGAACCATCGACAATCTGCGGGTTGCGGCTCAGATCGAAACCGACGCGGAAAAAAGTGAGAAGCTGCTGAAATTGATAGACAAGATTCAGCGAAGCCTTCCGTTTGGCTCTGATTATCAGCATGACTTCTACACTTGTTCCCATGAGCTGGAGCAGCTCATGATACAGAACGTGCTGGACTATCAGGCAGCTACGGGTGATTTGGAGAATGGGAGTCCGTGGAAGAATTACGCCATGGCCCAGCTTGTCAATTCGTTCTGTACTGCTGACAGATGCCGGACATTAGGCAGACTCGACGTTCTCTCAAAGATCATCGTGAAGCCGGAAGCTGGCTCTATCCTGCTTTCTGTTATGCTTACCATCAATGGCATTTTAAAGGATGAGCCGGAGAAATATGAAAACTACCTGAACCGTTGCCATGAAGCAGTCCGCCGGGGCGAGCTTCGCAAGAAGAAAGGATATGAGAAGTTCCAGCGGTATGTCTGGGAGATGCCGTGTGTCATGCCGGAATGGGAGGACGAGAACGACAAAGACAACGACCATAAAAAGGCTGGCGAGGACGCTGTGCTTTTTGTATTCTGAAAACAGGCAAAAATCAGCCGTCAATCGGTAAAATCGGGAAAATAATCATTTTCAGCAGCCCCGGACGGATAGCTCTTCATCTGGGGCTGCAATCGTTTCAAAATCATTAAAAACGCCGATTCGTCAATCGGGAAAAAAATACGAAAAAATGGCCCTTGTGAGAAAGAATGCAGATTTTGGAGGTATTTATGAGCAGGCTTACGAAGAAAGAGAGAGACACGGAGATTTATTACAACCAGTCCGACGATCCTGTACAGATTCGCACCCACGACACGAAGCTGATCCGAAAGCTCACAGCATTGAGTGAGGACTTACCGGAGTTGTGCCAACTGGTGGAAGAAGATGAATGCAGCGGCTCCTATTACGACGTGAATAAGAATTGCATCAGTGTTCATGTGATCAGGCCGTATTCGGAAGAACGGCGAAAGAAGCAGAGTGAGTGGGCGAAAGAGAACGGAATCCAATCAAAGAAAACGATGTAAAAAACTGATAATGACTGATAGCCAGAACAGCAAATTTTTTCAAGTGTTCTGGCTGTTTTTCTGTTCAGCAGTTAGAGTATCAAAAATGAGTGCCGTATATTCGGCTCTGACAGGAAAGGGGGATTTTATGACAACCTACGGATATGTCCGGGTCAGCAGCAAAGACCAGAATGAGGATCGGCAGCTTATCGCACTTCATGAACAGGGGATTCCAGATAAAAATATTTATATGGACAAGCAGTCCGGCAAGGACTTCAACCGCCCACAATATAAAAAACTGGTACGGAAGCTGCGAAAAGATGATCTGCTCTATATCAAGAGCATTGACCGCTTGGGCAGAAACTATGAGGAGATACAGAACCAGTGGCGTATCCTTACAAAAGAAAAGGGTGCCGATATTGTTGTACTGGACATGCCCTTGCTGGATACCCGCCGAGGAAAAGACCTGATGGGAACATTCCTCTCCGACATCGTACTGCAGGTATTGTCGTTTGTGGCTGAAAATGAGCGGACGAACATCAAACAGCGGCAGGCCGAGGGCATAGCAGCAGCAAAAGCTCGTGGCGTTCGGTTCGGCAGGCCACCGAAACCGCTTCCAGAGAACTTCCACTCGGTCTATCAGCGGTGGAAAGCCGGAAAAATCACCGGATTAGCAGCCGCAGCGGAATGTGGGATGCCGATGTCAACGTTTCGATATCGGGCGACGATTTACGAAAATGCCAAGTTATTGTAAGCGGGCAAATTTGCAGGAATGTGTACGTTTCTGTAAATGCCTGCTTTTGAGTGTTATCGTATATATTAACACATC
>JAJBUT010000161.1 GCA_020860185.1 Lachnospiraceae bacterium | reverse complement strand
TTATGCACACGATCGCGCAAGGAATGGCTGCTTACGCAGCCCGCGATCGGCGCAACAGGAAACGACTTATGTCGTTTCCTATAAAATAATATGAAAGTGTTATCAATAGACAGGCGATGGGGCTCTTGCACACCCAGATGACTGCGAAGCAGTCATTTTCCGTTTGCTATAAACATAAGCCAGAAAGGATTGATATTATCATGAACATTATTGTCGCAGGGGAAAAGAAAATTTACGAGGAAGGCATTACTGTCGAGAAGCTCATCGAGGAGGAGAAGGTGGAGACGCCGCAGTACGTGACGGTTTCCGTCAATGAAGAATTTATACAGAAAGCAGATTTTGCCACTCGTCGTCTGACGGAAGGAGACGAGGTGGAGTTTTTGTATTTTATGGGAGGCGGGAGATAATGGCTTTCACCAACGAACAGCTGGAGCGTTATTCCAGGCATATTATTTTAAAGGAAATCGGCGTAAAAGGCCAGAAAAGGCTTTTAAACGCAAAAGTATTGATTATCGGTGCGGGAGGACTGGGAGCGCCGGCTGCCATGTATCTGGCGGCCGCCGGAGTCGGGACGATCGGTATCGCCGACGCAGATGAGGTGGATCTCTCAAATCTGCAGCGTCAGATCATCCACGGAACGCCGGATGTTGGAAAAGCAAAAGTACAGTCTGCGAAAGAGACGATGAACCGGATGAATCCGGATGTCACGGTTCACACGTATCATACGTTTGTGAATTCAGAAAACATTTTGGATTTGATCAGAGATTATGATTTTATCATCGACGGAACGGATAATTTTCCCGCAAAGTTTCTGATTAATGATGCCTGTGTGATGGCGAAAAAGCCTTTTTCCCATGCCGGAATTATCCGTTTCCAGGGGCAGCTGATGACCTATGTGCCGGGAGAGGGGCCGTGCTATCGCTGTGTCTTCCGCGATCCGCCGCCAAAGGATGCGGTGCCGACCTGCAAACAGGCCGGTGTGGTGGGCGCCATGGGCGGCGTGATCGGAAGCCTGCAGGCGATGGAGGCAATCAAATATATAGTAGGGCAGGGCAAACTTCTGACGGGGACGCTTCTGACTTATGACGCGCTGACTATGAATTTCCGGAAAGTACCGCTGCCGAAGGATACCGATGACTGCCCCGTCTGCGGGAAGCATCCGACGATCACACGGCTGATTGATTATGAACAGACGGAGTGTGAAGGAATATAAGCGTGAGAAGGGAAGACGCGCTGCTATTGTTGCTGTTGTAAACGGCGAAAGAGTTTCAAGACGGTCAAAGAGCCGGATATTATATGAGGTGTTTGTATGAAGATTCAGATGAAAGAAGATGACATCAGGACGATGATTACTTTTGCAAAAGAGAGAATTCCGGAGGAGGCCTGCGGCCTGATTGCCGGGAATGAGGCGGCGGGAGTACGACAAATCGAAAAAGTATATTATCTGACAAACATTGACCACAGCAGTGAACATTTTTCGCTGGATCCGGCGGAACAGTTAAACGCCGTAAAAGACATGCGCCGTTTGGGATATAAGCCTCTCGGGAACTGGCACTCCCATCCGCAGACGCCGTCCCGTCCCTCCGCGGAGGATATCCGGCTGGCTTACGACAGCGCGGCAAGTTACCTGATCCTTTCTCTGGAGAATGAGGACGACCCGGTTCTCAATTCTTTTCATGTGGAGAATGGAACTGTGGAGAAAGAAGAACTTGTGATAAAGTGACATTGGCTGTGAAGGATAAACATATCACGATACTATAAAGCCCGGATATTTTGAGAAATCAATAAATATCCCGGCTTTTTCATTTAAAAAAGGTGTCTGAACAGATTTTTGCTGGAAATATGAGGACTGCCATGTTATTCTTTTGTTATTAAGGAACTGTGAAGGTGCTGAACAGTTACGGAAAAACATGACACGAACGGGGATGGAATCTCTCTATCGGGAAAGGAAAGGCGGAAAATGGCGCGATCGCAAACGACATAAGGACATTTCCGTTACAGAAAGCGTAAGGTATAGAAGATGAATTACAGAGTCATAAAAAGCAACCGAAAGACCATGGCCATCCAGGTGAGGGACGACGGCGTGATCGTGCGCACGCCTTATTATGTGCCGGATACAGAAATTAACAGATTCATACGCGAGCATGAGACCTGGATACGGAAGAAACTGTCTGAACTGGAAGAAGATAAGAAGCAAATTCAGAAAACGGAGCCTCTTTCCATGGATGAGATCAGGGCATTGGCCGATCAGGCTCTGAAGGTAATCCCGGAGAGGGTGCGGTACTATGCGCCGCTGATCGGAGTGACCTACGGACGGATCACGATTCGCAATCAGAAGACGAGATGGGGCAGCTGTTCGGCAAAGGGCAACCTGAATTTTAACTGCCTGCTCCTGCTGGCGCCTCCGGAAGTCGTGGACAGCGTTGTGGTACATGAACTCTGCCACAGGAAGGAGATGAACCATTCCAAAGCGTTTTATGAGGAGGTTCTCCGTGTATTTCCGGATTATTACAAATGGAACGGGTGGCTGAAAGAAAACGGGAGAGCGCTGATGATGAGGATGACCGGATAGAGTCTGACGGATGATGGGGCGATCATCAGATGTCTGTGCAATCATCAGAGAAACAGTTACAGGGAGCAGTTTGACAGCGGAAGTGGATTTTCGCTGATATACCGGGAGACGATGAGATGACAATAGTTACAACGATGTGCAAATTACTGATCGCGATGGTGATCGGGTTTTATTTATTCCGAAAAAGAGTTCTGAATCGGGAGGTCAATGCAAAGCTGTCCGCGATGATCGTTCAGATCACCTGTCCGTGTATTATCCTGAACAGCATATCGACGGTTTCTCACGATGATCCGCAGATGGTTCTGAAGCTGTTTCTGGCGGGTGTCGTAATGTATGCCATTTATCCGCTGCTGGCGCGTCTGCTGACAAAGATCATGCGCGTTCCGGCGCATCTGCGCGGGACATACATGTGTATGTTTATCTTTTCAAACAATATTTTTATGGGATATCCGGTTGTGCAGGCTCTGTTCGGGGACAGCGCGATCTTTTATATCACGATTTTCAACATGCCTTTCAATATCCTTTTTTTCACACTGGCGCTGCATTATTTCCGGAAGGACGCGGCGATCGAGGCGAATAATCTGGAAAAGGGGAAGATGGATCTGCGGAACGCGATCAACAACGGTATCATAGCGTCCGTGGCTGCTCTGGTGATTTATTTTGCGAATTTATCCTTGCCGGACATTTTTTACGAGTGTGTGGGATTTATCGGGAATATCACGACACCGCTGTCCATGATCATCATCGGGTCCTCAATGGCGGCCGCTTCTTTGAAGGATATAAAGACGGAAAAGGGGATCTGGCCCATGCTGCCGGTTCGTCTGGGCGTGATGCCGCTGCTGGTGTGGGCGTTTATGCATCTCTGGACCAGTGATCCGACGATCATCAGCATCTGCACGATCGGAGCAGGTATGCCGGTGGCATCTCTGGTCGCGATGGGGAGCGCACCGTATCCGAGACAGAACAAGGCGGCCTCCATCGGCGTTGTCGTTTCCACGCTGTGCTCTCTGGTGACGATCCCGATCATGGCGGTGCTGCTCGGCGCGAATTAGACGTTCATAAAAAGTTCATTTTTTATTTAAAAAATAATTAAAAACTTCACACACAGACGACACATTTTCTGCCTATACTGTGAAACATAAGATAAATACGAAATATCACACATTCCTTTTTATAAATCTTTTTCATGTATAGCCGATGCGTAAGCATCGGCTTCCTCTCTGTTATACGGAGGTATTGTCTGTCTGAACCGGATAACCGGAACAGGATAGGGATATTGTCTCCATATATTTTGTATAAGCGGAAAAGGCCGAGGGTATCGGATACTGTTCCCGCGCTTCCCGGACGGATATAAAGAGCAGATCTGCCTCCTCACGGGTCAGGGAATCGACCTGTACCATATACCCTGTCATATGCCATTCCACGTGGGAGAAGATATGTCGGGAATCCTCAAGCTTCTGGATGCGGAGCGGGTGAAGTCTCATCTTCTGCACGGCGCGGACTGCCTCATCCTGTGTCAGGTGTCCGGGTTCATTGGGAAACTCATAGAGTCCGGCGAGCAGGCCTTTTTCAGGGCGCCTGCGTAGAACGATCCTGTCATCATCCCGGATGATGAGGATGGTGAGATCCTCGCACCGGCGGGGCGCGGCTTTTTTTCGTGTCGGAAGCTGCAGATGGATTCCCTGTTTTTTCCCTTCACAGAAAGCGTTCCAGGGGCATTGGCCGCAGAGCGGTTCTCCTCCCGGCAGACAGACGATGGCTCCGAGCTCCATCAGGGCCTGGTTGTATTCCGCCGCGTGTTCGGCGGGGATGACCGCCGTGAGGCGGCGTTCCACTTCGTTCCTGACGGATTGCTTCAGAATATCCGAATCGTCTGCGGTGACGCGCATCATGACGCGGAGTACGTTTCCGTCCACTGCGGGCATGGGGATGCCGTAGGCGATGGAGGCGATTGCGCCGGCAGTGTAGTGTCCGATGCCCTTTAAGGCAAGCAGTCTGTCGTAGTCTGCGGGAAGCCGGCCGCCGTACTGCGACAGGACGGTTTTTGCTGCTTCCTGCATGTTCCGGACACGGTTGTAGTAGCCGAGTCCCTCCCAGAGCTTTAACAGGCGGTCCTCCTCACATTCCGCCAGATCACGGATCGTGGGAAGTGTGCGCATGAATTTTTCGAAATATGGTTTTACTGTTTCCACGCGGGTCTGCTGCAGCATGATCTCGGATACCCAGACGCGATAGGGGGTGATGTTTTCCCGCCAGGGGAGCGCGCGGGCGTGGCCTGCGTACCATTGCAGCAGGGGTTCGGTCAGATTCTTCAGGTCGAAGTCTTTTAGCATATGATTGAGCCTCCTGATTTGTAGAATGAAGTATAGCACAGAAGTGACTGTGAAGTCAAAACAGACGCGGATCGGGTGGGTGTATAGAATAAGCTGTATTGAAAAATATAATGTTTTTGTTTATTTTTTAACGACTTTGTTGTATAATGATTCTGATATTTTTACAGATGGTATTTATTATCAGCAGGAGGTAAGAAGATGAATAACTTATTACTGGAAACAGAAGGATCGGTTGCCGTCCTCACGATCAACAGACCGAAGGCATTGAACGCGCTGAACAGCGAGACGCTCACGGAGCTGAATCAGGTTCTGGGCGAGATCGAGGCGAACGATGAGATTAAGGTTGTGATTCTGACCGGATCCGGAGAGAAGTCCTTTGTGGCGGGAGCAGATATTTCCGAGATGGTGAATTTCAGCGGAGCAGAGGGACGTGCCTTCGGCATGCGCGCATCTGAGCCGTTCTTCAAACTGCAGAATATGCGTCAGGTTACCATCGCGGCGGTGAACGGATTTGCGCTGGGCGGCGGCTGCGAGATCTGTATGGCGTGCGATATCCGCATCGCTTCCGAAAATGCGCTGTTCGGACAGCCGGAGACAGGACTCGGCATTATCCCCGGCTTCGGCGGCACGCAGAGGCTTGCCCGTCTGGTCGGCATGGGCCGCGCGAAGGAGATGATCTTTGCCTGCACGAACATTGATGCGCAGGAAGCCTATCGCATCGGCCTGGTGAATAAGGTCGTTCCGCAGGAAGAGCTGATGGCGACCGCGAAGAAGATGGCGGGGAAGATCGCCCGCAATGCCAGCTATGCGGTATCTCTTGCGAAGGCTGCGATCAACAACGGCTATGACATGGATATCAGAAACGCGGTTGAATATGAGGCGAATCTGTTTGGCCTGACCTGCTCTACCCATGACAAGACGGAGGGTATGACCGCTTTCCTTGAGAAGCGCAAGGAGAAGAACTTTACTGATTTCTGATGTCGGACAGCGGGATCGGATGAGATATCCTGCGGATATCCGATGGTCTGATTTTTCCCGGATGGTGATTTCAGCGACGGGAAGACGGCTTCAAATGGGAGCGGCGGCGCGATCTTTTGAAGCCGTTTTGTTTATGATGGACTTTTCCCCGTAACTGTGAAGGTACTGAACAGTTGCGAAGTTTAAATAAGGAGGATGTGCAGTATGACAGATAAAATAATCGGATTTATCGGGGGAGGAAATATGGCCTCCGCCATCATCGGAGGACTTATTTCCTCCGGAGCCGCTGACAGCGGCCATATTATAGCATCGGACAAAAGCGAGGCTTCCGTACAGAGACTGAAGGAAACGTTTGGAATACAGGCTTCCACGGAGAATCTGGAGATCAGCTCCAACGCCGACATCCTTTTCCTGGCGGTCAAACCGAATATGTTTGACGTGGTGCTGCCGGAGATCCGCGATTTTCTGAAAGAGAACGCGGTTGTCGTGTCGATCGCGGCCGGCCAGACGATTGAAAAGATATCAAAGGGTTTTGGAAGACCGGTGAAGCTGATCCGCACGATGCCGAACACGCCGGCTCTGGTCGGGGCTTCGATGAGCGCTCTGTGCAGGAATGAGCTGGTGACGGATGAGGAACTGTCTGAGGTTCAGGCGCTGTTCAACACCTTTGGCGAGTCTGAGGTGATCCCGGAAAAGCTGATGGACGCCGTGGTGGGCGTGAGCGGTTCTTCTCCCGCGTATGTCTATATGTTTATCGAGGCGATGGCTGACGCGGCTGTTGCGGACGGAATGCCCCGCGCACAGGCCTGTAAGTTTGCGGCGCAGTCCGTGCTCGGTTCCGCCAAAATGGTTCTGGATACAGGGAAACATCCGGGTGAACTGAAGGACATGGTCTGCTCGCCGGGCGGCACGACGATCGAGGCGGTTGCGGTGCTGGAAAAGGCGGGACTCCGCAGTGCCGTGATTGAGGGACAGCGGGCCTGTGTAAAGAAATCCATCGAGATGAGCCGGTAGGCAGCCGCGGCCGGCTGCCATGTTGATCTGACAGAGTAGATTTGACTGATGGATGATATCGGGTGACAATCCGACGGACGGTCAGAATACAGATGGTTCGTCAGAATAGCTGATTGTGAAAAATTTCTCAATATTTTAGGGAAAATTTACAGGAAATACATAGAAAATATATATTTGTGTGATACCCTTTATATATCTTTTGACGAACATCCGTGTGGAATGGTCTGTTTTGCCGGACTGAAAATCGGGATCACAGTTCTTTCCATGCGGTTTGTTGCATAGTTATGGTAGAAGGAGGTGTTTACAATGTCAGAAAACAAAGAAAAGGAAATGCTGGATCTGGGAGATCGGATCATAAGTACACATTACTCGATGGACGTGGATCATCTGAATCTTGTTTTCAGGGACATATCTATGGCAGATTATATGATTCTTGCGAAGCTCGGACATCGTATGGGTTTCAATAAACCGGAGACCAGAGTGTATCTGAGTGAGATCAGCAAAGAACTGGACCGCCCGATCAACAGGGTTTCACAGATGGTGCAGAATCTGCAGGATAAGGGCTATATATACTGGGAACATGATCAGGAGCAGCGCAAGGGTACATACATTTATATTTCCGAGACGGGCAGGGAGGCCATGATCCGTCAGCAGGAGATTCTGCGAAAGTATTGCGGGAATATCATAGAGCGGCTCGGACAGGAAACTGTCGTAAAGATACTCGATATGATGCATCAGCTCGAGACGGTGATGGAGGATGAGGCGCAGAAACTGCTGGATGAGGACGAGTGCGCCGAAAGTGTACAGCCGGTATGATCTGAGGATCGGGACCGGTTTTCTCCCCGGCTTTCGATGGGCGGTTTTACAGCCGGAAAGGGCAGACAACGGTTTGGCCATGTGCAAAAACAAAATCTTCGCGGGTGTATATACACGGAGAAGATTTCGTTTTTGTTCATGGCGATTTTTGATTTCAGGAAAATCGGTTCTTTTTATTCATGCTGTATCCGCATTTCAACGGAATCAGGAACGGTATTTTGCGGCGCTCAGTTCATTTAATACTTTCTGTTTCATATGGTAGAGCCTGTCTGACAGATCCACATATACCTTTGCCGGATTGACAAAACGCATATTTTCATCCCACAGGGTTGCTTTCTCCCGGGTGCAGTATTCCCGAATCTCCAGAACCGTGGGGGAGGTATAAACACATTTCCCCTCGTCAAAAACGGGAACGAGCATCCTGCGCATGGTATAGGTGCCGCCGACGATCCGCGTGCGTTTCCATGTCTCGTTGGGATCGAACAGAATCATGTCCTGTGACTCATCGAAGGTCTCTTCCGCCAGACAGATCAGGTCCGCGCGGATTTTCCCGGACTGTCTGTCATAGATACGGTAGATCTCCTTGTTGCCGGGGTTGGTGACTTTTTCTGTGTTCTCGGAGAGCTTGATCTTCGGAACAAACTGTCCGTTCTCATTCTGAATGGCGGCGAGCTTGTACACGCCGCCGAAGGCCGGCCAGTCTTTGGATGTGATCAGGCTGGTGCCGACGCCCCAGGAGGTGATTCTGGCGCCCTGGATCTTCAGATTCTCAATCAGATATTCGTCCAGGTCATTGGAAGCGGAGATGACAGCGTCCGGAAAACCGGCTTCATCCAGCATCCGGCGTGCTTTCTTTGACAGATAGGCCAGGTCGCCGCTGTCCATGCGGATCCCGTAGTTCTGCAGAACCATGCCGGAATCCCGCATTTCCTGAAAGACGCGGATGGCATTCGGCAGGCCGGATTTCAGCGTGTCGTAGGTGTCGACGAGCAGCGTGCAGGCGTCGGGGTAGAGCTCTGCATAGGTCTTAAACGCGGTGTACTCGTCGGGAAAACTCATAATCCAGCTGTGCGCGTGCGTGCCCAGGACGGGGATGTTGAAGGTCTGCCCGGCGAGGACATTGGATGTACCCCTGCAGCCGCCGATCACGGCCGCGCGCGCGCCGAGGATACCGGAATCGGGTCCCTGCGCACGCCGGAGACCAAACTCCATCACGCCGTCTCCCTGCGCAGCGTAACAGACTCTGGATGCTTTGGTAGCGATCAGACTCTGGTGGTTGATCATATTTAAAATGGCTGTCTCAATCAGCTGCGCTTCCATGATGGGGGCGACGACTTTCAGAAGAGGTTCTCTGGGAAAGACGACCGTTCCCTCCGGGATCGCATAAATGCTGCCGGAAAAGCGGAAGGTGCTGAGATATTTTAAGAAGTCTTCGTCAAACAGGTGAAGACTCTCCAGATACCGGATGTCATCTGTGGTAAACTGGAGATTTTTGATGTATTCGATCACCTGGTCGAGCCCGCAGGCGATGGCGTATCCGCTGCCTGAGGGATTCATGCGGTAGAAAGCGTCAAAGATGACAATGTCCTTGTTGCCGGTCTTGAAATAGCCCTGCATCATGGTGATCTCATATAAGTCTGTGAGTAGTGTAAGGTTCTGTGATCTCATTTGTTTTGTGAACCGGCGCAGCCGACTCTCTCCTGTTCTTAATTTTATACATTATACTCCCTTTTTACAAATGCGTAAAGAATCTCTTTTTAACAATAAAAGAAGTGATTGACAATTATTTATTCAACATTTATAATTCATTTGTTTAGAAAAATTCAAAGGCAATGACGAAGACAGTAAGCTGACAGAGAACGTTTTACAGCGAGCCGGGTTGGTGTGAGCCGGTACCAGTATCTCCAGCCGAATATCCCTTCTGAGCTGCAGTTTCCAAATGTCCGAGCGGTTTTCTGGCATGTGTTTCCGGTGCTGAGGGCAGATATTTCCGGCTACTCGGGGGACAGAGTAGAGACTGACGGTTGATCCTCCGTTACAGGACAGGGTATCCGGCGACGGCAAAGGAGCCGTGTACTTCGAACAGGTGGTATAGTGAAAGCAGACGCTCGCATCCTTTTCGGATGGGAGCTTTCTCTTTTGGTTTAGAAAGGAACGAGAACATGTACGAAAAGGTTTCGACCAATATGAATTTTGTGGAACGGGAGAAAAAGACCGAACAGTTCTGGCGGGAGAATGACATTTTCAGAAAGAGCATGGAGAACCGCAGGGACTGTGAGACATATACATTCTATGACGGCCCGCCGACGGCGAACGGCAAGCCGCACATCGGCCACGTATTGACGCGCGTCATCAAGGATATGATTCCCCGTTATCAGACGATGAAGGGGAAGATGGTTCCGCGCAAGGCCGGCTGGGATACGCACGGACTTCCTGTGGAACTGGAGGTAGAGAGAAAACTCGGCCTTGACGGCAAGGAACAGATCGAAGAGTACGGTATGGAGCCGTTTATCAGAGAGTGTAAGGAGTCTGTCTGGAAGTATAAAGGTATGTGGGAGGATTTTTCCAACACGGTTGGCTTCTGGGCGGATATGGACGACCCGTATGTTACTTATGACGATGATTTTATTGAGTCGGAGTGGTGGGCATTAAATCAGATATGGAACAAAGGCCTGCTCTATAAGGGCTTTAAGATCGTGCCCTACTGTCCGCGCTGCGGTACCCCGCTTTCCACGGCGGAGGTCTCTCAGGGATATAAGACCGTGAAGGAACGCTCGGCCATCGTTCGGTTTAAGGCTGTCGGTGAGGATGCGTATTTTCTGGCATGGACGACGACGCCGTGGACGCTGCCGAGCAACCTGGCGCTCTGTGTGAATCCGGAGGATTCCTATGTGAAGGTAAAGGCGGGAGACGGATTTACCTATTATATGGCGGAGGCACTGCTGGATACGGTTCTCGGCCGGTTTGCTGACGCAGGGAAGAAGGAAAACAGTCAGAAACAGCAAAAGCCCGATGACAGTCCCTGCCCGGATTTGCCTGTGGACGCTGAGATGGCTGAGAAAGGATACAGGGTTCTGGAAACATTTAAAGGATCCGATCTGGAGTACAGAGAATATGAGCCGCTGTTTGCCTGCGCGAAGGAGGCGGCGGACAGACAGGACAAGAAGGCGTTTTTCGTTACCTGTGATTCTTATGTCACGATGTCGGACGGTACCGGTATCGTCCATATCGCGCCGGCGTTCGGCGAGGACGATGCGAAGGTGGGACGCAGCTATGACCTGCCGTTTGTGCAGTTTGTGACCGGAAAGGGAACGATGACGGACGAGACGCCGTACGCCGGCGTTTTTGTAAAAAAAGCGGATCCCATGATTATCAAAGATCTGGATGCAGAGGGAAAGCTGTTTGACGCGCCGAAGTTCGAGCACGAGTATCCGCACTGCTGGCGGTGCGATACCCCGCTGATCTACTATGCGCGCGAATCCTGGTATATCCGGGAGACTGCGGTACGGGATGACCTGATCCGCAATAATAACACGGTGAACTGGATTCCGGAGTCCATCGGGAAGGGGCGTTTCGGCAACTGGCTGGAGAACATTCAGGACTGGGCGATCTCCCGCAACCGGTACTGGGGTACGCCGCTGAATATCTGGGAGTGTGAGTGCGGACATCAGGAGTCCATCGGCAGCCGGGCCGAGCTGGCGGAAAAGAGCGGCGACCCGGAGGCGGCGAAGGTGGAGCTGCACCGCCCGTATATCGATGCGGTGACGATCCCCTGCCCCTGCTGCGGAAAGCAGATGCACCGGGTGCCGGAGGTCATCGACTGCTGGTTTGACTCCGGAGCCATGCCGTTTGCACAGCATCATTATCCGTTTGAAAACAAAGATCTGTTTGAGAAACAGTTTCCCGCGCAGTTTATCTCCGAGGCGGTGGATCAGACGCGCGGCTGGTTCCACTCCCTGATGGCGGAGTCCACGCTCCTCTTTAACAGAGCACCCTATGAGAATGTCATCGTTCTGGGGCACGTCCAGGATGAGAACGGGCAGAAGATGAGCAAATCAAAGGGCAATGCGGTGGATCCATTTGAGGCGCTGGAGACCTATGGCGCCGATGCCATCCGCTGGTATTTCTATATCAACTCAGCGCCGTGGCTGCCGAACCGTTTTCACGGAAAGGCCGTGCAGGAGGGGCAGCGCAAGTTCATGGGTACTCTGTGGAATACCTATGCGTTTTTCGTCCTCTACGCGAATATCGACGAGTTTGACGCGACAAAATATACGCTGGAATATGAGAAGCTGTCCGTCATGGATAAATGGCTGTTGTCCCGGCTGAATTCCACCGTGAGGAACGTGGATGATCATCTGGGCAATTACCGCATCCCGGAGGCGGCGCGTGAGCTGCAGGCCTTCGTGGATGATATGAGCAACTGGTATGTGCGGCGCGGCAGGGAGCGCTACTGGGCGAAGGGCATGGAGCAGGACAAGATCAACGCCTACATGACCCTTTACACCGCGCTGGTGACGATCAGCAAGGCGGCGGCTCCCATGGTTCCGTTTATGACGGAGGATATTTACCGCAATCTTGTGTGCAGCATTGACCCGGAAGCGCCCGAGAGCATCCATCTGTGTGATTTTCCGGCGGCGGATGTAAGCCGGATTGATCCGGAGCTTGAAAAGCATATGGATGAGGCGCTGAAGATTGTGGTGCTGGGCCGCGCGGCGAGGAACGCTTCCGGCCTGAAGAACCGGCAGCCGGTCGGAGAGATGCTGGTGCAGTCCGCCTCCGCGCTCCCGGATTATTTTACCGATATCATCGCGGATGAGCTGAACGTGAAAAAGGTGACTTTCCGGGACGATGTCAGCGAGTATACGAGCTACGAGTTCAAGCCTCAGCTTCGGACTGTCGGGCCGAAATACGGCAGGTATCTTGGACAGATTAAAGCGGCTTTAGCGTCCATTGACGGGCGGGCGGCCTACACGGAATTAAAACAAAATGGCTCGATTGTCTTGACAGATGTCGGTGAGGATATTATTCTGACAGAGGATGACCTGCTGATCTTTGTGGCTCAGACGGAAGGATTTGCCACGGAGAGCAGCGGCGATATGACGGTTGTCCTTGATACGCATCTGACACCGGAGCTGATTGAGGAGGGGCTTGTACGTGAGATTGTCAGCAAGATTCAGACGATGCGCAAGGAGGCCGGTTTTGAGGTGATGGATCATATCACCGTTACCTGTCAGGCTGACCCGGAGATTTGCGCTGTATTTGCGGCGCATCAGGCAGATATGGCAGGGGATGTGCTCGCGACAGAGATACGGGCGACTGATTCTGCCGGCTGTCAGGAGGAAACGCCGGCCGGTTATCAGAAAGAGTGGAATATCAACGGACATAAGGTGATGTTAGGAGTAGAAAAAAATGACTGATATTTTGTTTGACAAGGAAAAGTTTAAATCAGAAGTAAAGAATAATATCCGTATGCTTTACCGGAAGAAATTATCCGAGGCGACGGAGCAGGAGATCTTTCAGGGCGTATCCTATACGGTGAAGGATGTGATCATTGATCAGTGGCTGGCGACGCAGCAGACCTTCGACAAGGACGACCCGAAGATGGTCTACTATATGTCGATGGAGTTTCTGATGGGACGCGCCCTGGGCAATAACCTGATCAACCTGACCGCTTACAGTCAGGTGAGGGACGCTCTCTCAGAGATGGGCATCAATCTGGACGCCATCGAAGATCAGGAGCCGGATCCGGCTCTCGGAAACGGTGGACTCGGCCGGCTGGCGGCCTGCTTTATGGAGTCCCTGGCGACACTGGGATATGCGGCTTACGGCTGCGGCATCCGTTATCGTTACGGCATGTTCAAACAGAAGATCGAGAACGGTTATCAGATCGAGAAGCCGGACAACTGGTTAAAGAACGGATATCCGTTTGAAATGCGTCGGCCGGAGCACACCTTCACGGTGAAGTTCGGCGGTTATGTCCGTTCCGAACCGTTGCCGAACGGAAAGACAAAATACATTCAGGAGAATTACCAGGCGATCCGCGCGGTGCCGTATGACATGCCGATCGTCGGTTATAAGAACAATGTCGTGAATACGCTGATGATCTGGGACGCGGAGCCGACGGACGAGTTTCTGCTGGATTCCTTTGAGAAGGGCGATTATCACAAGGCGGTGGAGCAGCAGAATCTGGCCCGCAACCTGGTCGAGGTGCTCTATCCGAACGACAATCATATCCAGGGCAAGGAGCTGCGGCTGAAGCAGCAGTATTTCTTTGTGTCCGCCTCTGTCCAGCGCGCGGTTGCCCGCTATAAAAAATACCATCCGGACATCAAGAAGATGTACGAGAAGGTGGCGATTCAGATGAACGACACCCATCCCACCGTGGCTGTGGCCGAGCTGATGCGCATCCTCATGGATGAGGAGGGTCTTGGCTGGGATGAGGCGTGGGAGGTGACCACGAAGACCTGTGCTTACACGAACCACACCATCATGGCGGAGGCGCTGGAGAAATGGCCGATTGAGATATTCTCCCGTCTGCTTCCCCGTATCTATCAGATCGTGGAGGAGATCAACTGCCGATTCCTCCTGCTGATCGAGGCTCGTTTCCCGAACGATCAGGCGCGGAAGGACCGGATGGCGATCGTTCACAACGGACAGATCTATATGGCGCATCTCGCCATCGCGGCAGGCTATTCTGTCAACGGCGTGGCGCGGCTGCACACCGAGATCCTGGAGAAGCGGGAGCTGAAGGATTTTTACGAGCTGTTTCCGGAGAAGTTTAACAACAAGACCAACGGCATCACACAGCGACGTTTCCTGTATCACGGAAATCCGCTGCTGGCGGACTGGGTGACGGACAAGATCGGCGACGGCTGGGTGACGGATCTGAGCCAGATGAAGAAGCTCAGCGTCTATCTGGACGACGCGAAGGCACAGCAGGAGTTCATGAATATCAAATACAAGAACAAGCTGCGCCTGGCGAAGTATATCGAGGAGCACAACGGCATTGAGGTCAATCCGCGCTCCATCTTCGATGTGCAGGTGAAGCGTCTCCACGAGTATAAGCGCCAGCTGATGAATATCCTTCACGTGATGTATCTGTATAATAAAATTAAAGAGCATCCGGAGATGCCGTTCTATCCGAGGACTTTTATCTTCGGCGCGAAGGCGGCGGCCGGATATGAGATCGCGAAGCTGACGATCAAGCTGATCAACTCTGTGGCTGATGTGGTGAACAGCGATAAGAGCATCGGCGGCAAGATCAAAGTCGTGTTTATTGAGGATTACAGGGTTTCCAACGCGGAGTGGATCTTCGCGGCGGCGGATGTCTCCGAACAGATTTCGACGGCCAGCAAGGAGGCCTCCGGCACGGGCAATATGAAGTTTATGTTAAACGGCGCGGTGACAATCGGCACCATGGACGGCGCCAACGTGGAGATGGCGGAGGAAGTCGGGGAGGACAATATGTTCATCTTCGGCATGAGCTCCGACGAGGTCATAGAGCATGAGCGCAACCGCGATTACCGTCCGATGGATGTATTCAACAATGACCAGGATATCCGTCAGGTGCTGATGCAGCTCATCAACGGATTTTATTCTCCGAATCACACAGAGTTGTTCCGCAAGCTGTATAACTCTCTCCTGAACACGGAGAACACGCAGTATGCGGATACCTATTTCTGTCTGAAGGATTTCCGTTCCTACGCGCAGGCACAGGAGCGTGTGGAGCAGGCGTACCGCGATGAGACGCGCTGGGCGAAGATGGCGATGAGCCAGGTGGCCTGCGTGGGCAAGTTTTCCTCTGACCGCACGATTCAGGAGTATGTGGACGATATCTGGCATCTGGATAAGATCAGCGTTGAGGTGGCTGAGGACTGAAAAAATGCCGCGGGTTATCCCTGCGGCATTTTTTTAACAATTTTTCAGTTCTTGTTCGTGTTTGCCGGCGTAAAGTCCGTGTAGAACAGCCACACCGCGAAGACCGTGAGCGCAACGCCCAGTCCGACGGCGATCGTGTAACTGAGCGAAGCCGTCAGCTCAATCAGTCCGGAATACCAGACGCCGATGATGTTGTACAGGATGTGGACGGGGATGGAGTATTTGATCCCTCTCCCCCTGTGGCAGAGAAATCCGAGGAACAGTCCCATCACAAACGCGTAGATGCCCTGGATAAAGTTCCCGTGAACCAGTCCGAACAGCAGTGCCTGCCAGATATTGGCGATCCAGAAGGGAAATGCGTGGCGGGCATAGCGGAAGATCAGTCCGCGGAAGATCAGCTCTTCCGCAATCGGTGCCAGCAGGACGGAATACACGATCAGCGGGAGGGAGAGGTCGCTGTACCCGGCGCTCTCCATCAGGGCGTTGTATGTCGTCAGCCAGTCCGGGCGCAGAGAGGATGTCACATTTACCACCAGGATCGTCACATACTGCAGGCCGATTGCCAGAAACAGTATGGACATCATCGTGTGGAATGAGAATCCGGTCGGCCGGTTTTCCCGTTTTTTATGACGAAACGGACGGACAAATACACGGCGGTACCAGAGCCCGAATATCAGAAGAGCCAGCAGTCCGTAGATGAGATTGGCGGTCTGGCTGAAACCGGTGTCTGAGACGGTACCGGTCAGCAGATCCAGAATACGGCTGAGCGTAAAGCTGTCGTCCCCGGCATTCAGAAATGCGTACAGGATTCCCACGGGGATAACGACTGCTGTCTGGAGGACAAGCATCAGCAGACAGGGCAGGATACTTTTAAAAAAATAAGCGATTCTTTTCATGATATAACCTCCATGAAGCTGATATCGACTTGTGATATATCGTAATGACTGAAAGCAGTCATTTCCGTTTATGAACGGACATTGGACTATATTTTAATAAAAAGAGATGTATTTGTCTACGATTTTTTTCTTAAGATTAAAAACAGAAATGCTGTAAATTGGAAAGTCTGAGGAACTATAGCGATGGCATTTGCGCATTTACACGTCCACACGGAGTACAGTCTTCTGGACGGATCCAACAAGATAACCGAATATGTGGACCGGGTGAAAGAGCTCGGCATGACCGCCGCCGCGATCACGGATCACGGCGTGATGTACGGCGTCATTGATTTCTACCGCGCCGCGAAAAAGGCCGGCATCCGCCCGATTCTCGGCTGCGAGGTTTATGTGGCGCCGGGATCCCGTTTTGACAGGGAGAAGAGCAGCGGCGATGACCGCTACTATCATCTGGTTTTGCTGGCGGAAAACGATACCGGCTATGCGAATCTCATGAAACTGGTTTCCATCGGCTTTATCGACGGTTACTACTATAAGCCCCGCGTGGACATGGAGGTTCTGCAGCAGTATCACGAGGGGCTGATCGCGCTCTCGGCCTGTCTGGCCGGTGAGGTGCAGCGGTATCTGACGCGCGGCATGTACGAGGAGGCAAAGCAGGCGGCCTGCCGCTATGAGGCATGCTTCGGGAAAGGGAATTTTTTCCTGGAAATGCAGGATCACGGTATCTCTGAGCAGGCGCTGGTCAACCAGCAGCTCATGCGGATGCATGAGGATACCGGGATCGATCTGGTGGTTACCAATGACGTCCATTACACATGGGCGGAGGATGTGGAGCCCCACGATATCCTGCTGTGCCTGCAGACCGGAAAGAAGTTAAGCGATGAGGATCGCATGCGTTATGAGGGCGGCCAGTATTATGTAAAATCCGAGCAGGAGATGCGGGAACTGTTTTCGTATGTCCCGGAGGCGCTGGACAACACGCAGAGGATCGCGGACCGGTGTCAGGTGGAGATCGAATTCGGCGTCACAAAGCTGCCCCGCTTTGACGTACCGGAGGGCTATACCTCGTGGGAATATTTAAACAGACTGTGCCGGGAAGGGCTGGCGCGGCGCTATCCTGAGGAACATTTGCCGGAGCTCACGGAGAAGCTGGAGTATGAGCTCGGCGTGATTCGGGACATGGGATATGTGGACTATTTCCTGATCGTGTGGGATTTTATCCGTTTTGCCAGGGAAAACGGGATTGCGGTCGGCCCGGGCCGCGGCAGCGCGGCGGGCAGCCTGGTGGCTTATACGCTGGATATCACGCAGCTGGATCCGATCCGCTACAATCTCCTGTTTGAACGGTTTCTGAATCCGGAGCGCGTTTCCATGCCGGATATTGATGTGGATTTCTGTTATGAGAGACGGCAGGAGGTCATTGACTATGTGGTCCGGAAGTATGGGGAGGACCGGGTCGTACAGATCGTCACGTTCGGTACGCTCGCGGCGCGGGGGGTGATCCGCGACGTGGGGCGCGTGATGGATCTGCCGTATGCCGCCTGCGATAAAATTGCGAAGATGATTCCGAACGAGCTGGGGATCACGATCGACAAAGCGCTGAAAATGAATCCGGAACTGCGGGGGCTGTATGAATCTGATCCGGAGGTGACAAAGCTGATCGATATGGCGAAGCGGCTGGAGGGTCTGCCCCGGCATACGTCCGTGCATGCCGCAGGCGTCGTCATCAGTCAGAAATCGGTGGACGAGTATGTGCCGCTGTCGAGAGGCGCGGACGGCGTGATCACGACGCAGTTTACGATGACGACGCTGGAGGAGCTGGGACTTCTGAAGATGGACTTTCTGGGACTCCGGACACTGACGGTCATTCAGGACGCCGTATCGAATGTGAAGGCGACCCACGGCATTGATCTGGATATGGAGCATCTCAACTACAATGACGCCGCTGTGCTCGCGTCTCTCAGTACCGGAAAGTGTGACGGCGTATTCCAACTCGAGAGTGCCGGTATGAAAAGCTTTATGAAGGAGTTAAAACCGCAGAACCTGGAGGATATGATCGCAGGCATCTCTCTGTACCGTCCGGGTCCCATGGATTTCATTCCCGCCTATATACGGGGGAAAAACCATCCGGATGAGATCGTATACGACTGCCCGCAGCTGGAGCCGATTCTTGCGCCCACCTACGGCTGTATCGTCTACCAGGAACAGGTGATGCAGATCGTCCGCGATCTGGCGGGATATACGCTGGGCAGGAGCGATCTGGTGCGCCGCGCCATGTCCAAAAAAAAAGGCGATGTGATGGCGCGGGAACGCAAAAACTTTGTATACGGAAACGAGCAGGAGGGAGTGCCCGGCTGCATGGCGAACGGCATACCGGAGCAGGTGGCAAATAAGATTTTTGATGAGATGACGGACTTTGCCAAGTACGCGTTTAACAAATCCCATGCAGCGGCCTATGCGGTGGTCTCCTACCAGACAGCATTTTTAAAATACTACTATCCGGTGGAGTTTATGGCGGCTCTGATGACTTCCGTCATCGACAAATCGGTGAAGGTTGCTGAGTATATCCAGGTCTGCCGCCAGATGAATATCGCGGTGCTTCCGCCGGATATCAATGAGGGACAGAGCGGTTTTTCGGTGTCGGGAACCTCGATCCGTTACGGGCTTTCCGCGATCAAGAGCGTGGGGCGGCCTCTGATTGAGGCGCTCATCGAAGAGAGAAAATCAGGAGGGAAATTCCGTTCTCTGAAGGATTTTATCGAGCGCACAGCGGGGAAGGATGTCAATCGCAGAGCCATCGAGAATTTTATCAAGGCGGGCGCCTTTGACGGCCTGGGCGGCAGCCGCCGCCAGATGATGATGGTTTACGGCTCTGTTCTGGATTCCGTGATGCAGCAGCGTAAACGGTCCATGGACGGGCAGATGTCCCTGTTTGACCTGGTTCCGGAGGCGGAAAAATATCAGTTTGAGATTCGGCTTCCGGACGTATCCGAATATCCGAAGGAAGAGCTTCTGGCCATGGAAAAAGAGGTGCTGGGTATTTATGTCAGCGGACATCCGCTGGAAGAGTATGAGGCGAAATGGCGCAAAAACATTACACATGTGACCAGCGATTTCGTGCTGGATGAGGAGACCGGGGAGGTCATCGCCAGAGACGGCGACCGGACGATGATCGGGGGAATGATCGCGGCAAAGACGATCAAATATACAAAAAATAATCAGACCATGGCGTTTCTGACAATCGAAGATCTCTACGGTACGGTGGAGGTGATCGTTTTCCCGAGAGATTATGAAAAATACAGCCGTATAATGGAGCAGGACGCGAAGGTGTTTGTCCGCGGAAGGATTTCCGTGGAGGATGAAAAGAACGGCAAGGTAATCTGTGAGAAGATGTACTCCTTTGACGAGGCGAAGCGGGAGCTGTGGATCCGGTTCGCCACCATGGAGAACTACCGGGAACGGGAGTCGGAGGTGCTTGATATCCTGCGGGAGTCGGACGGAAGAGACGCGGTGGTTTTTTATGTTGAGGAGAACCGCGCGATTCGCAGACTGGGCGCAAACAGGGGAGTCTCGGCTGACGATGCGCTGATTTCTGTTCTGAATGAAAAAATCGGATATGAGAATGTTAAAGTTTTGGAAAAAGCCATTGAAAAAAGAGAGAGAAAGTATTAAAATGAACACGATTGTGATTTGAGGATGATTCAGACCCGCTGATCCGACAATGGATGACAGGTACGGAGATATTTAAAGTACGGGATTCTTTTGTTGTCCGGGTTGTTCATACAGATATAAGGAGGATATACAGTATGACAAGAAATGTTATTGTAGGACAGTCGGGCGGACCGACTGCAGCGATCAACGCCAGCCTCGCAGGTGTCTATATCACGGCGAAGGAGTGCGGAGCAAAGACCGTATATGGTATGCTGAACGGCATTCAGGGTCTGCTGGAGGGCAGATACATCGATCTCTCCGATCATGTAAAGAATGATCTGGACGCAGAGCTCTTAAAGCGGACGCCGGCTTCTTTCCTCGGTTCCTGCCGTTATAAGCTTCCGGCCGCGGAGGGGAATGAAGACGTTTATGAAAAGGTCTTTGCGACGCTGAAGGAACTGGATATCGAGGTGTTTATCTACATCGGCGGCAATGATTCCATGGATACGATCAACAAACTCTCCAAGTACGCGCAGAGCATCGGCAGTGAGATCCGCTTCATCGGCTGCCCGAAGACGGTTGACAATGATCTCGCGCTCACCGATCACACCCCGGGATACGGCAGCGCAGCTAAATATATTGCTGTTTCCATGAAAGAGCTGATTCGTGACAGTTTCACGATTGATTTCAAACAGGGAATGTGCACGATTGTGGAGATTATGGGACGGAATGCCGGCTGGCTGACGGCGGCCGCGGCGCTCTCGAAGGATGAGGACTGCCAGGGACCGGATCTGATTTACCTGCCGGAGGTTCCTTTCGATATTGAGGATTTTAAGGCAAAAGTCAGGGATCTCCTCGCGAAGAAAGTATCCGTTGTTGTCGCGGTCTCCGAGGGCATCCATACCGCGGACGGTACGTACGTATGTGAGCTCGGCAACAGTGTTGATTTTGTGGACGCGTTCGGACATAAGCAGTTGTCCGGCACCGCTTCCTATCTGGCCGGATATATCGCAAAGGAGTTTGGCTGCAAGACACGCGCGATCGAGTTCTCCACGCTGCAGCGGGCAGGTTCCCATATCGCCTCCCTCACGGATACCAACGAGGGCTATGCGGCGGGTCGGGCTGCGATCCTGGCTGCGGATGAGGGCAAGACCGGTCTGATGGTTGTCTTCGAGAGACTGTCCAGGCATCCGTATGTGTGCGGCACGGCGCTTCGTGATGTGGATAAGATCGCGAACGACGAGAGAGTCGTTCCGAGAGAGTGGATCAACGAGGCCGGCGACTATGTGACCGATGAGTTTCTGTCGTACGCGAAGCCGCTGATCCGGGGCGAGCTGGTTCCGATCATGGTGAACGGTCTGCCGAAGCACCTGAATGTGCCGGACGGTCTTCGCGAGAGATGAGGTCGGATATATCATTTCATAAGGTGTAGTGAA
>JAJBUT010000138.1 GCA_020860185.1 Lachnospiraceae bacterium | reverse complement strand
AGTGACGCATTCGCTCTAAAATCATGCCTAACGCCAGGTTATTCATCGCTTACCTATGAAGGAAAACAAACGATTAACAGATTATGATGACCTTCCGCTTGTGCTGGATGTGTCAGATGTTCAGCGCATTATGGGAATTTCAAGAGCCGGTGCGTATGAGCTGGTCCACAGCACCGGGTTCCCAGCTTTTCGGAGCGGGAGATTGATCAGAGTCAGTAAAAAAGCATTTTTTGACTGGATGGAAAAGGGCGCCCGATCTGTACCGGAGAACAGCAAAATGCTGTAAGGATGGCTGCCCGGTCTCTCCTGCGGAGAGGTTTCAATCCGGAGTGATAAGGGCAGAAAAAAGAGAAAAATGACACCGAAAAGCGACAGTTCCGCCGTTGTAACTGCGGACAACAGCACAAAAAGAGATGGGGGTGGACAGGATGAGCCGCATGAGCAAAAAGAGGAAAGAAGAACTGGCCTTCTTCCTGAATGAGCGTGGCAGGGTTTCCTACAATGACCTGTGCAGGAAATGCCAACGCGACTGCAAGCAGAGCTTCCGGGCGGGCCTGATCGAGTGTCCCCGTTACCTGTCGAAGCGGGCAAAACAGACGCAGCCCCCGAGTGGCCAAAATGTCCACTTGAGGTCGGAGGAGGTACAGAGGGAATAAATCGCCAGGGACTATCGTGTGAAAGAAGGTAAAAGTGGTGCTGCTCATTTTGAGCAGGACCAAAAATTAGAGAAAAATGAAGGGTACTGACAGGATCCTGCAGTACCCGGAAAGGAGGAAACCGTGAATCTGTTTGAAGTAGTAAAGCAGTCTGTAACCACCCGGCAGGCTGCGGAAACCTATGGCATCCGGGTGGGCCGGAACGGGATGTGTGTCTGCCCGTTCCACAATGACAGGAATCCCAGCATGAAAGTCGACCGGCGCTTCCATTGCTTTGGCTGCCAGGCAGACGGGGATGTGATCGATTTCACTTCCCGATTCTTCGGACTATCGGGGAAGGAAGCTGCGGAGAAGCTGGCGGCTGAGTTCGGAATCCATTATGAAAACAGCGATACCAATAGGAGCCGCGCGTCTCCCCACCTGGCAAACAAAAAAATATCAGAGGAACTCCGTTTCCGCAATGCGGAGCAGAGATGTTTCCGGGTGTATTCCGATTACCTCCATCTTTTGGAGGGGTGGAAAGTAAAGTATGCCCCGGAACCGGGGGATGAGGACTGGCATCCGCTGTTTGCCGAGGCGCTGGAAAAACAGAGTTATGTGGAGTATCTGCTGGATACATTGTTGTCCGGCACGATAGAAGACCGGGCGGCGCTGGTAACCGCCAAGGGAAAAGAGGTGATGCAGCTTGAACGAAGATTATCAGGACCTTCCTCCTGCGGTCAAGGAGGAACTGTCCCGGGCACTGGATGCAATGGAGCCGGAGGTGGATGTGGAGGAGATCCGGGCGATGCTGGAGGCCAACAAAGATGGGCGCGCGAAAAACAACCGGCATAACTGCAAAGTGATCCTGCAGCATGACCCGCTGCTGAAAGGGGCGTTCCGCTACAACATCTTCGCAGAACAGACCGATGTTGTGAAACCGCTGTGGCGGAGGAAAAACAGCCCCGCGTTTAACGACATGGATATGAATTACCTGATGCTCTATCTGGAGGAAAACTATGGGATCACCATAGACAAGGTCGTGCAGAAGAGCGTTGACCATGAAGCTGACCGGAACCAGTACCATCCGGTCCGGGATTACCTGAACGGCCTTGCCTGGGACGGGCAGGAACGGATCCGGTATGTGCTGCATCATTTCCTGGGTGCCCCGGTGGATGACCTGACGTATGAGAGTATGAAGATGTTTTTGATGGGAGCCATCTCCCGGGTGTTCCATCCGGGCATCAAATTCGAGTATATGCTTTGCCTGGTCGGCGGCCAGGGTGTGGGGAAGTCCACTTTTTTCCGGCTCCTCGCTGTCAATGATGACTGGTTCACGGATGACCTGCGGCGGCTGGATGATGAGAACGTCTACCGGCGGATGCGGGGGCACTGGATCATCGAACTTTCGGAGATGGTCGCCACGGCACGGTCCAAGAGCATCGAGGAGACCAAGAGCTTCATCAGCAGGCAGAAGGAAACCTACAAGGATCTGTACGCCCTCTATGCGATGGACCGCCCCAGGCAGTGCGTTTTTGCCGGGACATCCAACAACAAACGGTTCCTTCCCTTTGACCGCACAGGGAACCGCCGCTTTGTCCCGGTGCAGAACCGGGGGCAGATGGAAGTCCACATCCTGGAGGATGAAGCAGCATCCAGGGCATATCTGGAACAGGTCTGGGCGGAGGCTATGGTGATCTACCGGAGCGGGGATTTCAGGCTGGCGTTCTCAAAGGAGATAGAAGCCCGGCTGGACAGGCTGCGGCTGGAGTATATGTCCGAGGATACGGATGCCGGGATCATCCAGGAGTGGCTGGACAAGAATGAGGGCCGGAGGGTCTGCTCCATGATGATCCACAGGGAAGCCCTTGGCAATTTCAATAAGCCGAGCCGGTTGGAAACAGACCACATCTGCGAGATCATGAACACATCGGTTGTCGGATGGGCGCCGGGGCCTACAACCAGGTTCCCGGACTACGGGACACAGCGCTCCTGGGTATGTGTAAACAGACACTGTAAACGGGAGGCGGAAAAGAACGCGTCGGACGACGGATGGCAGAAGATCTCAGACGAAGATGCCGGGCAGATGGCGCTGCCATTTTAAGGAACCAGAGTATTTTTCCCCGATCCGTTTGCATCCTGTTTACACTCCGTTTATAAGAAAAAGCTGATATTTCAAGATAAAGGGAGGCTTTGTAAACGGTAAACAGCATTTATAAGAAAAAAATAATTTTATAAAAGAAGACGGGAGAAAAATACAAAATAAAATCTTTCAGCCCCCGTTTACAGGAACCGTTTACAAGGACGGCTCCTTTGACCGGGGATCAATAAGGAGGAGGTGACAGATATGGGATATGCAAGAAAAGACGTAGAGAAGACAAAGCTGGCTTCAAAGAAATTTGTGCGCTATCAGGAAGGCGCGGAACGGTATAGCCTTGGCCTTACCAAGTTTCAGGAATTGGCGAAGGAGGCGAAGGCTGTTTATAAAATCGATAAGGTGGCTCTTGTGAACTGTGAAATTTTCGAGAGATATCTTGAAACATTTCGTATTGCCTGGGGGCAGGCCGTCCGAAAACTACCCATAGGGGTATAGATTTTTCAAGAGCTG
>JAJBUT010000081.1 GCA_020860185.1 Lachnospiraceae bacterium | reverse complement strand
GAATCAGGATATGACAGGGCTGGAGCTTGTGGCCTGTGAGCCGGAGGCGGAACCGGATGACACGGATGCCATGATCGAGGAGTTTCTCAGACTGATGGACGAGGGAACGACACAGGTTGAATATCAGCGGGTCTACCCGGAGTCCGTGGAGTTGATTCAATATGAATATGAAAATCATCGGCTGTATTTATATTTTAACAATGCCTATCTGAAGATGTCTGTGACACAGGAGGTTTTGTGCAGACAGGCAATTGTGGAGACAATGCTGCAGATCACGGATATTACCGGTGTGTTCTTTTATGTGGGAGATGAGCCGCTCACGGACGCGAACGGGAACGAAGTGGGACTCATGACGCTGGATTCCTTCCTGGACAATCCCGGAGAGGAGATTAATGATATTCAGACGGCCGATCTGACGCTGTACTTTGCTTCTCTGGACGGAACGAGCCTGGTCAGCGAGACTCAGCATGTATACTATTATTCCAGCAATATTTCCATGGAAAAGCTGGTGATGGAACAGCTTCTGGAGGGCCCTGTATCCGAAAATGCGCAGTCCGCGATCCCGTCCGGAACCGGTCTGATCAGCGTGTCTGTCCTGGATGGCATCTGTGTGGTGAATCTGGACGAAAATTTTCTGACGCAGAATTTCAATATTCAGGAGTCTGTGGTGATCTACTCTATTGTGAATTCACTCTCGGAGCTTTCAACTGTAGATACGGTACAGATTGCTGTGAACGGCGACAGCAATCTGGTTTACCGGCAGGATATGTCTCTGTCGGAATTTTACACGATGAACGCGGAACTGATCACGGAAGAGGGCGAGGACGTCGAGGTGGATCAGGAATCTCAGTCAGAAAAGGAGGGGCTGCTTAATACTGGAGAATAAAAGACATGTGTGCCTGTTTGCTCTGTCGTTTATCTTCGGAACCGTGCTTTACTGCCGGTCGGAGGATGTATGGCCGGCGGTGCTTCTGCTGCTGGGAGCAGCCATCGGGTTTCCTCTTCTGGCCGGCAGGCGTAAAAAGGAGAGCATGGTTCTGGCCGGCATCTGTATGATTCTGATTCTGACTGCTTTCTTTCGATGCAGATATCTGGACCTTTCTTATTTTCAGATTCAGTCGTCCGTTTCGACGGGTGTCGATACAGAGCTTACCGGTGTTATTTATCAAAAAGAAATCAAATCAAATACATATCTTTATTATCTGAGAACCCAATACAAAACGATACTGATATACTTTGACTCAGATGAGATTCCCATCGGTTCTGTGGTGGCGGCGCGGGGCGAGCTGGAATCGTTTTCCCATGCGACGAACGAAGGCGTCTTTGATCTTGCGGGTTATTATCAGTATCAGAATATTTCTTTTCGCATGTTCGCGGATGAGGTGACGCCGACAGACGTGCCGGGTCGCAGTTTTCGTGAATGTCTTTATCAATTACAGAAACATGTTTCAGACGTTTTTTCTTCAGAACTCAATGCGCGGGACGCCGGTGTTCTTGCCACTCTGGTAACAGGAAATAAGGGACTGCTGGATCAGGAGGTGAAAGAACTGTATCAGGATGCGGGTATTTCTCATATCCTCGCGATTTCCGGTCTGCATATTTCCGTTCTTGGTCTCGGTGTTTTTCGTTTTCTGAGAAGAATCCGATGTTCCTATCCGGTTTCGGCTATCGTCGGAAGCACGGTTGTCGTTTGTTTTGTGATCATGAGCGGCATGGGCGTTTCGTCCAGACGCGCGCTGATCATGTATCTTCTGCTGATGGGGGCCGAGGTGATGGGACGGGCATATGATTCGCTGAACGCACTGTCAATCGCGACCCTGATCCTTTTGATCCAGAATCCAATGAATCTGTATCAGAGTGGATTTCAGTTTTCCTTTCTGGCTATGGGAGCGATCGTGCTGTCCTCGCAGGTTACACGGAAGCTTCGGGAGGAACGGGGCAGTGTATGTTCCCGGGTCAGGATATTCGCGAAACGCGGCGGCGTATTTTCACGAATGGAATTTTCCGGAAAAAAGGGAGTTTGCAGCGTGCCGCAGGACTGTGAGGCAGAGCTGACGACGGCTCGTCGGTTCATGCAGGGTCTGGCGGAGAGACTGCAGTCCGGAGCCTTTCTGCAGCTTTTTCTGCTGCCGCTGACGGCCTGGATCTATTATGAGGTTCCCATGTATGCTCTCTTTTTAAATATGCTTGTCTTGCCGCTGTGCAGCTGGCTGCTGGGAGCCGGACTGCTGGGCGGACTTCTGGGACTGTATTTTACGCAGATATCTAAATGTATTCTGATCCTCTGTCATTTCATTTTGCTGTTATATGAAAAATCCATTGCAGTCGTCAATTACCTGCCGTTCAGTCAGGTGATCACCGGAAAACCATCCGCATGGATGCTGCTGCTCTATTATGTGCTTCTTGTCGGTGCGTGTCTGTGGTATCTGGGTAAAAAGGCGGATTCCGGCGTCTGTGAGTCATCTCAGAATTCTGAAATGCAGCATAGATCTTCAGATTCTGAAATGCGGAACAGGTATTCAGATTCTGAAATGCGGCATAGACCTCCTGATTTTGAAATGCGGAACAGGTATTCTGATTCTGAAATATGGCATAGATATCCTGATTCTGGGATACGGGACAGATTTCCGGATTCGGGAACGCAGGAAAGGTATCCGGATTCGGGAATGCGGTACAGCCACCCGGGTTTTACTTTGATTCGGTTCGCGTGTTTTCTTCCGGTTATTTTGCTGATCTGTATCCTTTTTCTCCCGAAACGTGAAGGCTGCCGGGTGGATTTTCTCGATGTGGGACAGGGTGACGGGATCTATTTGTCGGATGGTGACGGCATGCATGTGATGATCGACGGCGGGAGCAGCTCGGAGAACGAGGTGGGCGCATACCGCATCGAACCTTTTTTAAAATATCATGCAGTGAAGAAGATAGATGTCTGGATACTGACACACGGAGATGCAGATCATTATTCCGGTCTGCTGGAGCTTCTGGAGGACGGCTATCCGGTTGGATATCTGCTTCTGGCAAAATCCATGCCGGAGGATGAGACCCGGGAGACTCTGATTGAGGCGGCAAAGGCGAACGGAACGGAAGTTGTTTTTGTGGAGACGGGGGATTCGATCCGCCTCGAAGACGCTGAGATGACCTGCCTGTACCCGTCCTCGGAGGATACGGGGGATGATACGAACGCGCTTTCCCAGGTCTGGGTGTTTAAAAAGGATGGGATGTCCATGTTATTTACCGGGGATATCGGGGAGGAGCAGG
>JAJBUT010000015.1 GCA_020860185.1 Lachnospiraceae bacterium | reverse complement strand
GTATTCTGTTTTTTCTGATGTCACTGATTCTGAATCCGTCCGCGTCAGGTAATGTTTGTCAGGTTTTTTTAATTTTTCATGAATTGTCTTGTAATATTTTTCGTAAATGTTAAAATGATGTAGAGCATCGAGACTTTACATCAGATGTGAAGGAGATGCAGGGAATGAAGCAATGGTTCGCAGCTGTGCTGTGTGTTTGTCTTTTATGTCTGTGCGGATGTGAGGCAGATCCGGATGTGATTTTACAGAACGATGCTTCCGTGTCAGAAAGCGTTTCCGCAGCGGATCCGGAGGGCTCTTCCGCGGCGGATGACGATTCCGGTTATGCCGGGATGTCTTCCGCTGAAGAAACCGCGTCCGGGAATGCGATATCTGAGGGAGATGACTCAGCCATGATCTGTGCGTATATCTGCGGTGCTGTTCAGAACCCCGGTGTGTATGAACTGCCGGATTCGGCACGCGTTTATCAGCTGGTTGAGATGGCAGGGGGACTGACAGCAGATGCCGATGAGCAGAGTGTGAATCTGGCCCGGCTTCTGGAGGATGGCGAGATGGTCTGGATTCCGACGGAGGAGGAGAGCGCTGCCGGAGTGACGGCACCGCAGCAGGCGACCGATTCGGTTTCATCAGAGGCTGCGGGAGAGGACAGCGGCAAGGTGAACATCAATACTGCCGATGTGTCGGAGCTGACGACACTGAATGGGATCGGAGAGACGAAAGCGGCAGCGATCGTCGCATGGCGGGAGGAGCACGGCAGCTTTCAGAGTATTGAAGAAATTATGCTGGTGAGCGGCATCGCTGAGGGGACTTACGAGAAGATCAGAGAGTACATAACGGTTTAGGCGTAAAGGAATGAGGTAGCTGTGAAGGTACTGAACAGTTACGGAATGAGATTGCAGCTGCCGCTGTAGCGGCTACATACCGCGGGAGGTTGAGATGGCAAGAAAAGTTCTGGTTGTGGATGATGAAAAACTGATTGTGAAGGGTATCCGTTTCAGCCTGATTCAGGATGGGATGGAAGTGGACTGTGCCTACGATGGAGAGGAAGCTCTGGAGATGGCCCGCAGTAAGGAGTATGATATTATTTTGCTGGATATCATGCTGCCGAAGATGGATGGTTTTGAAGTCTGCCAGACAATTCGCGAGTTCTCCGATGTTCCGATCATCATGCTGACTGCAAAGGGAGACGACATGGACAAGATTCTCGGCCTCGAGTACGGCGCAGACGATTACATCACAAAGCCGTTTAATATTCTGGAGGTAAAAGCCCGCATCAAGGCGATCATACGCCGGACCTCTCATAAGGAAAAAGAACAGGATCCGAATCTGATTATTGACGGAGATCTGAAGCTTGACTGTGACAGCCGCCGTCTGTTTATACAGGGAAGAGAGATTCGACTGACAGCCAAAGAATTTGATCTTATGGAGCTGCTTGTGAAGAACCCGAATAAAGTCTACAGCAGGGAACGTCTGCTGAATCTTGTCTGGGGATATGAGTACCCGGGAGATTTTCGCACCGTGGATGTTCACGTTCGCCGTCTCCGCGAGAAGGTGGAGACGAATCCCAGTGAGCCGAGATATGTACACACGAAGTGGGGTGTGGGATATTACTATCATTCGGACAGATGAATGACACAGGGAAAAGTCCTGTTGAGCAGCGATTTTACATGGACTTTCATAGATGCCGGCGCACTGTGTCACAGGGAGGTATCGCCATGAAAAGGCTCCTTTTTTTTCTGAAAAGTCTGAGATTTCGGATTTTTCTTATGATATTGATATTTGGGATCGCCCCCGGCTTTGTGCTGAGGGCGGGTCTTTTGTATGCTTATGAGAACCGTGCGGTGGAGGTGGATGAATACGAGATTTCCACGCAGGCCAGGCTTCTTGCGACACAGATTGCAGCCAACAACTATCTGGAGACATTATCGTCGGATTCTATCACGGCACAGATGGATCAGATGTCGACCATTTATGACGGACGTATCATTCTGATTGACAATACATTTCGGATTGTCGCTGATACATATGAGATGGATGAGGGGAAGCTGGTCGTGACAGAGGATGTTATCAGCGCTTATCAGGGTGAGACGATGCTTACCTATGACGGCAAATATCATTACATTGAGGTGACGATCCCCATTGTGAATCCTGACTCGTCGGAGACCATCGGAATGATGCTGATCAGTGTTTCGACGGACAGCATCGAGCTGAATCTGCAGTACTTAAGGCAGTGGGCGATGCTGATCGAGCTGCTTCTGGTAGTTGTGATCATTATTGTGGCGATTCCTGTATCTGCCCATATGACGAAACCGTTTACCCGGCTGTTCAGATCTATGTCTGATGTCCAGAATGGTTATGAAAATGATTTTGAAGAGGTCAGGACCTATTCCGAGACAGAACAGATTTCTTCGGCCTGCGGCGATATGCTGCAGAGACTGAGGATTCTGGATGAGACAAGACAGGATTTTGTGTCAAATGTTTCCCATGAGCTGAAAACTCCGCTGACATCCATGAAGGTCCTGGCGGATTCCCTGATCGGTCAGGAGAATGTTCCGGTTGAGTTTTACCGTGAATTTATGTCAGATATCGGGGCGGAGATCGACAGGGAAAATCAGATCATCAACGATCTGCTGTCGCTGGTGAAAATGGATAAAACTTCCGGCAATGTAAATGCTGCTTCCACAGATATAAATGCGATGATGGAGCTGCTGATGAGGCGGCTGCGCCCCATTGCCCGGAAAAAGAACGTGGATCTGGTGCTGGAGAGTTACCGTCCGGTGACGGCGGAGGTCGATGAGGTAAAGCTGACGCTGGCGCTGTCAAATCTGATTGAAAACGCGATTAAATACAACCTTCCGGAGGGCTGGGTGCATGTTTCCCTGAATGCGGATTATCAGGATTTCTTTGTAACGGTGGAGGATAACGGGATCGGTATTCCGGAGGAGGCGCAGGATCATATTTTTGAACGGTTTTATCGCGTAGATAAGTCTCACTCTAATGAGATCGACGGTACCGGTCTGGGTCTGGCGATCGCAAAAAGCGCTGTGATCCTGCATCGCGGCGAGATTCGGGTTTACAGCAGGCCGGGTGAGGGGACGACATTCACTGTGCGCATACCGTTAAAGTATTCAGAAAGGACAAAGCTGTGAGTCGAACACGGAATAAATGGAAGACCGGACTGATGATTCTGCTTGCCGTTTCCCTGATTCTCGGAATGGCAGGGTGCGGCGGGAAAAAATCAGCCGGATCGGATTATTATAT
>JAJBUT010000086.1 GCA_020860185.1 Lachnospiraceae bacterium | reverse complement strand
TTTCATAAGGTGTAGTGAACGACAAACATAATTTGTCATTCATTATAAAAGGATGCACACAGACGCATGAGGAATGGATGCTTATGCAGCATCCGGCACAAAGGAAACGACTGAATGCCGCATCCTGATATAAATAAAAAAGGAGGAACTTATCATGGGATTAGTTACTACAACCGAGATGTTCAGGAAAGCATATAACGGCGGCTATGCCATCGGTGCTTTCAATGTAAACAACATGGAGATTGTACAGGGAATCACGGAGGCAGCCGGAGAGCTGAACAGCCCGGTGATCCTTCAGGTATCGAAGGGAGCGCGTGCCTATGCGAACCACACCTATCTGGTGAAGCTGGTAGAGGCGGCGATCATCGAGAATCCGCAGATTCCGATTGCCCTTCACTTAGATCACGGCGACAGCTTTGAGCTGTGCAAGAGCTGCATCGACGGCGGATTTACGTCCGTTATGATCGATGCTTCATCCAAACCGTTCGAGGAGAATATCGAGATCACAAAGAAAGTCGTAGAGTATGCACACGCGCACGGTGTGGTTGTAGAGGCAGAGCTCGGCACACTGGCAGGTGTTGAGGATGAGGTATCCGTAGAGGCCGGCAAGGAGATGTATACGCGTCCGGAGGAGGTTGAGGAGTTTGTTTCAAAGACCGGATGTGACTCACTGGCGATCGCGATCGGGACATCCCACGGCGCGTATAAGTTCAAACCCGGCACCAAGCCGCAGCTTCGCTTTGACGTTCTGGAGGAGTGCACGAAGAGACTGCCCGGATTCCCCATCGTTCTTCACGGATCTTCTTCCGTTCCGCAGGAGTTTGTCGAGATGGTGAACCAGTACGGCGGAAATATGCCGGGAGCGATCGGCGTTCCGGAGGATCAGCTTCGCCATGCCGCTGAGCTTTCAGTCTGCAAGATCAACATTGACTCCGATATCCGTCTGGCGATGACGGGTAACATCCGCAAATATTTTGCGGAGCATCCGGATCATTTTGACCCCCGCCAGTATCTGAAACCGGCCCGCCAGGCGGTCAAGGATATGGTTGCCCACAAAATCACGAACGTGCTGGGAAGCGCCGGAAAGGCAGCTGACCTTACGAAATAAAAACAGGATTCAGGGACCTCCGCTTTCCCTCTTTGGGAAGCGGAGGTTTTTCAGCACAGAGCTTTGTAGGGATTTTTTACATGAAAGTGTCTTCAATAGACAGTCAGATGGGCAAGCTTGCTTGCACAGATGACTGGATATTCGACGACTTTCATAGATAGTGATGTCTGCGTCAGCAGACATGTCCGTTTGGTTTTTATGTACAGGAGGATCTGCTATGTGTAAAGAGGTACAGACAATCGGTGTCCTGACGAGCGGCGGCGACGCGCCGGGCATGAATGCGGCCATCCGTGCGGTTGTCCGCGAGGGGATTGCGAGAGGGAAGACGGTGAAGGGGATCTGCAAGGGCTATACCGGTCTGCTTGCGGAGGAGATTATCGATATGGATACGCGAAGTGTGTCCAATATCCTGCAGCGCGGCGGCACGATCCTGCAGACCGCCCGCTGCCCGGAGTTTCTCACGGAGGAGGGACAGAAGCGCGCGGCTGAGATATGCAGGAAGCACGGGATCGACGGGGTGGTCGTGATCGGCGGCGACGGTTCTTTCCGCGGCGCCCAGAAGCTGGCTGCGCAGGGGATCAACACCATCGGCATTCCGGGAACGATTGATCTGGATATCGCCTGCACAGATTATACGATCGGCTTTGACACAGCGGTCAACACGGCGATGGAAGCCATTGACAAGATCCGCGATACGGCGTCCTCGCATCAGCGCTGCAGTATCATCGAGGTGATGGGGCGGCATGCCGGTTACATAGCCCTGTGGTGCGGTCTTGCGAACGGAGCGGAGCAGATCCTGATTCCGGAGAAGTACGGTTACGACGAACAGAAGATCATCGATGATATCATCGCCAACCGGAAGCGCGGCAAAAAGCATTATATCATCGTCAATGCGGAGGGCGTCGGAGATACGCTGGCCATGGCCAGACGATTCGAGGAGGCGACCGGCATGGAGACCAGGGCGACGATATTGGGATATATGCAGCGCGGCGGCAGTCCGACCTGCAAGGATCGCGTCTATGCGCTGACCATGGGGGCCATGGCGGTGGATCTTCTCTGCGCGGGGAAGAGCAACCGGCTGGTCGCTTACAAAAACGGGACATTTGTTGATTTCGACATTGACGAGGCGCTGGCCATGACGAAGGATATCTCGGATTATCAGTTCAATGTCGGGGTGAATATGACGGTGTAATGGAGATCTGCCCAGGGGATTTTTTATAAAGAGAGGCTATGATTACAAGTACGGCGAACGTGCAGGTGAAGAACCTGATTCAACTGAAAAAGAAGGCGAAGGAGCGCAGAAAGCAGCGGCTCTATGTGGTGGAGGGCGTCCGTATGTTTGCGGAAGCTCCGCCTGACCGGATTGAGAGGATCTATGTCTCTGCTTCCTTTGCCGCGGACAGTGCCCATGCAAAGTTACTGCAGAGTAAAGAGAGAGTATCCGTCCCGGCCGGCTCTGCCGTAAACAGCTTCCGCACACAGCTGATTCAGGACAGGCGGGTCGAGATCCTGGCGGATTCCGTGTTTGACTATGTGTCCGACACGAGGACGCCGCAGGGAATTCTCTGCCTGATGCGGATGGAGAATCACGCTCCGGACGAACTGTTCCGGTCCGAAAACGGCGTCTGGCTGGTTCTGGAAAATCTCCAGGATCCCGGTAATCTGGGAACCATGTTCCGCACGGGGGAGGGCGCCGGGATCTCCGGCGTGATCATGGATGCCTGCACGGCGGATATCTATAATCCGAAGACGATCCGCTCCACCATGGGAAGCATTTACCGCGTCCCCTTCCTGATCACGGAGGATCTGCCGGACATGCTTTACAGAATGAAATCCGGTGGCATCCGTGTGTTTGCCGCGCATCTGGAAGGCAGCGTCTGCTACGATGAACCCGATTATACGAAGGGAACGGCATTCCTGATCGGGAATGAGGGAAACGGCCTGACAGAGGAGGCGGCGTCGCTCGCGGACGCGCATATCCGCATTCCCATGAAGGGACAGGTGGAGTCTCTGAACGCGGCGATGGCGGCAGGGCTTCTGATGTACGAGGCAGAGCGGCAGAGGCGGAGAAACTGACCTGTCCGCCGGGCCGTCATGTACTTGGACGCTTAGGAACTGTTCAAAAATAACTTTTAATATTGCTTGTCTTTTTCTCCGATAG
>JAJBUT010000220.1 GCA_020860185.1 Lachnospiraceae bacterium | reverse complement strand
GGGATAAAAAAAAACTGCGGAATTAGACTGTGCCGCAAAAGCAGCCTGTATATCACCTGCGACTTTGTCAAGGGCTAAAACAGAGTTGCGGAACGCGAAGGTACTTGGATCCAAAAATGAGGGATATGGCAAAAACAAAGTATATATATCATATTTATTATCAGATAACCAGCAGGATGGTAAAAAAGGCCGTGACAAAAAACACTACACGCAGGCTGAGCTAAACCTTTCAGGTTCAACGAATGATACCGCCAGACCTTAAATGCCCTGTTGAAATAAATATATTTGATGTAGTAAACAGATTTCTTTTATTTTAACGGGGTTTTATTTAGTCCGCAGCTTGATGTAGTAAAGCAAGAAAGCAATCATAAATACAGAACCCTGGTTATATATGAATTTACTTGCTCCATCAACCTGCGTACTAAACAATCACCCCATGAAACCAGCGTTTTTCGCTTATTGCATCACCAGGCCTCCCTGCATATGTTGGGGAACTCAGTTCCGCACCGCCAGCCTTGCGAAAATTTACTGACTTGTCACGGCATCCTACGGATAGGACATGTTTGCATATAAGAATCCCAGGTGGTACAATAGGCTTACAGATCAGAGATATAGCCGGGAGCGTCGACGTTGGAGGAAATATGTCAGCCAGCAGCAGAATACAGATATATGATACGGTGGGCAGAGCCGATAAAATCCTGCGTATTGATTTTGGAATTAAGGATATACATCACAGGATGATCTACATGGCATGCGTCCTGGCCGCAGGACAAAGAAAGGCATTTCCAACGCAGGATATGGATACAGGCACTTTGAACCGGTTTGTGCTGTCTGTGTTGTCCTCTCTGCCGGGAAATTGTCTGGGATCCAGCGAAAATGTACGTCTGCTCATAGATGTTTACAGGGAAATCAGCATAAATCAACAAACGGATGAAAACAGCGTTGCCTGTTTTATGAGATTGATTGAAAAAATGTCCGGCCATATCCACTCAGGCTTATACTGTGGGGAAGACATTATCGGTATGTGCTATAGTAACATAAGCAGGCACAGTGATATGGGGAAAGGGGAGATATACACACCGGAACATATCGTTTCCTTCCTTGTCCGCCTGGTTGGCACCAGGCCTGGCGACCAGGTACTGGATGCAGCCTGCGGTTCAAATGCATTCCTTATAAATGCCATGCACAATTATAACGCCAGACCATTTGCTATAGAATATGACCGTAATACGTTTGCCCTTGCCTGTGCTAATATGCTGATTTATGGGCAGGACAAAGATAGCATTCATACTGATATGGCCTGCCTTGATAGCCGCACTCAGGAAGTGTGCAGCTGGATAAGTTCAAAAAAGATTGATAAGGTGATAATGAACCCACCATTCGAAGCCGAATTCGGTTGCCTGGAGATTGTAGGGAATGTACTTCAAAGTGTACAGCCAGGTACGGCCTGCGCGTTTATTCTTCCTGACCATAAACTGGAAAATGATGAGCGTGGCAGGAAGCTGTTATTACACAGTACGCTCGAAAGTATTATCAAACTTCCGGAAAAGCTGTTTTCCAGGGATGTGATCACGTCAGCGTTCCTGTTCAAGGCAGGAATCCCCCATGGCAGGAGAAAAATATTTACCTGCTATATGGCAGAGGACGGATTTGAGACAATGCGCCGGAGAGGACGGCGGGATCCGGATGGACGGTGGAAGGCCATAGAAAACCGGTGGCTGGATGTAATCGCAGAGCAATCCGGGGATGATTCAATCCGGTGGATCGATCCGGAAGAACACCTGAGTTACCAGCCACAGGAGGCTCCTTTTATGATCCACAGGGAATACTTCTTAAAAACAATGCTGGATTACCGACTGTTCCAAAACGGGGGCACTGCGGAGAATTTTCTAAAGCGCGCGGATACAGATGAATGGCAGAAATTCAGCATCCCGGATTTATTTAATGTATTTAACAGCCACAAATTTCCGCGGGCGAAAATAGCCAAAGACAGCGGCACGGTACCATACGTTACGTCCGGGTACCCAAATAATGGCGTTGCCTCTTTCATCTCATGTGATGAAGAGATGACTGAACCCGGGAATGCAATACTTATTGCCGGGAAAACACAGACTGTCACATACCAGCCGGTGCCTTTCGTTTCTGGAGATTCCCATAATCTATTGCTGATCCTGAAAGCGGAAAAGTACAGGACGGAAAATATCCAGCTCTTTTTGGTATCCGCCATACGTGCCAGCATAGCAGGGAAATATTCCTGGGGAAATTCAGTAACGAAACAATCCATCCAGGGCGATGTGATCTATCTTCCTGCAGATGGCAATGGGGATCCTGATTATCCATACATGGAAAAATATATGGCGGAGATGCAGCAAAAAGTGTATCCATGGTTAATTGCATTGTGGTCTCTCCGTTAAATATTGTTTTACCGTGAAAAGCCGTGAGAGGATATTCCAGGTGAAAACCATGTCAGCAGGTACAGGGGCGGAACTGAGTTCCGCCCCTATGGATTACCACAAATCCTGTACAAAATTATGCTTTTGTGCGTCAAGAGGGCGGAACTCAGTTCCGCCCTGTGCAATTTCTAAAAATTTGTCTCGCAGTTACAATATTACAGAAAAAGCATTCGCTTATTCGGAAATGTAATTTTGGTTCTTGGAAAAACACAGGCTGACTTCTCCGCCAATACATCCCCCTTCGTAGGTATTTCCGGTGAAATTCATGTAAGCGGTGGAGACTTTGTTTTTTTCTGCCAAATCTGATGGGCGCTTCGCGCGGCAGGACTAATATAGCAAGTGAAGAATCATTATATTCTGTCCATGATTTCATGCTGGCTTCCAGTCTGTACTGAGTTTCAACACGGTCTAAGGTAAACATAATTCTACATCCCTTCTGATAAATGTTCCAAGCTATCAAGCATATATATTCTCCTATTATTAAAGACAATATCTATAAAAGAATATGCTGCTTCTTTTTTCGAAAGAAAGAGGAATGTAATGAAAAATCGGTTTATCTGAAAATAGTAGATGGAAAACTCGGTAAGTCTGCATGAAAATTCTCCATATTTACAATGCAGGAACGGAATGAAGAATTCTGTTGTCTGCAAAACCAGGAAAAATATAGCTAAGCGGGAGGATTGTATCCCTCAGTTCCGGATTTTTCAGAAGCAAATACCATAGGCGGAACTGAGTTCCGCCCCGTGTGAGATATAGCTACATGGTGAATATGCTAATAAGCTTTATTTGTTTTTATGTTTGGTCTGTCTGATTTTATAATGGTTTTTTTATTCATTTTTTTACATATTGATAGTATGCGTCCGACATCGGTAAGCGATTAGAAGAAAATATATCCCTGGATATCAGATGATATTACGTTCTTCTCTTTATAAGTAGAAAGGAATTTTCAGATGCGAAACACAGACAAATGGCAATGGGATTACATCGAAGAAAAATTTAATACGGTTTTAGAACTCCTCCAAGATATTCAGGAGGAAATGAAAGTGCGAGAATTGCATTTTGCCTACTTACAAGAAGAATCCCGGCAGAACGATGCGCTGTTGAAGCAAGCAGAGCAGCTTATCAGAGAAAAAGGGTTAGAGGACAAATATAATGAACGGATCAAAGGGCGTGTTTAAATATGATGCTTTTTTATATGACAACTCAAAGTATGTGGCCAAACTCACGGAATTTTATTGATGTGCTTTTTTCATGAAAGTCGTCAACTGGTTAATCTTCTTCTCAAAGTCCTCCCTTTCGTGTGCCTCCAGGCTGGAACTGTGATAAAGATGGATATACCGGGTCTTTTGGTCGGTTGCGAACAGTATAAATGCGCGACTCGCACCATGGACGGCGAAAAGTCTGGTTCTAGACAAAACAAAAATTATTTTTTAGGAATGCACGACGCGGAACTCAGTTCCTACCTATATGAAGTTTTACTACATGTTTATCATATTTTACACCCGACCATAACCATTACGCGAAAAGATGCTTTTCTTTAAAAACCGCTCCGCCTGGTCCGATATATGGATTGGTGATCTTTTTTCTACATATTACAGGTGTAGCTACGGCAGCAGTAAGCGTTTGGACTACCAAAGAAAAATAACCTATTTTTGCCGAAGGAGTGTGAATAAAAAAGTTCTGTTCAATATGAAATTTAAGTACAGATGTCTATGGAGTAGTTCAAATGCAAAACCAGATCGTTCCACAACCACTAATTATATCAAAGGAGATGAGAACTTAATGCAGAATAGCAGATATCTTAAGGACTACCCGGACGTATTGACACCAGAGGAGGTGATGACCATCCTCGGCATCGGCAAAAACAGCACCTATAAGCTTCTGCAGACCGGGGAATTGAAGTCAATCAAAATCGGTAAAAAATACAGAATACCGAAAAAATATCTCTTGCAGTATATCAATGCGTGATGTTATCATCATATCATAGCATTGATGGTGTTCCCAAAAAAGGAGGGAAGATTTTATGATTACTTGTCAATCAGGGAGACCCATCATAAAGAAAAGAAACGGCGTAGAGACATACGTCATCCGGCTAAATCTGGTCGTAACAGATCCAGCCGACAGAACAAACACCCAGTACAAAACAAAGGAAATCAGCACTGGTCTTACAGTATCCAAAAAGAATCTCATTACTGTCAACGCGATGATCGCTGATGAGATAAAAAAATACAGTGTCATCGGTGACAATATGCCTTTCCACCTGTACTGCTTACACTGGTTAGAGCAAAAAAAGTCAGAGGTTGAGATCGTCACTTATGAAGGATATCAGTATCGGATCGACAACATTGTATCCTACTTTGAAAAAAATCCTGTGTCAGTCGGAAAAGTGTCCGCTAAAGATGCAGATGCATTTTATCATTATCTGCTGACAAAAAAGAAAGCCTGCCCCGCACAGCGCTCAGAAGCAGGATTATCTAACCGGACCGTAAAGGACATCGCTTCCTTGTTCCGCGCAATCTTATCGGATGCCCTGGAGCTCGGACATGCAAAAGACGAGGTCCGGACCAAAGGCGCAATCAACCGCAGGATACCAAAAAAGCCAGAAGATATGCATCCCAAAGCCTACATCGGTTCAGACGAAGCGGATGTATTCCTGGATGCAATCAAAGGCCATCGACTGGAGTTGGCATTTCTCATTGCGATTTTTTATGGTCTCAGGAGAGAAGAAATCCTCGGCTTAAAATGGTCGGCATTACGGAACGACCGCTTGTACATCGAGCATACACTCTCGCGCATGCATACGACAGTCGCCAAAGACCGGACAAAAACAGACGCCAGTTACCGTGATTACCCGGTTCCTCCGCAGATTGCGGAAAAACTCGACGCCCTCCAATCTGCACAACAGCAGAACAAATATCTGATGGGGGAAAGTTATCATGACTCAGGCTATATCTTCTGCTGGGAAGACGGCCGGCCGTACACACCGGATTACCTGACCAAATCCTTTAAAAAACTGGTACGTGCAGATGACAGGCTGGACGACCACCTTACCCTGCACAGCCTGCGTGCATCCTGTGTAAGCATACTGATCCATATGGGCGTAGACATTAAGGATGTACAAAAATGGGTAGGCCACAGTGATATCCAGACAACTTTAAATATTTATGCTCAGACCAACCAGAAACAGCAGGATAGAACAATGAATCACATGGTAGGCGCACTGCTTGCAGCAAACGGATCCGGGCAACATTCGTGACTTCATTCGTGACCTCACGGATTTTCATCAGACTTACGCAGGTGCCCGCAAAGGCAAAAAAAAGACCGGAAAGCCTTATTTTTCAAGCTTTCCGGCGCCCCTGCCAAGGAGTCGATGCGACAGGATTTGAACCTGCGACCTCTGCGTCCCGAACGCAGCGCTCTACCAAACTGAGCCACGCATCGTTACTGAATTGTATAAGATTACTTCATGCTTTTCGCAAGTCGCTAGTATATAATACTGTTTTTCCAAACGATTGTCAACTATTTTTTTGAAATATTCAGCACAAATCCTCCTTCTTATCCGGACTGGGCATAGCCGCTGCAATCTCTCTGTAACGCATTGTGATATCTTCGTAGTTTTCCCTGAGGTGAGGATACAGGCAGTAGCTGCAGTCCTTGCGTCCGTTGCGAAGGTAGACGAATTGACCGCCGCATTTATCGCCGAGCAAATAGAGCGGGCAGTAACAGAACAGACAGTTGAAATTGTCTGGATCAGCCTCCCTGTGACACGGAAAATACTCACAGTCACGGTGTGCAAAATAGGAATATTTCTTTGTCATAAGAACTCCGTTCCGCCGTCGTTGCGGTTCTGAACGACGGCACCGATTATTATAAAAATTGTGGGTAACAGTTCACAGAACCGAATCCGACAATCTGCTTATTACATCAATCACCATCTCTATTCCGTAATCCCTGTAATATTTCTGGTATGCATAATATCCCCCCTGAATCTGATAGGTTAATCGGATATTAAACTTTGCATCCTGTGCGGTCTCCGGTATGAGCTGATGTATATAATCGCTCAGTTTCTCCTCGATACAAATCGGAAGAACCGATGCCTGTGAACCGGAAAACAGGATATCAATCAGGCTCTGCTGTGCATAAAAGGCATAAAACAGTTCCTCAATAAATCCGTCAATGTTCGTGACCAGACAGGCCGGATGAGTAATGCTGTGGAGAATGTTCTGAATCAGCTCATTCTGCAGCGTTTCGGACAAATCATAGATGTCCTTATAATGAAGGTAAAAGGTTGCCTTACTGATTTCGGCAAGTCCGGCCAGTTCCTTTATGGTAATTCTTTCCAAAGGCTTCTTTGCACGGAGTTCCAGAAAAGCGTTGCGAATATTTTTGAGTGTCTTTTTTTCTCTCAGATCCATGATTCTCCTCTTTTTGTAAGGCAGATCGCCGCACCCTCAATAGTCAATCAGGAAAAAATGTCCATTAATTGACCTGAAAATAAAATTACAAATTGCAGACATCCGACAGTCGTGTCATAATTCTATTATAAAGCCGACACCGAACCGCATCTGTAATTGAAAACCGCACGAATACAACTTATGAATATCCGGTGGGAGCGCACAAATACAGTATAATCAATTAATGGACGGTAGTCAATTATTTTATGAGGAGATAACCGCATGGATTTCTATGGTTTTTATACCGGACAGGTTTTTGATGCCTGTCAGTATCTGGGAGCGCATCCCGGCAGCAGCGGAGAGGTTTTTTTTCGCACCTTTGCGCCGAATGCAGCACATGTCAGTCTTTTATATCATGAAAAGGAATTGCCGATGGCAAAGACTGCGGACGGCAATTTTTATGAAATAATGCTTACCGACACAATTCCGGGAACCGCCTACGAGTACCGCATTTACCGGGCAGACGGGCGTTGGACGGATCATTGCGATCCTTATGGTTTTGCAATGGAACTGCGTCCTGCACACCGATCGCTGGTCAGTGGCCGAAACAACTATACGTTCCACGACGAGAAATGGATGCAGACACGCACGATCTGTCAGGATCGGCCTTTGAATATATACGAAATGCATCTGGGTTCCTGGCGGAGAAAAGGATCCGGAGAATGGTATCATTACAGTGAGATAGCAGAACCGCTTGCAGAATATCTGACAGAATCCGGATACAATTATGTAGAATTTCTTCCGGTCAGCGAACATCCCTGCGATGAAAGCTGGGGCTATCAGAATACAGGTTTTTTTGCGCCTACCGCCAGATACGGAACCCCTGACGAGCTGAAGCAGCTGATTGACAAACTACATCAGCATGACATTGGTGTAATCCTTGACTTTGTTCCGGTTCATTTCGCGTTGGATGCATATGCTCTGTCGAATTATGACGGAACCTCTCTCTATGAATATCCGCATTCTGCGGTCGGCATCAGCGAATGGGGGAGCTGCAATTTCATGCATTCCCGCGGGGAAGTCCGCAGTTTCCTGCAGTCCTCCGCCAACTACTGGTTGGAGGAATTTCATTTCGACGGTCTGCGCATGGATGCGATCAGCAACATGATTTACTGGCAGGGAGACCGGAAACGGGGCGTGAACGGCAATGCAGTAGATTTTCTGAAAACCATGAACCGCGGTTTAAAAGAACGCCATCCGAACTGTATTCTGATTGCCGAGGACTCCACCGATTTTCCCGGCGTTACGCTGTCTACGGATCAGGGCGGACTCGGCTTTGATTACAAATGGGATCTTGGCTGGATGCATGATACGCTGGAATATTTTCAGCTTCCGCCGGAATGTCGGACAGAGCAATATCATAAACTGACGTTTTCCATGATGTATTTTGGCAATGAGCGTTATCTGCTTCCATTGTCACACGATGAAGTCGTACACGGAAAAGCAACAATCGCACAGAAGATGAATGGTCCATACGCACAAAAGTTCCCGCAGGCGCGGGCGATGTATCTGTATATGGCGGTTCACCCCGGAAAAAAACTGAATTTCATGGGAAATGAGATTGCACAGCTCCGCGAGTGGGATGAAAAGAGAGAGCAGGACTGGAGTCTTCGTACCTATCCCATCCATGACAGCTTTTACCGGTTTATGTCGGAACTGAATCAGATTTATCTTACACACAGCGCGCTGTATGAGAATGATTACAAGGAGAACGGCTTCACCTGGCTGGACTGTCATCAGGAAAAAAAACAGATCTACGCGTTACTCAGAACAAGTTCGAAAGAAAAACTGGCTGCGATTTTCAACTTTGGAAACAGGTGCCAGAACGATTATGTTCTGCCTGTCAGACAAGTAAAAAAAGTGACTCTCCTGCTACATACAGACTGGGAAAAATACAGCGGAACTGTCAGTGAAAACCAGGCATGCTTTCAGATAATGAAAAATGAGATAGTCTGTAATCTCGCTCCGTTTTCAGGAATGCTTCTGCAGCTGTCACCAGAAGCACTCCCGTAAAAACATCTCTGATTCGACCCGAAATCAGAAATCATGATGCAAAGCAAGACTGCGCGGACAGAAGTTCCGTATATCCTATTTCTCCACACAGCCGCCCTGCTCACTCACAATGTGTTCATCAATCAGCCGTTTTAAAGTAACACTGTCCACATAGTCTGAGATTACCCGGTACATACCCTCCCAGAATCCAACAGTCGGGCAATGGTTATACATCTCACACTCATTCACTTCGCTCTCCAGACACGCGATTGGTGCAAAGCTGCCCTCGATGGCGCGAAGAATCTCTCCAGCCGTATACTTCTCCGGTGCACGGCTCAGCCGGTATCCTCCCTGCGCACCGCGCACACTCCGAACCAGGCCCGCCCGGTGAAGCGGCGTCACAATCTGTTCCAGATATTTGATAGAAATATGCTGTCTGGCAGAAACGTCCTTCAAAGAAACGTATTTTCCATCCTCGCTGTGAATCCCCAGATCGACCATCAGACGCAGCGCGTATCGTCCTTTTGTAGATACTTTCATCGAAAGCCTCCTTATGCTCAGAAAAGCGGCACTCTCTCAATTTTGTATAATACGGAAACCGATATTCCCCAAATTCCTACATGATATATAGAATTTTAATACAAAATGTGTTTTCGTGCAAGTAAAACAAAATAAAAAAAACAAATGTGCCTCCGCTTTACTTTTACATAAAACCGCTTACTCTTCCAGAATCCGCACTCCCCACGGTTCCAGGTTCATCCGTGATGCCGCAGGAATGTTTTCTCCCGTAAGTACATCCACCGCATCTCCGTACCGATAAAAGACCTGCTTCTCCTCCGGGGAATAATTCAGATAATAACGAACTGTATTTCCGTAATCATTCGTTCCTTTATGTATGATGACTCCGGCATGCTCATCAGAAACATCCACTCCGGCTTCTGTCATAACCAGACGATATACATTTTTCAGTACTTCTGCGTCTGTCATTGTACCAATATATGTTGCGGTTCCTTTCCCATATCTGTTTTTTGTGATCGCCGCATATTCTTTCCAATTATAATGTTCGTAGGAAGCGAGAACTTCAGCGTCCCCGGGAATCAGAAGCTCCATAAACGCATGTGCCGCAGTCTCTTTCCGGTTTTCTTCTCCCGCGACTCGTTTCCCGCTCCCCGCCACGATGCCTGTCAGTCCGACCTTCCCCCGCGGAAGCGTAAACTGATGATACCTGATTCCCAGCGAATGATTTAGAATGTGCGGCTGTTCATCGCTGTTCACCTTCAGATTCTCATCACAAAACGCGGATTTAAAGGACACAATGATATGGCCTCCGCTTTCCACAAACCGGTTCAGCCGCTCCAGCACCTCATCCGCAGCCGCATAGAACGCCGGCACAATAATTATTTTATAGTCATCAAAATTCTCCGACTCCGGCCAGAGAATATCGCATTCGACATTCATCTCATATAGTGCGTCGTACATCCAGCGCACAATATCGTTATACTGAATACCCGGATTCAGAAGCGGAGCCTCCGGGGGAAAATATTTTAATCCTGTCAGCGAAATATTGCTGGCCAGAAGAGCAACATCATTCTTCTTTTTCAGGTTAATCAGCCGATCTCCCTTTTCAGCAAATTCTTTTCCGATCCGGCACGCCTCCCGGTATGTATCATTCTCCGCAAAATCGTGACTTAATAATCCTTTCCAGTACGTCTCTACCGAATTGTGGATGGAATGCCAATGCCAGTACATGACACTGTTCGCCCCCTCTGACAAATGGCTGTAAGCCTGCAGGCGCAGCTGTCCACGATACGGCAGCCAGTGTACCTTTCCCTGCGCTTGCGTCTCCAGAAGCAGATAATTCTGACCATCCTTTAAGGAACGGGCGACACTCCCGCCAAATGCGATCTCCTTTCCGGTCAGCTGATTCTGTGACGGGTGATAGATGTCCGTCCCTGCGATTGTCGTCGCCTTTGCCGCCTGATGCTGGTCCACGTCCGGCTGGATGCCATAGGAATAATTACGCCACTCATAATCAAAATTCTGCGTAACAAACTGATCCTCTCGGCGATATTCATTGACAATATCCGCTTCCCACTGAAGGAACTCCGTCACCAGCATGCGCTGAAACTTCTCAAACTCCGCGCTGAGGCTCGCATTGCAGGCCGTCCGCACATCAACAAAATCTTCCCATGCGTTCAGACAGTTGCTCCAGTAGTCCAGACCGAATGCCAGATTCATCGCATTCAGATCCTCCTGAAATTTCTCTCTCAGATATTTGACAAACTGCTGCTGCACATTTGATCCGGATGTGCCGTAATGCTTTGTCTCATTGTCAAGCTGAAAACCGATGACACATTTCCGATGCGCGCTCACCTTCATCAGCTCCCGAATCACCCGTTCCGCGTAAAAACGATACATTGGACTGGTGATATCCATGAGCTGACGATGTCCGTAACCTGCCTGTCCGTCCTCCGTAACCACCATAGTCTCCGGATGTGCCTTCGCCATCCAGGTCGGAACTGCATAGGTAGGCGTACCGATGATCACCTGAATACCGGCCTGCTCCATGGCGTCCATCACACGTTCTACATGGGAAAAATCAAACACACCGGGCTGCGGCTCACAGGTACTCCACGTGGATTCCGCGATGCGAACCACGTTGATACCCGCATTTTTCATCATCCGGACATCCTCATCCAGACGATCATACGGCATATATTCATCATAGTAGGCTGTTCCGAAAAGTAAATGACGCATAATATTTCCTCCTACAAATATTTTTCTTTCACAAGCTTTACCGACACGGCTGTACTGAACAGTTGTCATTATTTTAACATGACGTTTTCTGCATTGCAAAACAATTTTTTGTTAAAACGCTCCTGAAAAAAACAGCCCCGAAACTCCCGTTCCAGAGCTGCTCTCCCTCAGAGATCACTATAAGATAATTTTCCGTTCATCCATTTCTTTCGTATTTTGCGTCCGCGCTTCGCCAAATCTTTTTTGCACAATTCCGCTGATATCACTCCATCTCATCGATATAATCCGCGATAGCTTCGCCCGCCATTCGTCCGGAGTTGATGGCAAATCCCATCGTATTGCCCGGCAGGGTGAAGTTATAGCTGTCACCATAGATCGTATTCGCGTCGGAACCCGCACTGTAGAGCCCCTGGATAGGATTCAGCTCACTGTCCAGCACCTCGCAGTTTTTGTTGATCCGCACTCCTCCGACCGTGCCGTATGCCGCGACATAATATTTGCCGACCAGATACCCGCCCTTTCCGGTAATCGGATGCAGATATTCCTGTTTTTTGTGGAACTGCCAGTCAAGTCCCTCGTCGCACATATCATTGTAGTCGTCGATTGTCTCCTCCAGCTTCTCAGCATTTATGCCGAGCTTGTCCGCCAGCTCATCGATGTCGTCCGCACGGAAAAATCCGTCGTAGCCCTCCTCTTCCGCACGGTCAAACTCAGCATCAACTGTAAGGAACGCATCCTCCGGATGCACGATATCAAAAATATCCGGTCCGTTTTTCTTATAGTGTCTCAGAATACCCATATCCATAATACAGTAGCCGCAGTTACCCGGCTGCAGCGACAGCGCATTTCCTGTGAAAGTGGTATTTCCCATCATCCCTTCATTCATGAAGCGGTCGCCATTCTGATTCACCAGAAGATTCGGCTGACGCAGGACTGCATCCAGCAAAAACCAGTTCATATTATCCCGGAGCTGATAAATCATCTCAATGTTCGCGCCGAATTTTTTCGCACCGGCGTTCCACATCATATTCAGACCGTCGCCGCTTGTACCCGGCACATTGAACGGAAAGTAATCTTCCCAGAGATTAAATCCGAAATTCTCCTTAATCATCGCCGCGTTTGTTCCGAAGCCGCCGGTGGCAACCACAACCGCTTTCGCACGGGCTTCGATCTCCTCTCCGTCCTTATCAACCGCTTTTACCCCAACGCAGGCTCCATTCTCGATGATCAGTTCCTTCACCGGCGTCTCCAGACAAATCTCGGCGCCGAGTTCCTTCGCCTTCTCCGTCATGATGCGCACCATGGGTCCCGCCGCGCGGGGTCCGATCACACCGTTTTCCGGCTTGACAATATGCCAGGTCGCCTCAGACTCCCGGAAATAACGAAAGCATCCCGCAAACTCCACGCCCATATCCTCCAGCCACTCGATCGTGTCTGCGGATTTATTGAAATACGTCTGCACCAGGTCGTTGTCCACGCGATAATGTGTATACTCCATGTGGCGGTTCAGAGCCTCGCCCACGGTGATATCACAAAAACTGTTTTTCTGCTGCTTCGTACCGATGCCCAGCGGTCCCATGCCCATGTTGGCCGCGCCTCCGGTCGTATTCGACTTCTCAAATACCATCACAGCCAGGTCATTTTCTCCTGCTGTAATAGCCGCCGCCAGACCGGCGGGACCCGCTGCTACTACGATTACGTCTGTCTCCATTTTCTTCATGATATCAATCCCTCCTGTTTTTTTATCCGAAGCCGGCCTGATCTGTATATAGATCTGACTCTTTGCCTTCAATACCTTATTTTCTTATCACTCTGTTTTTCAACCGACAGTTCTGTCATATACCGGCTCTCTGTTTATTTCACCATCCCGAATCGCTACCGTTTTCTGAACTTCCCGATCTTCGTCAGTCTGGTCGGCAGCTTCGGCACACGTCCCGCCGTCTGTATGATTGCGTCACTCTCGCAGACCTCAAGGCACTTGCCGCACTTGTTGCACTCAAACTCGTCGATCATATGAATGTAACCCTTCCTGCCCTCGATCGCATTCTTCGGGCAAACGTCCGCACACTCTTCACAACCCTGACATGCGTTCGGGTCAACATAAATACTCTGAAAAGCGCTGCACACATTATTGGCACATTTTTTCTTCCGGATGTGATCGTTATACTCTGACGAAAAAAATCTCAGTGTTCCCATGGTGAAATCCGAAGCAGTCTGTCCCATGCTGCACGGCGTAGAAAAAGTCATCGCCTCACCGATTTCCGTCATCATCTCAGTAAAATTTTTCTTGCCCTGTCCCAGCGTGATTTCCTTCATCATCGTGTGAAGCTGAATCAGTCCTTCACGGCAGAAGGTACATTTGCCGCAGCTGTGTCTGCGCTCTGCAGCCAGAACCTGTTCTGCCTCATGAATCATGCAGCATTCGGAATCATACAGCGTAACGACTCCGTTTCCAATCCAGGTATCAGGCCGAATGACCATATCCAATGCTGTAGCTGCGTCGTACAGTCTGGTTCCGACTGCGATAGCCTTTAAGGTTGTCAGGTCTGTCTCTCCGTCCTGACCCGTGATCAGATCTGTCAGGCGAGTTCCGTAAGGTACCCACCGCAGCGGACCGGTAATGCCATTCCGACAGACTGCCAGGCGGGTTCCCGAAAGCCCTTTCTGTACAACTGACATACCGTTACCGGAAAGTCCTTCCTGCACAATTACCATATCATGACCGGAATCACCCACTGACCCATCCGTCTGACCGGCGGTCTGTTCCCGGCTTTCCTCCAGCAAGTCCGCCAGCACAGCCACAGTCTCAATATGATGGAATGCGCCGCCTCTGCTCTCCCTGACATTCACAATGCCGGTTCTGATCTGCACGCCATATGAAGCGGCTTTCTCCTCCAGTGCCCGTGCGTAAACCTCCTCCCATTCAGGAAGATATAAATACATCTCCTCCGCATCCACAGCCAGCGCCGCAATCTGCATGCCTTCCAGAACCTTGTCCGGATTTTCTTTTAAAATCGCCAGGAGCGCTCCATTCATGTCAGAATTATTTAATCCGGCCACCACGCGGATCGGATTCGTCTGTAACTCCCGCTCTTCATTCACCAGCTTCCATTTGTCCGCGACCGGGGTGCGATCCGCGCCGAATTCCAGCAGGCCGTTCGCTGCAATCTCAGCAATCAACTGTCCGGAACCCATTGCCTTTGCCTTCTCATATGCTTTCATTACGCCTGCACCTCCTTCTGTTCATTGGAAAACTCCGTCCACAGCCGGGAAGGATGTATCTGCAATCGCAGATCGCACTGGAGACAACGGCCTGATTCCCCGCAGATATCGCTGTCGCAGATGCCGAAGTCAAACGGTTTGAAATTGTCCTGTCTCTCAGCAGCCCCCAGCACACGTTTTTTGACCGCCGGAAGGAACGGAAATTCCTCATCCTTACCGATATACGGGTTTTTAAACTGCTCCGGCGCCAGCACTTCACTGATATCGCCGTCGCCACCCAGATAAAGATCAATCTGAACCGCCGCGTCTCTGCCGGACGCGATTGCCTGTATCACGGACTTTGTCCCGTAAATCACGTCTCCCGCAGCAAAAATCCCCTCCACGGAAGCTGCCAGCGTCTTCAAATCCACAACGATGCTGTTTGCCTTACCCAGCTGCAGCCCGCATTCCGGTGACAGTTCAGACCACTGACCGGTCGCGAAGATGACTGTATCACCCTCGATGTGATGTTCGGAACCTTCCTCCTTCTCGATGACCGCTCTGCGGTTCTCATCGAAATAAAATGCTTTCACATTCATGAAATCCACGCCGGTCACGTGATTGGTTCCCGTGATGCGCTCAAATGTCAGCGCCGGATGCACGAAGATACCCTCCTCCTGCGCCTGTTCAATCTCCTCATCGTCGGCGGTCATCACGTCCCGCGCCTCCAGACAGGCCAGGTGAATCTCCTCCGCGCCGAGGCGCTTCGCAGTCCGCGCGCAGTCGAAGGCTACGTTGCCACCGCCAAGCACGATGATATGTTTGCCGATGCCGGTCTCCTGTCCGAGACTTGCCTTCCGCAGGAAATCAATGTTGACGTGAACACCCTCCAGATCTTTTCCTTCCATCGGAAGACGCACACCCATATGATTGCCCGTTGCCATAAGAACGGCATCATATTCCTTTAAAAGTTCGGTCGGCCGGTCGATGCGGATCCCTGTCTCCATGACCACTCCCTGCTCCTCAATAACCTTCGCCTCATCCGCGACCACGCTCCGCGGAAGGCGGTAGGAAGGAATACCGTAAGACATCATACCTCCCACCGTCGGAAGCTCCTCCTTCACCGTCACAGCATGACCCTGTTTCCTCAGATAATAAGCTGCTGTAAGACCGGCCGGACCGCCGCCCACAACACAGACGTTTTTCCCGCTGTCCGGAAGCTGCTTGCCCTTTCCCTTCCAATACGAACCGGTGTCATGCTCAGCGGCGTAGCGTTTGATCTCACGAATCGACATTGCCTCGCTGACTTCATTTCTCTTACATTCCTTTGCACAGGCCTGCGTACAGATCAGTCCCAGCACATGCGGAAAAGGTGCCTTCTCACGAATGACCGCAGCAGCCGCGTCATAATCGCCGTCCTTCACAAATCGGATATAACGGGGAATATCCGTATGTGCCGGACAGGCATACCGACAGGGCACCACAACATCCTCCTTCGTCCGATCTGTATCCAGAAGCTGAATTTTGTCGCGGATGGATCCCGTGGGACAGACCTCCGCACAGGCAGTGCAGAACCTGCACCCGGCATCCTTCAGAAGCCGTTCATGCAGAATGCCGACAGCAGCCTTCACACTGCTGCGGTTCCCGGCGTCGCGCACATCATCTCCGGATGCTCCTGTCCCCACATACGTTTCCATATCCTTCTTCTGATATTGCAGGACACCTGCGCCCCGCAGATCATTACAGGCACGAACACATCGCCCGCACAGGACACAGCGGTTCATATCATGAATCAGCAGAGGATTCTCCTCATTCATCTTTATGCCCTTGCTGCGGACGCGCATACGCGCGTTGTTCGCACCTATGTACTGGATCAGCGTCTGCATCTCACAGTTTCCATACTTGGGACAGGTCGAACAATCCTCTGGGTGTCCCGCCAACAAAAGCTCCAGCGCAAGCGTTCGCAGGCGGTTGACTTGCTCTGTCTTTGTGTGGATCACCATACCGTCTTTTGCGCGCAGTGTACAGGACGGTGTAACGCCATCGGTTCCGTCAACCTCCACAATACACATGCGGCAGGAACCATTTTCCGGAAGATCCGGATGATGACACAGGTGCGGAATGTAGATTCCCGCGTTCAGGGCACATTCCAGCACATTTGCGTTGTCCGCCACCTCCAGGCGGACATCATCGATCATAATAACTGCCATAAAAACCTCCTCCTTCATATTTTCAACATCTGTTTAACACATGACCATATAATCTTATCGTTACATAACATTCTCGGCCTGACCCCGCAGTAAATACCCTCGCTTCGCTGGGGCAGACCCTGCGTGATCAAAGAGTGACCAGTAACATTCATAACTCTCCGCCGGATAATTTTTATCATCTATTGACTCTTTAATCAAATAATATCATAATAGAGACAAAAGTTCCTCCGACAGGCGTTGAAAAAACACAGTTCTCTCAACTTTGTTTTCAACATTTGTTCAATACAAAAAAACACACACGAAAACAAAAACGACTGCTTTACAGTCATCATTATCTATGAAAAGGTGACAGACATGATCAGATTACAGACCTTACTGGAGAAACTGTCCAAATCCGAAGACATCTCAATCATCAGCACCCATGCTACCGTTGGTCATAATGAGTCCGGCATCCACAACACGTCGAATCACGACATTTCCGATGCCTGCACCGCAATGACTCACGATATCTCCACCATAGACATCAAAGATCGCACCGTCAGCCGGGTTGAGTTCCTGACAGATACCACCATCCTCGCCTCCGATACCCTGTATCTCACCGCGGATGAAAAAATTCTGCAAAACCCCCGGCTCACACAGCGCATCCTCCATGCCGCTCAGCCCTGTCTCATCCTTACAACCCTGGATCTGAATGTTCCTTTCCCGTTGTTTTCCGCACCGAAAACAACTGACATCGACGCACTTTTCCACAGCATTTCCGAACAGCTGCAATTTGAGGAGCAGTTTCAGTACGAAATCAATGAGCTTTACCATCTTCTCTATACAGGCAAAGGCCTGGAGGACATCATTCTCCACGCCGAGGTTCTGCTCGGGCGAGCCGTCTCTGTGCTGGACGCAGGATACAGCATGCTGGCTGTCTCTCCGATGATGCTGCAGCTCCCCTTCGGCGTTGAGAGCAGCGAAGCGGGGCATTTCCTGAGCGCACAGGAGGTGGAAAGCCTGCGCCGTCTCCAGATCGAGCATCAGATTTATCAGCACACACAGGCTTTTTTTATCCAGACAGAAGACCATCCCGACACCAACTGGATTTTCTGCGCCATCCGCATCCAGCACGTCATGTCGGGTTATGTCGCCGTCTGCCTGCCCAAACAGGCAAATGCGACCGAACATGAGCTTCGTCTGACAACAGCCATCTCTGACATCTGCGCCATCGAAATGCAAAAACATGATTTCTTTGTCCGCCAGACGGGCCTGCAGTATGAAACCCTTTTGATTGATCTCATCGAGGGGCGTTTCAACAACCTCAGCATGGTTGAATCCCGCTTTCGGGTTCTGAAACACCATCCGGGCAAATTTTTCTGCCTCGCCATCCTGTACTGTTCCGAACCGCACAACAGCGAGCTGTTCAACCGACAGCAGATGTCCACTCTGCGAAAAACTTTTGCGAACAGCATGTCGGTCGTATATCGAAACAATATCGTACTGCTGATCAATCAGGATGAGCCTGTACTGCTGTGCCCGAAGCTGACGGAACCGCTGGAACAGTTCGCCGGACACAATCATCTGAAAGTAAGCCTGAGCCAGCCGTTCGCAGATATCCTGAAAACCAACATGTTTTACGAACAGGCACAGCATACACTGGATCTCTCCGATATGAACGATCCCGATCAGCGCCTGTTCTTCAGCACGGAAGCGCTTCCGGAATATCTTTTCTCCAAATGCAGCTACGCGGAACTGGAGAGCGGCATCCACTATCATATTTTTCAATTGCGGGACTACGACCGGGAATATCACACGGAATTCATCACAACACTCCGTGCGTATCTGAATCATGATCGGAATGCGACACAGACCGCAGAATACCTGCACATCCACCGCAGCACACTCTTTTACCGCATCAGGAAAATGGAAGATCTGCTGGATATCCGCATCACGGACAGTAAGCTGCTGCTTCTCTATGAACTTTCGCTGAAAATCTGGGATTATCTGAGCAGATAAAAAGCAATCATAAAAAAGAGTTTCAGGCTTTATATAATACAAAACCCGAAACCCTCTTTGTTTTTATTGATAATTCCCGCAAATATTCTGCAGGTAAGCGAGAAACTCCTCCCTCACGCTCTCCGGCCACAATATCTGTACGCCAATCCCGAGACCAGCCCAGCCGAAAAACTGCGGACTGACAGCAATATCCACACTGACGCGAAACGCATGCTCACCCTGCGAAACCATCATCACATCTTTTCCAAAACGATCCAGAATAACGCCGGCAAGAGAATCCTCACAGAGCAGCGTAACCTTTTCCTGCCGACCGCCGAACATGCCGAATGTCCGCGGCTTTGCAGGAGCAGCTGTCCATTATCATCAAATGAAATTGCTGAATTTGCCCCATCCATTTTCTCCTCAACCACAAGATTTTTTCCTTTAATATCAGAAAAAGGAATCTGCCATGTAATTTCCACCTCTGTCTTTTCGAATTCACTACCAGGTTACCGCAGAGACATACACTTTAAACATACATCCGCTTCCTGACCGACAGCTGTGATTTGCCTGATTGGATCATCTGATAAAACAAGAATAACATTTATTACGCATCAGCGCCAGTATATCTTACGACTATATTAACGGTCAAGCCATATAAATTTGAACTTGTAGTATAATTTGGGGCAATATGACACCTGCCTAATGTCAAACCGGATTCAGAGATGGCATATAATGAAAAAGCGACAGACCATACCCGCCAACCGGACAGGAAATCATTGACATGTACAAAAACAAGGCAGAAAACGGTTCAAATAATATTTGCGGTGCGAAAATAAAAAAGCTGCGTCAGGATCTCCCTCAGAAGACATCTCAGAGAAAACTTGCGGATATGCTGACTTTACAGGGTTTGGATCTGGATAAAAATGCCATTCAGCGCATAGAATCCGGAGAACGGTATGTGACCGATATAGAACTCAAAATGATTGCCCGAATATTTCAGGTCAGCTGCGATGAATTGTTAGATGAAGAAAATTGATTCGCGAAACAAACTTCACTTTGAAAAAATCTGCCGGACCATCTCCGGCAGATTTTTATGTTCTGAATAAAGATTTTGCGTTTCGCGCAAAAATCGTTAATTAGCGCCTAACGCCGCATACGCCGCCTCGGCCGCCGTCAACGTGCTGTAATTGGTTACATATCCTTTCGCCGCATCCGATAACGCGTCATACCAGGCGCGCGCATTGGAGATTGCAGTCCCGCTCTCGGAACTCACCGTACCGATCGCGTTGATCGCGTCGATCACGGTCTGCGCCTGCGACTGTGCCTCCTGCTGTTCTGCCTCCGCCGTCAGTGCCGCGTAAGCGGATTCCGCGTCGGTCAGGGTGCTGTAATTGGTCACCAGCGACTGATTGTCAGAGGAAAGCGCGTCATACAGCCCCCTCGCGTTGGAAATCGCGCTCCCACTATCCAGCGTTACCGTACCAATCGCGTTGATCGCATCGACCACAGCGTCGACCGCAGATGTGTCTGTATTGTCTGCAGTGTCTGTACTGTCGGTGGATGAGGAACCCGAGCTCTCCGTTCCCGACAGAGTATATACAAGCACCGCATCCCCGGCGCTGATATTTTCATAGATTGTCTTTGCCGCGCTGTAGGGAAGATTGATACAGCCGTGGGAACCGCTCGTCTTATAAATCGTTCCCCCGAACTTGCTTCTCCAGGAAGCGTCATGCAAACCGATTCCGCCGTTAAACGGCATCCAGAAGCTCACCGGTGAAGCGTAACCCTGCCCGCGCAGAACCGCATCCTTCTGTTTATATGAGATGCGATAAGCTCCCGTGGGCGTCGCGTTCCCGGCCGCCACACTGCCGGAGACAAGATCAGATTCTACCACCAGCGTTCCGTTTTTATAAAACCAGAGGTGCTGTGCCGTCAGATTGATCTCCACATAAGTGCTCCCGTAATCCTGCCCGTCATGGCTGGCCGCCGTCTGGGAATACTCCACATCCCCAGTAAAATCCTCACCGGCTTCGAGATAACCGGTCAGTGCCGTGAGCGTAGCGTCCTGATCAATCTTCCACCCGTAATTGCCGCCCGGAACCGTAACGGTCGTCCCGTAGGTCGTCACAAGCGCTTTGCTCTGTCCGGCCGTGTTGTAGGATGACGCCAGGCTGGAAATATATTCCGCCATTTTCTCCGTATCCAGCGTAACACTCCTGTCATCGCCGAATATCAGCCACTGGCTGATCAGAGAGCCTTCCACAACCTCACTGTTGCTCCCAAACTCGTATGTAACCGTAGTTCCGACATAGCGATTCGCTGTCTCCAGCATAGCCTGCACTTCCTCGGAATCTTCTGTATATTCCGGATCCAGATAACATCCGGCTTCCTCCAGATTCAGCTCCGCCTGAAGATTTGTCACGGCTTCCTGCACCGCAGTCTGAAAAACAGATGTCTGAATGCGCGTGCCGTACACGGCCTCCACGATCTCATAACCCGTTCCCTCTATGTAATCTGACAACTCCGCGTCCGCCGAATCCGTCATGCCGTTCTCATCCATACAGGATAGTCCGGCTAAAACCTCCTGCAGTGCGTCCTCATCGCAGGAAATCAACTGCTCCGCCTGCAACTCTTCCTCATTGGAAAAAGCAACCGGCCACTTAAATCCGTTCTGTTGATCCAAAAGCTGCTCCAGCTCTTCTCCAAAATCGATTTCCAATCCGATATCCGTGCCGATAATTTCTTCCGTGCCGCCTCCGCGCTCCACCAGCGTCAACACATAGTTTTCGGTCTCCTGTTTTAAAATCTCCTCCGTCTGCTCCACGGTCTTCCCGCCGCAGGCTATGCCATTGATTGTGGTTCCCGGCAGAAAACGGCTTTGAAAAACCAGCGAAACAATCAAATAGGCCGCGACAAGAGCCACAACGATCACTCCTGCGACCAGCAGACATTTTCGCCTCCGGTTCCGGGCATCCCCTGATAAATCCTTTTTCGCCTGCTCCGCATCCACAGACACTACATTCTCATCGTTCATAAAAGATTTTCTCCAAATGTTTAAATTGTTCATTTTTTCATAATAATGCCAGTATAAGTACTTATGAAAAAAATGTCAAGTCATGGCCGGAGCGCCTGAAAAAACGCGGCCGCGTTTCTGTCTGTTCAGAAAGCGGCCGCATTCCATATCATTTTCTCATTCCGGTTATACCCGTCCGACTGTTATCCGGTCTCCGCACTGCCCCTGTACAGCGTCTTCGAAATCAGCCGGTTCTGCTGCTTGTTTCTTATCAGCGAACACACTCAATCGCATCGTTCGCAACGCGCCACATCCGGTTAGGAACTGTTAAGAAATAACTTTTAAATAGTGCGCCGGATTTTTCTTCGAGAG
>JAJBUT010000106.1 GCA_020860185.1 Lachnospiraceae bacterium | reverse complement strand
CCATATTTCCCTCTCATGTCTGAAATGACATCGTCAGCATCCCGAAGCCTCCCCTGCATGGCCTGATTTCTGGATTTCTCCAATCTGGCAAAAATTTCCCCTTCTGTCAATGGCTCATAAGGTATCATATCATGATTTTTTATCTTTAATTCAAATGGGAACCCATTATTTAATAACGATTGAGTCAGAAACATGCGTATTGCGGATGTGGTATCTGTACCCAAACGCCTGAACAATTCATCCGATCTGGTCTTTAAATCGTCATCTACACGAACCTGTATTGTGCTGGACATCGTCAATCCCTCCTCTATATATCCATATTATTTTCATATTCAAAATGCAACCAGTAGAATCTATCCCACAAGTTATAGTATACACAAATTCATTACATAGTCAATACAAACATAATGATCTGGAAATGATTTATCCTGCGCCGGCTGTTTCCGTCACCCCCGTAAATCTGATACCAGTTCAGGCAAACTGTCATATACCGCCGTCACCCCATGCTCCAGCAGCTCTTCCCGGGTTCCGAAGCCGTAGGATACCCCGATGCAGTCGATACCGGCCTGCGCCGCGCCGTCCGCGTCATATTTCGTATCGCCGATCAGCACGGCATCCTCCTTCCTGAAATGATTCCCCAGTCTGCGAAACGTCTCCTCAAGCACCTGAATCTTGGAATCGATCCGGCCGTCCATACTGGCGCCGACCACCTCATCCAGATATCCGGTCAGGCCAAACTTCTCCAGAATATCCCGGCATCGAGCCTCCGGTTTGGAGGAGGACAGCGCCTGTATAAACCCGGCCTCCCGCAACATCTCCATTGTCTCCCGCACATCCGGGAAAAGCTCGCACTCGTATACCCCGATCGGATTATACCGTTCCCGATAGCGGGCGACCGCAGCCTCGACATGCGCCTCCGGAAGATGCGCATACTTCGGAAAGGATTCCCGCAATGGCGGACCGATAAACCGTCTTAAATTTTCCTCGCCCTCCAGATGAATCCCATAGTACTCCAGAGCGTACTGCACGCATTTTGATACGCCCTCGTAGGAGTTAATGATGGTTCCGTCCAGATCCCATAAAATGTATTTATATCTCTTCATTATGCCACTTTTGAATAGTCAATCACTGAAATTTCCTGCATGAGTTTCTTCGCAGATTCAACGATATTTTCTAAACGCATAACAACATCTGCAGTATAAGTAACCTCATTACATTCCTGGCATTTAAAACAGGGAACATGTCTTACAATCACAATTCCATTACCCAATTCAGTCACATCTGTTGTAAATCCCTTTTTTAATTCTGCACCACAAGCCATACATAACATAGTAAACCATCACTCCTTTCTCACACTATAACCATCTTTCCATTTTGCAGGATCAGGATAATATGCTGTAATCAAATAAATATAATAATCATCTTTGCTGACTACAATATGGATAAATGCATTATCAGATGTATATCCCAAAACCAAACAACTGGGCAAAGGTTTATCGTCCTCATACTGTTTAATTATTTTTCCTGTCTGTATTCCATTTATGATATCAATGATTCTTATTTTTCTTTCTTCTAATCGTTCTTTCGCATGACGCGTCACAGCTATTTTCTCAGGCTCATTCAACTGTCTCAATTCATATATGTCAATCATCATATCACCTCAATTATCTTGATTTCCACAGTAAACGGACATGTCTGCTCCTCTGTCATCACTATCTATGAAAGTCGATAAAGCCGATAGTTCCCGCAACATTTGCAGCACCGTTTTTCGCAGCACCGGATGCACCCTGCCCGGGCACAGCTCCGATAACGGTTTCAGCACAAATAAACGGTTCTCCATATCCGGGTGCGGAACGATGAGAGCCTTCTTTTCCAGAGTCACATCATCATAAAAGAGGATGTCCAGATCCAGTGTTCGCGGACCCCAGTGAATCCCGCGTTCCCGTCCCGCCTCCGCCTCGACCCGGTGCAGAAGCTCCAACAGCTCCTCAGGCGTATACAACGTCCGCAATCCAATGGCCGCATTCAGAAAACGCGGCTGATCTGTGTATCCGTAGGGCTCGGTCTCCATCAGGGAAGAAATCTGTACATCCCGCGTGTGCCTGTCAGCGTTCAGAGCATCCAGACCGAACCGAATATACGCTTCCCGGTCGCCCAGATTAGAACCGACAGACAGGTAAACCGTGTGCCAGCCGCGGCTGATCCTCACGGACGCCGTATCCAGCGGAAGCGCGATTGGCGCCCAGGGTTTTTTTATCTCCAGATCCAGGCTGTCCAGCTTCGGGATTTCCAGCAGAAGCGTCTCCGCCAGATGCTCCGCCACGGACTCCAGAAGCTGAAACGTGTTCTCCTTCATAAACTCCGTGATATAATGACAGACAAAACCATAGTCAACCGATGCGCTGATATGATCGGAAAATCCCGCTTCCCGCAGGTCGGTATACAAAACCGCATCCACCAGAAACTTCTGCCCCAGCTTCGCCTCCTCCGGAAAAACGCCGTGATGCGCATAAACCTCTAAATTCTGAATTCTGATCTGATCCGCCATGTTTCAATCCTCTTAGTATCAGTTTTTGTTTACCACAATTAAGTACGCATTATCTGGACAGACAATAAGCGGCTTAAGTCGTTTCCTGTAACACTGTGATCCGGCATCTATGATCCAAGGATCGCCCGCGCCATCCGTATCGCCTGCACATTCTCCCTCACATCATGCACCCGCACAAAGGCGCATCGGTGCAGCACCGCGAACACTGTCGTGACTGCCGTCCCCACCACGCGGTCGTCCGCGGGGACATCGAGCGTCAGCCCGATCACGGATTTGCGGGATGCTCCCAAAAGCAGCGGATACCCGAACGAGTGCAGCTGATCCAGATGACGGATTGCCTGCAGATTATTCTCGTAGGTCTTCCCGAATCCGACGCCCGGATCCAGAATGATACGGTCATCGCGGATGCCCGCCTGCTTTGCCAGCCGAATGGTCCCGGCCAGATCTGCTTTCCAGGCCGCCACAAAAACGGCATCACCCGCATTGCCCGGCAGCGCGGGATCGCTCTCATCCGCCGATCCGGGCGCCGCAGGATCGGCATCATCCGCCTGCTCCCGGTTATGCATCAGGCAGCATGGCACACCATACGCCGCAATCAAGTCCGCCATCTCCGGGTCGTATTTCAGCCCCCAGATATCATTGATGAGATCTGCGCCCGCCTCCAGCCCGGCTCTCGCGACGCCGCTCTTATAGGTATCCAGAGAAACCGGAATGTCAAATCGGTCCTTCACCGCCTCGATCACGGGCTGCGGCAGGGCGATCTCCTCCTCGTAGGATAGGAGGGTATAGCCGTGGAG
>JAJBUT010000030.1 GCA_020860185.1 Lachnospiraceae bacterium | reverse complement strand
AATATGGGACGGAATCCGCATTGACGGATTTCAGGGAATATTCGATGACAAGACCCGGGAGGCTTGCCGAATATGCCGGGTTTACGGAGACAGAAGTAAAACGATTATGCAGCCGTTTCCAAATGAGTTTTGACGATATGCGCACATGGTATGACGGATATTCTTTTAGCCGGATCAGCCATGTGTACAGTCCGAATTCCGTGATGAGCGCCATACAGGAACGAGAGGTTCAGAATTACTGGACGCAGACAGAGACGTTTGAGAGCCTGAAAGAATATATCGGTATGGATTATGACGGACTGAAAGGCGCAGTGATTGAGATGCTTGGCGGCAGAGCGGTCAGTGTGAAAATCAGTACATTTCAGAATGATATGACGACGTTCAACAGCAGAAATGACGTTTTGACGCTTCTGGTTCATCTCGGCTATCTTGCCTACGATTCAGAGAAAAGAGAGGCATACATTCCGAATCTGGAAGTGGCGGAGGCATTCGAAGATGCCGTGAGCAATGAACAGTGGGGAATCGTGGGCAGGGCGATTGCCGAATCGGAAAAGCTTCTGAATGTAACTCTTGAGAGGGATGCAGATGCGGTGGCGGGTGCGTTGGAAATGATTCATGAATCTGTTTCTTCTGTGATTCAGTACAACAACGAGGCATCCTTAAGCTGCGCGATTACGATTGCTTTTTATACAGCGAAACGATATTACAGTATTGTCCGGGAATTTCCGTCAGGGAAAGGTTTTGCGGATCTGGCTTTCATTCCGAGGAGAGATACAGACAAACCTGCCATGATCGTTGAATTGAAATACGATAAGGATGCAGATTCCGCGATGAAACAGATTCATGATAACCGATATGACGGCATGTTGAAAGAATACTTTGGAAATTTGCTTCTGGTCGGGATCAGTTACGACAGGGATGCAAAAGGAGAAGGCGCAAAAAAACACAGCTGCGTGATCGAACAGGTATGAAAGAACCGAAGCGAACAGGCGGAACCGGGAGGCATAAAATGACTGGAAAAAGAGAAAACTACATCACATGGGATGAATATTTTATGGGCGTCGCCAAGCTGTCGGGCATGCGCTCCAAGGATCCGAATTCCCAGGTCGGGACATGCATCGTCAGTGCGGACAATAAAATCCTGTCCATGGGATACAACGGATTTCCGAGAGGATGCTCCGACGATGAGTTCCCCTGGTCGAGGGAGGGGGACGAGACGGACACGAAGTATCCGTATGTGGTGCACAGTGAACTGAACGCGATCCTGAACTACCGCGGCGGGAGTCTGGAGGGGGCGAAGCTGTATGTATCCCTGTTTCCGTGCAATGAATGCGCGAAGGCGATCATTCAGTCCGGGATCAGGACGGTGGTTTATGACGATGACAAATACGACGGCACGCCGTCCGTCCTGACGTCCAAGCGTATGATGGACGCGGCCGGAGTGCGGTATTACCGCTATCAGAGGACCGGGCGGAAGATTGAGATCTCTGTATAAACATAAGGATTTTTATATAAGGAATTCTTGTATAACAGATCTGGATATCCGTATGATTCTCTTGACTTTGAACCGGATTGATTTTATCATTTAACTGTAACTGTTGTTTTGAAGAAAGTATAAAATATTTTCGGAATTTCTTTGCACCCGGATTTTCGGCAGCCACGAAGGCAGATGCAGGAGGATTTTCGAAAGCTTATGAAGGAGGATACTATGGGGAGCGATTATAAGATTCCTTACAAAATTTACCTGGAAGAGAGCGAGATGCCGACGCACTGGTATAATGTGCGCGCGGACATGGAGAACAAACCGGCGCCGCTGCTGAATCCGGGCACGTTGCAGCCGATGACGGCGCAGGAGCTGGGCGGCGTGTTCTGTGACGAGCTGGTGAAGCAGGAGCTGGACGACGACACCCGGCTGATCGAGATCCCGGCGGAGATCCGGGACTTTTACAGAATGTACCGGCCGGCGCCGTTGGTTCGCGCGTACTGTCTGGAGAAGGCTCTGGGTACGCCGGCAAAGATCTATTATAAGTTTGAGGGAAATAATACGAGCGGCAGCCACAAGCTGAATTCCGCCATCGCGCAGGCGTATTACGCAAAGAAGCAGGGGTTGAAGGGCGTTACCACGGAGACCGGAGCGGGTCAGTGGGGGACGGCGCTTTCCATGGCCTGCGCGTATCTGGATCTGGACTGCAAGGTGTACATGGTCAAGGTCTCCTATGAGCAGAAGCCGTTCCGACGCGAGGTGATGCGCACCTACGGCGCGGAGGTGACGCCGTCTCCGTCTGACACGACGGAGGTCGGGAGGAAGATCCTGGCGGAGCATCCGGGCACGACCGGCAGTCTGGGCTGCGCGATTTCCGAGGCGGTTGAGGTGGCGGTGACCAACGAGGGTTACCGTTATGTGCTGGGGAGCGTTCTGAACCAGGTGCTTCTCCATCAGTCCATCATCGGCGTGGAGACGAAGCTGGCCATGGATAAGTACGATATCAGACCGGATATCATCATCGGTTGCGCCGGCGGCGGCTCGAATCTCGGCGGCCTGATCTCCCCGTTTATGGGAGAAAAGCTCCGCGGGGAGGCAGATTACCGGATTATCGCGGTAGAGCCTGCATCCTGTCCGAGCTTTACGAGGGGTGTGTTCGCCTATGATTTCTGCGATACCGGCATGATCTGCCCGTTGGCTAAGATGTATACCCTGGGCAGCGGTTTTATCCCGTCGCCGAACCATGCGGGCGGTCTGCGCTTCCACGGCATGAGCGCTATCCTGTCCCAGCTGTATCATGACGGCTATATGGAGGCGAGAGCGGTGGAGCAGACGGAGGTATTCCGGGCTGCGGAGCAGTTTGCGAGAGTCGAAGGTGTTCTGCCCGCGCCGGAGAGCAGCCATGCGATCAAGGCCGCGATCGACGAGGCGCTGAAGTGCAAAGAGACCGGTGAGGAGAAGACGATTCTGTTCGGCCTGACCGGCACCGGATATTTTGATATGGTGGCTTACGAGCAGTTCCACAACGGAACCATGACCGATTATATCCCGACAGATGAAGACCTTCAGGTCGGATTTGACGGGATCCCGAAGTTCCCGGGGAATCTTCAGTAAACGAAATGGATTTGTTGTTCCGGAGGTGTCTGACCGGCACTTCGTGTAATCTTCAGTAAGAAACACGACGGATATATCCCTGATGCGGAAATCCGATACCCCTGCAGTTCGCTGCGGGGGTGTGTTTTCGCTGTAAAGGGTGGAAAGAAACGTAAACCATAGTGATCTGTTTCATATTATCCCGTGTGTTTTCACTGCAAAGGGTGGAAAAAGCATGATACAGGATTTAGCGCCCCTTCATTTTGACAACACATATTATTATGACGCCCGGCCGCGGACAGGAGATCGCATCATCGCCCTGCGGGACGGAAAGATTCTGATCCGGGGCGAATTGACCGGGATTGAACTGCCGCGGTTTGAGAATCTGACTGATACCGATCTGTCGCAGCCTGATGCTCTGACCGATACTGACCTGTCGCCGTTCCGTTCCCCGGTGCACGCATTTACCTATCTGTTTGCGATCGGAGACGAACGCTTTTTCCTGTGCAGGGATCTGGATCTGGCCGGTTATCGCTATGAGAAAGGAACGGCATTGCGCGGGGCAGCCCCGCAGCATCTGGTTTACGCGGCTCTGGCAGGGATGCAGCTGGGGCGCTGGTACGCAGCGCACAGGTTCTGTGGTGCCTGCGGACATCCGATGGTTCAGGACGGGAGGGAGCGCATGCTGCGATGCCCCTCCTGCGGACAGATGGAGTATCCGAAGATCTGTCCCTGTGTGATCGTGGGAGTGATTCACGATGGGAAGATTCTGGTGAGTCAGTATCGGGGCGGCTTCACGGATCACTATGCGCTGATCGCCGGTTTTGCGGAGGTCGGAGAGACGATCGAGGAGACGGTCGCCCGGGAGGTCTACGAGGAAACGCGGCTTCATGTCAAAAATCTGTGCTACTACAAAAGTCAGCCCTGGCCGTACTCGGACAGCCTGCTGTTCGGGTTTTTTGCGGAGCTGGACGGGACGGAACGAATCATCATCCAGGAGGATGAGCTGTCGATGGCGAAATGGGTGAGGCCGGAGGAGATTTATGAGAAGCCGAATCATTTTTCCCTGACGAATGAGATGCTCTGCAGGTTCCGGGACGAGTATCCGTTTCAAAAAAGCTGAGGTCAGGAACAGCTGTGGGAGATGATCACCCGGCGAGTGAGACCGGCATACGGGTCGGGAACGCCCGTCGGTGTCCGGAATCAAAACATGATCAGAGTACAGGATACGAGGAGGAAACACTATGTACGATACCGCAATCATCGGAAGCGGACCCGCCGGTCTGTCGGCGGCGCTGAACTTAAAGCTTCACAATAAGGATGTGATCTGGTTTGGTTCCGGAGAACTCAGCTCGAAGGTAGAAAAATCAGAAAAAATCGCGAATTATCCCGGCCCGGGCATGATCGCCGGCACTGAGCTGAACCGTTGTTTCAAGGAGCAGATGGAAGCGATGGAGATTCAACCGACGGACAAAATGGTGACGACTGTCATGGCGGGCGCATCCGGTTATCAGCTTTTGGCGGGGAATGATATCTATGAGGCGAGAACGCTGCTGCTGGCGATCGGTTCTGTGTCGGCGAAGGGATTTCCGGGGGAAGAAAGGCTTCTGGGGCGCGGCGTCAGCTACTGTGCGACCTGTGACGGTTTTCTTTATCGGGGGAAGACGATCGCTGTCTATTGCGAAGATCGGCGTTTTGAACATGAGGTGCGTTATCTGGCGGAACTGGCAGAAAAAGTGTATCTCTCTGCACCGTATGCGGACAGCGGGATCGGCCTCTCGAACGTGGAACGGCTGTCAAAGCCGATCCGGCAGGTGGCCGGCGAAGCCCGTGTATCGGTGATTGTTCTGGCCGATCAGACGGAGATAAACGTGGACGGTCTGTTCTGTCTGCGCGGCGCCGTGGCGCCGGCGGCTCTTTTGCCCGATCTGGCCATGGATGGCGCGCATATTATTGTAAACCGGCGTATGGAGACGAATCTGCCGGGTTGTTACGCGGCGGGAGACTGTACCGGACGGCCGTATCAGATCGCGAAGGCCGTGGGAGAGGGAAACGTGGCGGTGCACAGTATACTGGAGTATCTGTCATGAATTTTCTTCCATAAAAAGCGTTTCAGATTATCAGAAAATTCATGAGTTGTTTTAAAGGCGGCTTTGTGGTAAGTTATAAGCGGTACACCCAATTATAAAACGGGAGGTGAACTGAAGTGGGACTTTATTTAAATCCGGGTAATGAAGCATTCCGCAAAATACGGAGCGGTGTGTATATAGATAAAACGGACTTGATTGATTATATCAATCGGACAATACCGACCACATCAAATCTGACCAGTTTCAGTCGACCGAGGAGATTTGGGAAGTCTTTTGCAGCAAAAATGCTGTGCGCATACTATGACAAAAGCTGTGATTCAGGGGAACTTTTTCAGGGGCTGAAGATTTCAGGGATGGATTCTTATGAAGAGTATCTGAATAAGTTCGATGTAATATATTTGGATATCACAAGGTTTATTTCTACCACAACCTCTTTGTGTGAGATCGTTAAAAACGCACAGGTGAGCGTGATTGAAGAACTCAGAGAAGCTTACCCTTCGTATATCAGAGAGAAGGAAGATGTGTTGGCGGACGCGCTGTTTGCTGTCAGTCATAAAACGGGCAATAAATTTATCGTTATCATTGACGAGTGGGATGCGCTGTTTCGCGAGGCAAAAGACGATGAGGAGCTTCAAAAAGAGTATGTTCAGCTTTTGCGAGGATTGTTCAAAGGTGGACCTTCTACAGATGAAACCATCGCGGCTGCATATATGACAGGCATCCTGCCGATCAAGAAATACGGAACGGAGTCTGCTCTTACCGATTTTCAGGAATTTACCATGACAAGACCTGCAAAGTTAGCTAAATATGTTGGTTTCACCGAGACGGAAGTAAAAAATCTCTGTAAGAAGTTCCATATGGATTTTGAGAGTATGCAGATCTGGTATGACGGCTACTCTTTTAGTAGAATTCAGCACGTTTACAGCCCGAATTCAGTTATGCTGGCGATACGGAATGAAGAATTTCAGAATTACTGGACAGCTTCGGAAACGTATGAATCGTTAAAGAAGTACATTGAAATGGACTTTGACGGTCTTAAGGGCGCTATCGTGAGTATGCTTGGCGGTGAGGCAGTCAGGGTTAAAATCAGTACATTCCAGAACGATATGACATCCTTTAACAGCAAGGATGACGTTTTGACTTTGCTGATTCATCTTGGGTATCTGACATACGATTCGAAAACTCACAAAGCAACCATTCCGAATTTAGAAGTGGCCGATGCTTTTGGCGATGCCGTAAGCGGAGAAGGATGGGCTTATGTGGCGACCGCCATACAGGAATCGGATGATCTGTTAGATGCTACAATTGGAGGCGACTGTGAAAAGGTTGCGGCTGCATTGGAGAAAACACATGAAAGTGTTGCGTCTGTTTTGGAGTACAACAATGAGGCTTCATTGAGTGCGGCTGTCATTCTTTCCTACTACACGGCACGGCGTCACTATGAAATAATCCATGAACTGCCGGTCGGAAAAGGGTTTGCAGATTTGGCGTTTCTGCCGCGAAGAAACACAGATTCCCCGGCTTTGATTGTAGAATTGAAATTCGACAGAGACGCTGATACGGCGATAAATCAGATTAAGGAAAAACGCTATGATGGTAAGCTGAAGGAGTATTTCGGAAATCTTATCATGGTCGGCATAAATTACGACAAGGATACCAAAAAGCACACATGTCTGATTGAACGAGTTCCTTAGAACCGTTCTTCCGGGTTACGGCGTGTGGCTATTTTTCGCTTACCGCGATGCCGTGCCGGCGAAAGAAAAGCGCGGCCACGCGATCCCACTCCTTTTCCAGGGTTTTGTCTGGCGAAAAGATCCGGTAGGAGATACCTGTCGTGCAGGTCAGTATCTCATTTTTATAATTGAGATTTAAAAACATACCGGTGATGTCCTCCGTCTGAAAGACGCTGCCGGCGCGGGCGACCGTGTTGGCCTGGTGTTCCGGTGAGAGCAGGAATACGAAACGGAAGGCGTCCGGTTTGCGGTTCCCTTTGATGAGATCCAGACAGAGCGGGCGCACATGGGAAAACGGGATAAAGCGGAGTCCGCTCAGACCGAGCTGTCTGCACTCCTCCTCCGAATAAAAACGGGAGTTGAGCGTGCCGTCAATGTCGGTCTGAAAGGCATGTGAGACAGACGCTTCCCGGAGAAGAAAGTGATCGAACATATTTCCCTTCAGCATCTGATTCAGAAGGGGACCGATATCGTGAATCTGCATTGCCGTCATAAAAGCTCCCGTTCACAAAAGTATTCTTTTGTGCTATAATCTAATAGATTTTGCTCTATTATAGAAGTATCCTGTGAGAAAAGCAAGCAGAAAGAAATGAGATAGTGGCTTTGATTCGTAAAAATAGAAAAAAAGTATCTGTTCCGGTTCTGATTTTGTCCTTTCTGATCGTTTTATCCGGCTGCGGGTCGATTCGTACGGAGATCGAATCGGCTGCGGATGGGTTACAGGAGATACTGACGGCTGACAGTGCTCCGACCGGGGAGACTATGCCTGAGGTGGACAGTGTATCCGAAGGAAAATATGCGTACGGGACGCTGGATGATGAGACTAAACAGGTTTATGATGAGATTGTATATGCGTTTTCCAATCGGATAACGGTTACAAGCTCGACGACGGATACAAATGTCATGGAACAGGCATATCAGGCAGTCCGTTATGATTATTGTGATTTTTTCTGGATTGAGTCTCTGAGTTATGTAAAATACAGCAGGGAGGATGAGATCACCGCTCTTGAGATCGCGCCGACGTACTCCATGACGGAGGAGGAACAGGAGGCGATGCAGCAGCAGATTGACGCGGAAGCGGAGCGCATGCTGGCAGATGCCCCGGCGGACGGCAGTGATTTTGACAAGGCTTTGTACGTGTATGAGACGCTGATCCGTGAGGTGGATTATGTCGTGGGGGCGGAGAACAGCCAGAATATCATCAGTGCATTTGTCAACCATGAGACGGTCTGCCAGGGGTATGCATATGCCACGCAGTATTTGCTGGAAAAGCTTGGCGTCGCATGTACAACTGTGCTGGGCAGCGCGAATGGCGAGACACATGCATGGAATCTGGTCGTGATGGACGGATTTTATTATTATATTGATACCACCTGGGGAAATTCCCAGTTTGTATATCGCAGCGAAGACGGGGAAGAATTGTCAGAGGAGGACATTCTCCGATTTCAATATATGGATTATGATTATTTCGGGGTGACTACGGAGATGCTGCTGACGACGCATGCGCCGGATGCCGGGATTAATCTGCCCGTCTGCACGGCAACGGCAGATAACTATTATGTTCATAAAGGCCTTTATGTGGATGTCTGGGATGCGGACGCGGTCGGTGCGATCATTCGGAGTGGATATGAGAACGGGGATGAGGTTGTGCGCATCCGTTTTTCCGACATGGAATTGTGTGAGCAGGCGGTTCGGTATTTCCTGACAGACGGACATGTGTTTGATTACTGCTACGGACTGGAGTCGGTACAGTATCTGCAGGAGGCGGATTCTACCGTTATGGTTCTGGTGTTATGAAGGCTACATCCCTGTTTGCGGCTGTGATGCGCAGCCTTGTGTCTGGCGCAAAGGAAACGACTTAATGTCGTTTCCTGATAATACAGTTTGCCTGATTTGTTAAACAGGACTTGCAATCAGGGGAAAATCCATTATAATGAATGGATATTACGAATGACGGAAGAGTGGATACATCAGTATGGATAAGATTAATATGTCGCATAACCTGCTCGGATGCAGATTTGACAACTGGCTTCGGCTAAAGCGGACCAATCCGATCACCAATAAAAAACAGGGACGGTTTATCACCGCGGTGACTTTTGTCATGGGTATCCCGGCTCTGCTGGAATGGCTGATTTTTTATTTCCCGATCAAACGGACGCAGATACGCCGCGATCCGGTCTATATTGTCGGCTTCTGGCGGTCCGGCACGACATTTCTTCAGAATCTTCTGACGCGGGATCCGCAGTACGGATGGTTTGACCCGGTGAAGACGGTTACCTTTAACAATTGTATTCTGATGAAGCGTATACTGGCAAAGGTGCAGAAAAATCTGCTCAAGGACGCCCGCCCGATGGATAATATGGATTACGAGCTGGATCTTCCGATGGAGGAGGTCTTTGCTCAGGCGACGATTTCCACACAGGCAATCAGTCATATGCTGGTGTTCCCGGACGGCGGGAACGGCGTGAAATATATCGAGACAGCTTTCATCGACGAGCAGGATGAGGAAAAGCAGCGGGAATGGCGCACCGCCTATGATTATATCCTGCGGAAGGTGACTTATTTATATAAAGGCAAACAGCTTCTGCTGAAAAGTCCCGAGAATACCTGCCGCATTGCGGAGCTGAAGCGCTGCTATCCGCATGCGAAGTTTATCAATATCTACCGCAATCCCTACAAAGTGATCATGTCCACGATCAACATGTTTACCAAAGAGATGGAATTGCTCTGCCTGAACGACCCTGCTCCGCGGGAGGTGATCGAGGAGGTTTCCATCGATCTGTTTGAACGCATTTACAAAAAGGCGATCCGGGAGCTGGAGGAGATGCCGCCGGAGGATCGCATTGATATTCGGTATGAAGATTTCTGCGGGGATCCGGAGGGATATGTGGAGAAGATCTATGATCGCCTCGGCATAGACGGATTTCAGGAGGCGAAGCCCTTTTTTGAGGAATATCTCGAGAGCCAGAAGAATTACCGGAAAAACGTGTTTTCCCTGGATCCTGCTTTGCGCGACAGGATCAATGACAGGCTCGGTTTTTATTTTGATTATTACGGTTATGAGAAAATTACGGCATAGTGTGGGATACATTTGGGTGAGCCGGGGGACGATTTCAGGACGGAACAGACAGAATTGAGGCAGCATTTGTTTCATTTACAAAAAAATGCTTGTTTTCCGCTGTATTTTCGTGTAAAATAGATTCAGTGTCTGATATTTTCGGGCGCAGGAGGTGTGTTTCGTGTTTTAAATGGATTTCCCCGTAACGGAGCAGATGATGAACAGTGATGCTCCGCTATACTTCGATTATGAAAGTCGATTGCTCCGCACTTCGTGCTCCCGCAATCGCCGCCGATACAAGGTGAATTGCCGCACAGCGGCAAGAGAGAGCGGCCTGGGCCGTTCGCAATCCGCGCTGTCGCGCTACTTGCTCATACCGGCTTGGTCGTCAAATATCCAGTCATCTGTGCAAGCCAGCTTGCCCATCTGACTGTCTATTTACGACACTTTCATCGTAAATACATACAGGAACACCAGTTACAGCAAAGACGTGTAATATGGTGTTTTTTTATTCTTTTTGAGAAATGGAGGGAATGGAATGTCAGCAGAGATTGAGATGATCGGCCTGGAAGAAATGGGCGCGCTTCGCGGTAATATGAATACGCTGGAGCTGGAGCTGATGAAGAACCACGGCATTGATCCGAATTTATATGTGGAGTATGATGTAAAACGAGGATTGCGTGATTCATCCGGAAAGGGTGTTCTGACCGGCCTTACCGAGATATCGGATGTCAGCGCGTATGAGCTGGTCAACGGAAGAAATATTCCCGCGGACGGACGGCTGTTTTATCAGGGTATCAATGTGAGTGAGATGATCGAAGGCCTGCACGGGCGGAAATTCGGTTTTGAGGAGACTATTTATCTCCTGATGTTCGGAAAGCTGCCGAGCCGGAAGGAACTGGATGTGTTTTTCCCTGTTATGTTTGAGATGGAGGAGCTGAGCGGCCGTTTTGTCCGGGACGTTGTGATGAAAGCGTCCAGCCGGAATGTGATGAATTCCATGCAGCGGTGTGTCCTGACCCTGTACAGCTACGATGATAATCCGGAAGACATCTCCCCGGGTAATGTGCTGCGTCAGACGCTGGAGCTGACTGCCAAGATGCCGATTCTGGCGGTTTATGCTTATAATGCTTATCTCCATTTCCGGAAGGGAGAGATGCTGATGATCCGCAATCCGGAAAAGGGATTGTCTCTGGCGGAGAATTTCCTGCAGATGCTCCGCCCGGACGGAAAATATACGGAGCTGGAGGCCAGAGTGCTGGATATTGCGCTGATTCTGCATGCGGAGCACGGCGGCGGTAATAACTCCACGTTTACGACGCATGTGGTCACTTCCTCCGGCACGGATACCTATTCCTCGATCGCTGCCTCACTCGGCTCTCTGAAGGGTCCCCGTCACGGCGGTGCGAACCTGAAGGTGCAGCATATGTTTGCCGATATCAAGGAGCATATTGAGGACTGGACGAACGAGGCGGAGGTGGAGGCTTATCTGCAGAAGATTCTGGATAAGCAGGCCTTTGACCGCAGCGGCCTGATCTACGGCATGGGGCATGCGGTGTATACGCTGTCCGATCCGCGCGAGGTTATCTTGAAGAAGTTCGCCCGCAAGCTCGCAGAGGAAAAGGATATGATGGAGGAGTTTGCCCTGTATGAGCTGGTGGAGCGACTGGCGGGCCGGCTGATTATGAATCAGAGAAAGATGTTTAAAAATGTCTGCGCAAACGTAGATTTTTACAGCGGATTTGTGTATACTATGCTTGGTATTCCGGAGGAACTGTTCACGCCGATCTTTGCGATCGCCCGTATGCCGGGCTGGAGCGCGCATCGGCTGGAGGAACTGATCAACGCGAGCAAGATCATTCGTCCGGCATACAAATATGTCGGTGTACATATGGATTATATTCCGATTGAAAATCGCTGAGTGATTGAATAAGGAAGATATAAAACGGATTCGATGCAGTCTGTACACCGGAAGGGTATATGACGGCATTGGATCTGTTTTGGCATCAGAAAAAAGAGGGGATATAATATGAGCAGTTACAAAATTAACACGAAATGCGTTCAGTCCGGATATCGCCCGGGAAACGGTGAACCCAGGCAGATTCCGATCATTCAGTCCACGACGTTTCGCTATGACACCAGCGAGGCCATGGGACAGCTGTTTGATCTGGAGGAGGCCGGCTATTTTTACACGCGCCTGCAGAACCCGACCAACGACATGGTTGCCGCGAAGGTCGCGGACATGGAGGGCGGAACCGCGGGGATGCTGACGTCCTCCGGCCAGGCGGCGAATTTTATGGCATTGTTTAATATCTGTGAGTGCGGCAGCCATATTGTGGCGTCCTCGTCCATCTACGGCGGCACGTTTAACCTGCTCTCGGTCACCATGGCGAAGATGGGAATCGAGACGACCTTTGTCGCGCCGGACTGCACGGAGGAGGAGCTGAACGCCGCTTTCCGGGAAAATACGCGGGCGGTGTTCGGCGAGACAATTGCGAATCCGGCTCTGACGGTTCTGGATATTGAAATGTTTGCGAAGGCGGCTCACGCGCATGGCGTGCCACTCATCGTGGATAACACCTTCCCGACGCCGGTGCTCTGCCGGCCGATCGAGTGGGGCGCCGATATTGTCACCCATTCCACGACCAAATACATGGATGGACACGGTGTGGCCGTGGGCGGAGCGATCGTGGATTCCGGCAAATTCGACTGGTTTGCCCACGCGGATAAGTTCCCGGGGCTTACGACGCCGGACGAGTCCTACCACGGCGTTGTTTTCGCGGAAAAGTTCGGACAGGGCGGCGCATTTATCACGAAATGCACGACGACGCTGATGCGCGATCTGGGCTGTATCCAGTCGCCGCAGCACGCGTTTTATCTGAATCTGGGACTGGAATCCCTGCATGTGCGCATGCCGCGTCATGTGGAGAATGCACGGGCGGTGGCGTCTTATCTGCAGGCTCAGCCGCAGGTGACGGCTGTGATCTGCCCGGATCTGCCCGGCGACGCTTACTATGAGATGGCGCAGAAGTATCTGCCCGGCGGATGCTGTGGCGTGATTTCCTTTGAACTGAAGGGAGGCCGCCCTGCGGCAGAGGCGTTCATGAAGGCGCTGAAGCTGGCGGCTATTGAGACGCATGTGGCGGACGCCCGCACCTGCTGTCTGAATCCGGCTACCTCCACACACCGTCAGATGACGGATGAGCAGCTCGCCGAGGCCGGCATTCCGGCCGGGATGATCCGGATGTCCTGCGGTCTGGAGGATCAGGAGGATCTGATCACAGATGTGGCGCAGGCGCTGGCTGCAATAGAAGAGTGAATATAATGAGATGTGTCAGGAAGTGTTTTCCTGTATCGCAAAAAATCCTTCCGAGATGTACGGGAGGATTTTTTTTCTTTATGAATAGATGGGAAGCAGTTCCGGTTTGAAGAACTGTTTTATGAAACAGAAAGGATACATTTCCAGCACTCCGCCAGCCGATTCATCTGATAAGCCGCGTTGGCCGGACTGGTGGAAGGCAGCTTTGTGATCCCGCGTCCGATGGTCGGATAGCAGTATTTCATATACAGCTCGTATGCTTTGGCGCCGTTGGCGTAAATCTCCCGCACCGGCGCGTGGTCGAGAATGACGCTCATGTCGTTGGCGCGGACATTCCGGATGGATCTGTCGCTGGAACCGATGATCTCACACTCTGCGATGACATCCCATAAGGCAATCCCGTGCCGCAACAGGAACGCCTTTTTTTCGGGAACGGATGTCGGCGCGGGTTCGTCTGTCAGGCGGGCAAGCAATTTCCAGAAACGGTTCTGCGGGTGGCCGTAGTAGAACTGATTTTCTCTGGACTTTACTGAAGGAAAAGTACCAAGGATCAGAATGCGGGATTGTGCGTCAAAAACCGGATCAAATGTGTGTGTGAATGTTTCATAAGTCTGCATAGGGATAATTATAAAACGGAACGATATATTTTACAACACAAAAGTGCCGTCGGTCTAAACAGGCTACGCCGCGGCTTGCCTGAAGTCAATCACAGCAATCTCTGTTAAATCGACTTTCATAGATGTTGGCGCGCTGCGACAGCAGCGCATGGGGGTTTATACAATGTGTGACTTGTATCCGCCCAACCGTAAAGTACAATAGTGAAAAGCAAAAGATGTTGCGTGCGCGGAGCATGCGTGATATACTTCAAATCATGAATCGGGATAGATGTTGGCGCGCTGCGACAGCAGCGCATGGAAGTTTATACAGATATTAACAGGAGGTCAGAAATGAGTATTATTACAATTACGAAGGACAATTTTGAGTCAGAGGTGGTAAACAGCGACAGGCCGGTGCTTGTGGATTTCTGGGCGAGCTGGTGCGGACCGTGCCGGATGGTGAGTCCGATCGTAGATGAGATTGCCAGGGAGCGCACAGATATTAAAGTGGGAAAGATCAATGTCGATGAGGAGCAGGAGCTGGCCGTTCAGTTTCAGGTCATGAGCATTCCGACGCTGATGCTGTTTAAAGACGGCAGGATGGCGAGACAGGCAGTCGGCGCGCAGCCGAAAGCGCAGATTCTGTCCATGCTGGACTGATGCGTGGCTTTCATAGATGGTGGCGCGCTGCGACAGCAGCGCATGGGGGTTTACTATGAAAAAATCATCGGAGGAGAGCCCATGTTCTGGAAACGAAAAAAATCAGAACACAGAGAGTATGACGCATCTGTCTGCAAGCCGGTCTTAAAATGCAGTATCTGTACCGGAGAACAGGTGGCGGGCTTCCAGGATCTGAAGACCGGGAAGTTCGACGATGTGGCGCTGATTCGGAATCCGGCGGATCTTCAGGCGTTTCTGGATGCGTATGGCCTGAAGGATATAGAGAAAATTTATTAAAGAGGAAATGAGTATGAACAGACAGGAGCTTGCCGATCTGATCTTCCCGGATGCGAGGGAGATTTCTTATTATGAGGAAAAATACCCGGAGCGTGATCTGCCGGAGGGAGCCGTTGTGACACGGTTCGCGCCCAGTCCGACGGGTTTTGTGCACATTGGCGCCTTAGAGCAGTGCATTGTGGAGACCTCCCTCGTGAAAAAGAGCGGGGGTGTGCTGATCCTGCGCATTGAGGACACGGATCAGAAGCGGAAAGTGGAGAACGGCGTGCAGGGAATCATCGATTCCATGAAGGATTTTGATATCATCTTTGACGAGGGCATGGTGAGCGAGACGGAGTCCGTCGGCGATTACGGTCCCTATATCCAGTCTCAGCGGAGAGAGATTTACGAGGCATATGCGAAGTACCTTGTGGCAAATGATAAGGCTTATCCCTGTTTTGCCACGGAGGAGGATCTGGCCGCGCTGCGCAGAAAGCAGGAGGAGGCAGGCGTCAACAACATCGGCTACTACGGCGAGTGGGCATTGTACCGGGATCTGTCCGTCGATGAGGCGGCGAAGCGTATTCAGGATGGGGACAGCTATGTGATCCGGTTCAGAGCCATGGGAAAAGAGGACGGGAAGATCACGCATCGGGATATGGTGAAGGGTAAGATCGAGATGCCGCAGAATATCCTTGATATCGTGATCATTAAGGGCGACGGCCTTCCCACCTATCATTTTGCACATGCGGTGGACGATCATCTGATGCACACGACCCATGTCATCCGGTCGAGCGAGTGGTTTCCCTCCGTGCCGCTGCATCTGGAACTGTTCCATGCGCTCGGATTTAAGGCGCCGAAATACTGTCACTACGCTCCGATGTTAAAGAGCGAGGCGAAGACAGACGGGAACGGAAACGTGATTTCGGATGAGAACGGCGAACCGTTCCTGCTGAAGCGCAAGATCAGCAAGCGGAAGGATCCGGAGGCGGCAGTCAGCTACTATCATCGCGAGGGCATTCCCGCCGAGTCGGTGAAGGAATATCTGATGACGATCGCGAATTCGGATTTTGAGATGTGGCGCAGGAATAACGAGAGCGCGGATCTGTATGACTTCCCGTTCGCGCTGAAGAAGATGAGTACGACCGAGGGCGCACTGTTTGACATGGATAAGCTGATCGATGTCTCCAAAAATGTGATTGCCACGTTTTCCGCGGAGAAGGTCTATGAGGATGTGTCCGCCTGGGCAGAGCGGTACGACGCGGTTCTGGCGGATATGTTGCGGCAGAAGGAGTATTCTCTCCGGGTGTTCGGTATCGAGCGAGGCGCGGAGATAAAGAAAAAGAGAAAAGACATCGGCAGATGGTCGGATGTGCGGCCGTATATTTCCTATATGTATGACGAGCAGTTTGTCGGGGCGGATATCGAGTATGAATATCAGCTGATCTCGGATCGGGAGACGCTGGAACAGATCTTTACGCTGTATCCCGATCAGTATTACAGCCCTGAGGACGACAGCCAGCAGTGGTTTGAGCGGATGAAGGATCTGGCAGAGCGGCTTGGTTATGCCCGCGAGGTGAAGATCTGGCGGAAAGCGAAGGATGAGTGGCCGGGCCATGTCGGCGATGTGAGCACGGCGATCCGCGTGGGACTGACCGGACGGCGCAACACGCCGGACCTGTACCAGATCATGCAGGTGATGGGGCCGGAGCGGGTCCGGGAGCGGCTGCGGCTGGCGCTGGAGCGGCTGGTGCAGCCATGACCCGCATGTTCGCCTTTTTTGCTTCAATGTTCGTAACTGTGAAGGTATTGAACAGTTACCAATGTTCCTTATGCAAGATTTGAGATATTCTTCTGCGTTGAGATAACGAATGCCATCTGATTCGGCCGCCTTACCGCGATAGATCACATATTTGCCGGTAATGGCGCCGAACCGGTGTTCGGTCTGAGCGCTTTTAGTACAATGTCTTCCATCATTCTGCCTTTGATTTCGCTGAGAATGCGGTCAAGGATATAGCTTCGTTCCGCTGCGGACAGAGTGTTAAGCTTCTCATCCGACAGCAGGCTGTTTATCAGGGCTTCGGCTTGTGCATACCGCAGGCCGGGTTGTGCGATGATGGTGATTTCCGGTTGTTACTGGTCACTCCCGGTTTTTATTTCAGTACAATATATTTTGGGGCTTGTATTCGAAAAAGGTATGCGTATAATATTGGCTGAATTCAGAATGCTGCGACAGCAGCGCATGGGAGTTTATACAGATCTTAGCGAAGTGCGGAGGAATCCGCAGGTTAAATACTCTTGGATTCAACAACATTATGTGAATATGGGAGGCAGAATTGTGAGCATTGTGTATCATGAATCAACGGGGACATTTCATTTATATAACCAGTACATCAGTTACATTATGATGATCACGGAGAACGGCCAGCCCGGCCAGCTGTACTGCGGGAAGCGGATTCACGACAAGGAAGATTTTTCCTATCTGTTTGAACTGGCGGAGCGGCCGATGGCTTCCTGCGTGTTCGACCGGGACAAGGTATATTCCATGGCGAGTATCCGGCAGGAGTATCCGGTGTACGGAAATGGTGATTACCGCCATCCCGCCGTCGAGATTCTGCAGCGGAACGGCAGCAGGATCTCCGAATTCCGGTATGAGGGATATCAGATCATGCCGGGCAAGCCGAAGCTGCCCGGACTGCCGGCTCTCTATGCGGAGGATGACGCGGAGGCGCAGACGTTGATCCTGACGATGCGGGACGCACTGACCGGCATCCGCATGGAACTGTTTTACACGATTTTTGAGAAGGGCGGCCTGCTGGCGCGCAGCGTCCGTTTTACCAACGAGGGGGCGGAGGCGGTGCACCTGACCCGCGCCATGAGCCTGTGCCTGGATCTGCCGGACTGCGAGTATGACTGGATCCAGTTTTCCGGGACGTGGAGCCGGGAGCGCACGCCGCGGGTGCGTCGGCTGGAGTACGGCATCCAGGCGGTGGACAGCATGCGCGGGAATTCCTCCCACGAGCAGAATCCCTTTGTCATACTGAAACGTCCGACGGCGGATGAGTTTCAGGGGGAGGTGTTCGGATTTTCTTTCATCTACAGCGGGAATTTTCAGATACAGGCGGAGGTGGACGCCTACCGCGTGACCCGTCTGCTGGTCGGTCTTCATCCGGAGCGCTTTGACTGGAAGCTGGATGTCGGCGAGACATTTCAGACGCCGGAGGCGGTCGTGGTGTACTCGGATCGAGGTTTGAACGATATGAGCCAGACATTCCACGCTTTTTATCAGAAACGGCTGGCGAGGGGATACTGGAGAGACCGCGAGCGGCCGATCCTGATTAACAACTGGGAGGCGACCTATTACGATTTTGACGAGGATAAGCTGGCTGTGATCGCTTCCAAAGCGAAGGAGTGCGGCGTGGAGTTGTTTGTGCTCGACGACGGATGGTTCGGGGCGCGCAGGGACGACCGCGCGGGCCTGGGCGACTGGGTGGCGGCGAAAGAGCTGCTGCCGAACGGCATTACGGGCGTGGCGGACCGCATCGAGAGCCTCGGCATGAAGTTCGGTCTCTGGATCGAGCCGGAGATGGTGAATGCGGATTCCGATCTGTACCGGGCGCATCCGGACTGGGTGTTAGCCGCGCCGGGGCGGAGCATGACGCACGGCAGATACCAGTATGTCCTGGATTTCTCCAGAAAGGAAGTCGTGGATCATATCTATGATATGATTGCACGGATCCTGCGGGAGGCGAAGGTATCCTACATCAAGTGGGATATGAACCGCTGCATTACGGAGTGCTTTTCTGGCGCGTACCCGGCGGATCGACAGGGAGAGATTTTTCATCGGTATATCCTCGGCGTTTATGATCTGTACGAACGGCTGACGGGGGCGTTCCCGCTGGTGCTTTTTGAATCCTGTGCCAGCGGGGGTGCGCGATTTGACCCGGGAATGCTCTATTACGCACCGCAGTGCTGGACCAGTGACGACTCGGACGCGATCGAGAGACTGAAGATCCAGTACGGCACCTCTATGTGCTATCCTGTCAGCAGTATGGGTGCGCATGTGTCCGTTGTGCCGAATCATCAGGTTCATCGGATGACGCCGCTCCACACCCGGGCGAATGTGGCCTTCTTCGGAACCTTTGGCTATGAACTGGATCTGAATCGTCTGCCGGAGGACGAAATCGCGCAGGTGAAGGAGCAGATTGCTTTTATGAAAGTCTGGCGGCATCTGCTGCAGTTCGGGATTTTCTACCGCCTGAAGAGTCCGTTCGAGGGCAACGAGGCGGCCTGGATGGTGGTAAGCCCGGACAAAAAGACGGCGATTGTGGGCTGGTACCGGATCCTGAACACGGTCAATAATTCCTTTTCGCGGGTGCGCCTGTGCGGACTGAATGCGGATTACTGCTATCATAACAGCCTCAGCGGAGTGGATGCTTACGGCGATGAACTGATGTATCTCGGCATGCAGACGACGGATGAGAGCGCAGGCGTGCGCTCGGAGGATACCGATCTGATGCGGAGCATGGATTTTGACTCAAGGATTTATGTGCTGACAGCGTGCGCCCAGGAGTAAGCAGCTGTGTTTCACAGACCTTTGGGCTGCATGTCCGAAATGGCGGGCGACCGGTAATTCTGTTGCCGTGCTTCGCAGACTTCCGGCATACACGTACAAAAACGCCAGATGAATTGTAAATATAAACTGCATAAAAGAAGAAAATCCTGCCATACTATCCTTGTAATCAAATATGTCTGCCGGTGCAGATATTATAAAACAGACAGTCGATACAAGGAGGTACACCATGGAACAATTATCTGAAAAAGAATTGTCCGCGCTGAACGATCTGCTCGCGGACGAAGAGCTGTTGACAAAGAAGTTTAAAATGCTTGCGAAACAGACTGATGACATGGAAATCAAACAGAAATACGAGCGGATCTCCGAACAGCATCAGGGACATTTCAACGCATTATATGAACAGCTGCGGTAGGAGGTGTGATATGCAGGGATTTACAGACAAAGAGATTTTGAGCGACGGCCTGTCGACACAGAAGGCGACGACAGAGAAATTCAACAATTTTGCCAACGAGTGTGTGCATGATACGGTGCGGACGACCATGCTGCAGATTCTGGAGCAGGAGCACAGCATCCAGAAGGACGTGTTCAACATGATGCACGCGAGGGGCTTCTATGAGACTCCGGCAGCGGAGGATAAGAAGATCAACGAGGCGAAGCAGAAGTTTTCCGCAAGCGTAAAGTAAGCGGACAGGAATGATGTGCGCTGGACAGCAGCGCAGGGTAAGATTCCGCGAACGACGTTTTTATAAAAGAATGTCTTCGCGGAGTTTTTTTGTGTAAATTTACTGAAAATCACAAGATGTTGATTTCTATATTGCATTCAAATACAAGATGTAGTAGAATGAATCCCGCAGACACAATGCCTGGAGAGCCGGGAATACGGATGCCGGATATAGTTCGAAACTCTGGACACAGGCAGATGTCAATCGTACACCGGACAGAAAAGGAGAGGTTCTATGAAAATTATTAAGCGAAGCGGGACCGAAGTTCCGTTTAATCTGGATAAGATTACAGCCGCCGTGGTGAAAGCCAACGACAGTGTTTCGGATGTGGAGAAGATGACTCCGGAGCAGATTGCGGTTATCTCGGCGAACATGCGCACAATCTGCGAGGGGATGAACCGTGCGCTCTCCGTAGAGGAGATACAGGACTTTGTGGAGAATCAGATCATGAATCAGCGCGCGTTTTCCGTGGCGCGCAATTATATCACATACCGCTATAAGAGAGCTCTTGTGCGTAAGGCGAACTCCACAGATGAGCAGATATTAAGCCTTCTGGAGTTTGATAATGAGGAGGTAAAACAGGAGAATTCCAACAAAAATCCGACAGTGAACAGCGTGCAGCGCGACTATATGGCGGGTGAGGTGAGCAAGGATATCACGAAGCGTTTCCTTCTCCCGCAGGATGTGGTGGAGGCGCATGAGCAGGGGCTGATCCATTTTCATGACTCGGATTATTTTGCCCAGCATATGCACAACTGCTGTCTGGTGAATCTTGAGGATATGCTGCAGAACGGGACGGTGATCAGCGAGACGATGATTGAGCGTCCGAAGAGCTTTTCCACTGCGTGCAATGTCGCGACGCAGGCCGTGGCACAGATCGCCAGCTCCCAGTACGGCGGGCAGAGCATTTCCCTGGCACATCTGGTTCCGTTTGTGCAGGTCAGCCGGGACAAGTACCGCAGGGAGGTTGCCATCGAGTTCGAGGAAAACGATATCGAGGCGGATCAGGAGACAATCAATCGTGTAGCTGAGATGCGCGTGCGCAAGGAGGTAAAACAGGGCGTCCAGATGATCCAGTACCAGGTGATCACGCTGATGACGACCAACGGCCAGGCGCCGTTTATCACGATCTTCATGTATCTGGACGAGGTGCCTGAGGGGCCGATGCGGGACGATCTGGCCATGGTGACGGAGGAGGTCCTGAAACAGCGGATTCAGGGCATCAAGAATGAGGACGGCGTCTATATCACGCCGGCTTTCCCGAAGCTGATCTATGTTCTGGAGGAGGACAATATCCGCGAGGGGAGCAAATACTGGTATCTGACGGAGCTGGCGGCGCGGTGCACCGCAAAGCGCATGGTGCCGGATTACATATCTGAGAAGATCATGCTGCAGAATAAAATCGACAAAAACGGAGAGGGACACTGCTACACCTGCATGGGCTGCCGTTCTTTCCTGACGCCTTACGTGGATCCGGAGACAAATGAGCCGAAGTATTACGGCCGGTTTAATCAGGGCGTGGTGACACTGAATCTGGTGGATGTGGCCTGCTCTTCCGGCGGAAAGATGGATCAGTTCTGGAAGATTTTCGACGAGCGTCTGGAGCTGTGCTACCGAGCACTGATGTGCAGACACAAACGGCTGTTGGGAACACCCTCGGACGTGGCGCCGATCCTGTGGCAGCACGGCGCGCTGGCCCGCCTGGAAAAGGGAGAAAAGATCGATAAGCTCCTGGTCGGCGGTTATTCCACCATCTCGCTGGGTTATGCGGGTCTGTGCGAGTGCGTGCGCTATATGACGGGCAAATCCCACACGGATCCGTCCGCGACGCCTTTCGCGCTCGATGTCATGCAGCATATGAACGATGCCTGTGCAAAATGGCGGGCTGAAACATCCATCGCTTTCAGTCTCTATGGAACGCCGCTGGAGTCCACCACCTACAAGTTCGCGAAATGCCTGCAGAAACGCTTCGGCATCATCGCGGGCGTGACCGATAAAAACTATATCACGAACAGCTACCATGTGCACGTGACAGAGGAGATCGACGCATTTGAAAAACTGAAATTCGAATCAAAGTTCCAGGCCCTTTCTCCGGGCGGCGCGATCAGTTATGTCGAGGTTCCGAATCTGCAGAACAATCTGGAGGCGGTGATCTCTGTGATGCAGTATATCTATGACAATATTATGTACGCAGAGCTCAACACCAAGAGCGATTATTGTCAGGAATGCGGCTTCGACGGTGAGATCCTCATCAAAGAGGAGGACGGCAAGCTGTTCTGGGAGTGTCCGAGCTGCGGCAACCGCGATGAGAGCAAGCTGAATGTGGCGCGGAGGACCTGCGGCTATATCGGTACCCAGTTCTGGAACCAGGGGCGGACGCAGGAGATAAAGGAGAGGGTGCTGCATCTGTAATCGATTTCAAATATACTGTAAATCTGAAATTGTATCTGGAATTAACAAAAATCAGAGCGATTCATAATCTGAAATTGTATATGGAATTAACATATCCAGATCACGGTCGTCAACAGGTATATCATCCGGTCATCCGGATACCGACATCCGTCAATGAAATCACACCATACTGTCCCATCGGATCACAGTCATCCGGTGGGATTTTTTGCCCAAAAACACAGAACTCAGTTCCTCCCGACAATCCCGAATATCCCTCAGCACCTCATCCGCATAACTTCATGCAGATATCGTAACACCACATCTTCAAATTCCCGCTGCATAATCCCCCGCAGATTTTGCAAAACAAATTGTAAATATTTTCATACGCAGAATCAAAGTGGATGTAATGTATAAATCATTTCTTCATAATGATCGAGGAAGATTTCTTGTAGTATGTTCATGAAATCATTATGACAGAAAATGGCACAAAAAGACCCCCCAACCCCTGGCATAATAGAAGGAAAGTTGTCCTTTAAAAAACGCTTCACGAAGTTGTCTCCCCAGCTCGCGGATTGAAATTAATATATTTCTGTT
>JAJBUT010000155.1 GCA_020860185.1 Lachnospiraceae bacterium | reverse complement strand
CGTCTGGAGGCGGCGAAAAAGATGGGCGTTGACATTGCCATCAACTCAAAAACAAATCCGGCCGGACTGGAGCGCGAGGTAAACAAGCTGAATCGCGGCGGACTTCCCGTTATTTTCGAGGCGACCGGCGCGAGAGGACCGCTGATGCAGGCGGCGGAGCTGATTGGTGAGAGAGGGCGTCTGGTCATGATTTCTCAGGTGCACGGAGAGGCAATGCCTCCGATCGACGACCCGATCATGCAGAAGGGTGCGAGTCTCATTGGTACGTATGTAAATTCCAAGCCGTTCAAGCTGCGGAGAGCCGATCTGTTTATCGACGGTACCTGGCCGCCCGTGATGCACCGCGACCTGCTCCGCTATGCGAACTCCGATGTATGGACCTCGGATGAGGATATTCAGGTATTCTTAAACCTCATCGCTTACGGCAAGCTGGACATCAGCCCGCTGATCAGCCATGAGTTCAAGTATACGGAGATCACGGAAGCGTATGCGAATTACGTGTTCCCGAATGTGGATCCGTCCATGACAGGCGGTGTGATCTGCTGGATGGAGTAGTATCCTGTCCTTTACCGGATGAACTGAAACAGAGAATTGCCAGAAGAGAGCGGAGCGCGTGTGCCCTGCTCTCTTTCATAATTATAAACTCCATCTAAAAAAATATGACTTTTTTCTAAAAAACCGGCGTTTCAAACTCGCAGGAATGATGAAATAATATGGGAGAAAGAAAAAGGTACGGGTTTTTTGACAAGAAAGGAGAAGAAAAATGGCAAAAAACAAAAAATTCCTGGGAAATGCGATCCTGTTATGTATACTGGGTATCGTATTCATGTTCCTCTATTCGGGACTCCAGAATGATCAGATCAACATCATTCAGGCATTTATCACCGAGCAGAACGGCGGCTGGTCGACGACGATGACACAGCTTCCGATGACAGTCGGAAACTTCATCTGCATCATACTGACCTTTGTGTATGGTACGCTGTTCATTAAGTTCGGCGTGAAGAAACCCCTGATCGTGGTTATGGCGATCACGGCGGTTGCGGTCATCGGCATGATCATGGCGAACGGCCTGGATGTCAACGGCGGCGCGGCTTCCGGTAACTATCCGCTGTTCTTTATCTCACTGTGTATCGTCCGCTGCGGCTGCATGATTCTTCAGATGGCAGGCTTCATGCTGGTGGCGAACTGGTTCATCCGGTTCCGCGGACAGATTATGGGTATCGTCACACTGGGCAGCCCGATCTTTTCCGTAGTGGGAACCTCCGGCATGTCCAACATCATCGCGAAGCAGTTTGGCGGCGATTACCGTCCGTTTTACTGGGCGATCGTAATCATTATCGCGGTTGTGTGCGTGGTTGTTGCTGTTGGTGTAAAGGATACACCGGAAGAAGCCGGCCTGTATCCAGACGGCGCGGATCACCCGCCTGTATCTGAGTCAGGAGAGGTTGAGGAAGTAAAGCTTACTGTAAAGCAGGTTCTCAGCATGAAGAAGTCCTGGCTCCTGATTGTAAACTTCGGTGCATTCCAGTTCATCATCAATGCCTGCATGGGTTCGATGGCGGCTTACTACATCTTCCTCGGCGGCGGCGATGCGACGGCCTGCTGGATCCCGGCGACGAAATGGCTGGCGATGGGCGCGGCACTCGGTATCCCGATGTCCTATGTGTTCGGCTTCCTTGATGATAAGCTCGGTTCCGTAAAAGCGTCGCTGATCCTCGGCTGCTGTGAGTTCATTCCGGTACTCTGCCTGATGTTCCAGGACGGCTATACGGTTCCGCTGATGATCGGCTGGGGCTTCGGCGTGGCCTGTATGACCGGCGGTGTACCTACCATGCATCCCTGTATCACATCCTTTGCCTTCGGCCGTCGGGAGTATCAGTCCGCGAACCGTATTATCATGGCGATCCAGCTGATTCCGTCCGCTGTCGCTGCCATGATGATGGTAACGCTGATCAGCGCCGGAAAGGCAACCATGGCATACGGTATCCTCGTTGTCATCATTATCATCGGTCTGATTGCGACGCTTCCCATGTTAAAGTGGAAAGATGCTAATGCGGCAGACCGTATGTATGGAGAGAAATAGGTTCGGATTACGTGAGAAATATTTCTTAAATTTACATATTGAAAACCCATAAGTACCTCTATGAAGAAAATGGCTTCCGCGGGAACGCGGGAGCTATTTTCTGTAAAAAAATTTTCAGACAAATGACAGATGCTGTCGTAAAAAGGGTTTGAATTCTACGGCAGCCATGCGTATACTGTAGATATAAAAGGAATGGTTATACCTTTTGCCGGGTGGTTTGCAGTGCGGAAGGAGATTTGCAGCATGAAAAAAACATCGCAGCATATGAAAAAAATGAGAATTTTGATACCTCTTTTGTTCCTGGCGCTTGCGGCGCTCTGCCTCAGTCTGTTTTATGAGGTTTTTGCCGGCCGCATGACGGTGAACACTGACGACGAGGAGGTGGTGACGGTGCTGGAGCTGGTGTACGCCTACCAGAACCCGCAGTGGAATACAGCCATCGAGAACGTGATAGAGGAGTTTGAGGAGACACATCCGGATATCGTGATTCATTATGATGTGAATTATGAAGACACGGTGTATGAGGAGCTTCTGACACGGCGCGTGGCGCGCGGTGAGCTGGGCGACATCGTGCAGCTGAAAACGCCGGAGGCGTATGCAGCCGGAGGACTTCTGGGCGAAATTTCGGAGGAGGTTTCTTCTCTGGTTTCATCTGTCTATACATATGAGGGGACAATGTACGGAGTGGGCGCAGTAGACTCTACCTGGGGTATTCTTTATAATAAGACGCTGTTTGAGGAGTACGGACTTGAGGAGCCGGAGACCTATGATGATTTTTTGCAGATATGCAAGACACTGAAGCGGAAGGGGGTTACGCCCATCGGCGTCGGAGGCGCTGATCTGTGGCATATGGAGTATTGGGTGAACCATTTTTTTCATACGGATGTGCTGACGGTTGAAGCGGACTGGCTGGAGAAATGCAGTCTTGGCGAAGTGTCGTGGACGGATGCGGCGCCGACGGCCATGATGAATCATCTGTACAGTCTGTTCGAGAAGGGATATGTCAATGAGAACTGGCTGACAACGACGGACACCAGCCTCTCCTACAAGATGTCGGAGGGCGAGGTGGCGCTGCTCTACACAGGTCCGTGGACGGCGGCGGCGATTGAGCAGCTGAATCCGGATATGGAGCTCGGATGGTTTTATGTGCCGGATGAATCCGGTATTGTCTATGCGACGGACAATCTGGACACGTTCTGGTCAGTGACGGCGGAGTGTGCGGTAGACGAGAAGAAGTATGAGGCGGCGATGACATTCCTGAGCTGGTTTTACTCGGACGAGATATATCTGTCATTCTGTGAAACGTCATGCACGTTTCCGCTTACGGATCTGGAACCGGATTTTGAGACGGGCTCCGTTTACGAGGAGGTCTGGGAGGCGTTTCAGAGTGCGGATGAGCGGGTTTCTGTTTATATCGGCAATGAGGATACGCCGGAAGATTTCGAAAAAAGCATGCTGGAAACGCTGCAGGATATCTTAAGCGGCACAGTATCCGCGGAGGACGGACTTCTGGAGATTCAGAGACTTTGGGAGAGATCCGGGGGAGGGACATCATGAGAACAGATGGCGTATGGCGCAGAGGACATCTTTCTTTGGAGCGTTGCGGGGGAGGTATATCATGAAGCAGAAACGATACCGTACGACATTTTCCAAGATGACGGTCTTTTTCGTGGGGTTCGGATTGATCCCGCTGCTGATTTTAAGCATGTTGTTTTTTGTCCGCTACAGCGGAATGATCAGGAGTAATATAACAGCGTCATATTCCATCATGACACGTTATGTCGCGGACAGTGTGGATGATGTTCTGGCGAGTGTGGACGACGCGCTGGAGGAACTGTATGATTTTCAGGATGCCGATGGTCAGACGCTGGCGGATATCCTGACAACTGATTCGCTGGGGGCGAGCGGACAGGCCCTTGCCGTGCAGGAGGCGCTCCGGGATATTATGGCGAAGAGCGAGTATATTTCCTCTCTGCGGCTGGCGACAGGGACGGGAGCGATTTACAGTCTGTACTGCAGTCAGGATAAGACAATCAGGAATGACGCATCATCCTTTACTTCCTCCCGGTTGTTTGAGGCTGGAGAGAATCTGACGGGATTAAAAATATCCGGTACGATCCCGGAGTCAGAGATCTGTGTCAATTCCGAGAATTATATTTTCAGTCTGGCACGGAACTATATGGATATCTCTTCTGTCGAGTCCGCTTACACGAAAAGCCTGGCGGTTCTGTACGCGGATGTCGATGTACGGGAGATTGAGACACTGATCGGAAAATCCAATATCAGTAAAGGTGATGTCTATATCTATCATCTGTCGGCCGGTTCCTATATCTACAGCGCTGATACGGAGGATTACACGGGGGAAAGCCATCCGCTGGCATTCTGCGAATCACTGTTTGACGGAGGGAGCGGATACGAACAGATCGGCCATCAATGGGTCTTTTATGAAAAAATTGAGGATGCGGATGTGTACGCTGTTCTTGTGCTGGATAACAGTGATATTATGGGAGCTTTTTTCCAGAGCCGCCTTGTTCTGACGCTGATTCTCTGTTTTTGCGGCGCGTTTCTTCTGATTTTGTACATGCGGTTTTCTATTCGTATGAGCGAACCGACGAGAAAACTCAAGGAAGCGATGGATGAGTTCGGTCAGGGCAGGCTGGACGTCAGGGTTGATTTAAAGACTAACGATGAGATGGAATATGTCGCAGACGGATTTAACAGGATGGCGCAGCGAATGTCGGACTATATCGACCGGGTCTATATCGCCGAGAACGCAAAAATAGATGCGGAACTGAATGCGTTAAAGATGCAGATTCAGCCGCATTACCTGTACAATACGCTGGATGTGATCCGGATGACGGCACTGGAACAGGATGATCATCAGACGGCGGAGCTTCTGGAAAGCCTGGCGAAACAGCTGCGCTATGTGATGGGAGCACAGGCAGACCGAGTTCATCTGCGGGATGAGCTGGACTCCATCCGGGAATATTTTGTGCTGATGCGGGCGCGGTACGAGGGGCGGATTTCCCTTATGGTCTATCTGGCGGACGAAGACGGAGATCTGCTGGTTCCGAAGATGATTCTGCAGCCGATTGTGGAGAATGCCATCCGGCACGGACTCCGGGAAAAGGAGGGACCGGGAGTGGTGGCCATCCGCGTGGATCGAAAAGAAGATCATCTGGAGATCGTTGTGATGGATGACGGCGTCGGTATGGATGAGGAGCGGGCAGCGCAGATGCAGGCCTATCTGGATCACAGTCATCCCGGAAAGATCGAGCCGGATGGGATCGTCAGTGTCGGGACAAAGAATGTATATGACAGGATCAAATTAAACTGCGGCGCGGCGTACGGATTTATGATCCAGAGCGCACGGGGCATGGGAACGATCGTAACCTATCGCCTGCCGATCTGGAAAAAGCCGGATGATGAGCCTGTATGAGAGGAAGTGTGAGTATGTGGAAACTGGTAATTGCGGATGACGAGCGTGTGATTGTGAAGGGGCTGAAAAAAATGATTCACTGGGAGGCTCTCGGCATCGAGGTCGTGGGAGAAGCCTACAACGGTGAGCAGTTGAAGAAGAGCATAGAGTTTTTTGAGCCGGACATTGTTCTGACGGACATCATGATGCCCTATGTGACCGGGCTTGAGATTCTGCACTGGCACAGAGAACAGAAGGGAAAGGCGAAGTTTGTTTTTGTCAGCGGCTATCAGGAATTCTCCTATGCGCAGGAAGCGCTGAAGAACGGGGCTGTGGATTATCTGTTAAAGCCGGTGAGCGCAAAGGACCTGGAGGAAGCGCTGAAAAAAGCAATCCGGATTCTGCGGGAACAGAATATGGTGGAGATATTTGATACAGAAAAGGATGAGTTCCAGAAATTATTTGAGAATATCAATAATGGCAGGAACTACGAGAACGAGGATCTCTATCGGATGTTCCGGGAAGCGCAGATTGATATAACTGACTGTTTTTATGTGGGAATCTGCGCCGGCATCTGTCCGGATACGGCGGCCCGTATGAGCAAAGAGTCCTTTGGCCAGTTTAATCTGACACGGTTTTCCGTGTTTAACCGCCTGACAGCTGCCTTTGGCACGAGAAAGCTGGGATTCGTTGTGAAAAAGGATGAGGATGCTCTGCATATCATGGGAGTTTTCCCCGGAAAAGACCGGGAGATTTTTATCCCGAAATATGTAGAACCGATCCGGAAACAGGTGGAGATCGAATGTGCCGCAGACATCTGTATCGGCATCGGACAGCCCGGTGACCGCCCGGCCGAGATGTTGCAGTCCTATAAAGACGCGAAGTTCGCTTTCGGGATGTATCACTTCGCGGAGGAGAGGGTGATTGATTTCCGTGATATCCACTGGGAGTACAGGGTTTCCTTTGAGGATTATAAGGAAAGCGTGGAACAGGCGTTCCGCGGCATTATCTCCAGGGATGAACAGGCGCTGGAGAAGCTGGACCGGGTGATGGACAATGTGGAAGCGATTCATTACGGGAACTGGAACGCGGTCGTCATGCGGACCATGCATTTTACAGGGGATCTCGGTTCGAAGCTGAATCAGTATAAACTTCTTGATATAGATTTTTATAAAATGCAGGATGAACTTCAGAGAAAAGTGGAGTCACAGTTTACCATGTCCGCTCTGAAGAAATGTATCCACAATCACTACGCGGATCTGCTGAACCGGATTTACGAGAAAGGGAAATCAGAGGAGAAGGTGCTGATCGAGGATGTAAAAAATTACATCCGGCAGCATTATACCGAGGATCTCTCCATCAAAGAGCTGGCTGAAGTGGCCTGTGTCAGCCAGAATTATTTCAGCGCCATGTTTAAAAAAGAGACCGGGCAGAATTACAAGGCGTACCTGACGTCCATCCGCATGGAAGAAGCGCTGCGGCTGCTGCGGGAGACGGATGACAAGACCTATGAGATCGCGGAGCGGGTGGGGTACAATAATGTGCGCCGGTTTGTGGATGCCTTTAAGCAGATCTACTCCGTCAGCCCGATGGAGTACCGGAAGGGATTGCGGGGGGAGTGAAGGTCTGTTACCAGACTATACTTATTCGGAATCGGCAAAAACATCAGGAAACTTCATAAGACGGATGGAATTGTTGCCGATAATATGCTATAATGAGTACGGCGGAGTTCATAACGGAGGGGAGCAGATGCGATATCTTTCAGTCGCTGAAACAGCGAAGCTATGGAATGTGTCGGAACGCAGTGTGAGAAACTACTGTGCGCAGGGAAGAGTAGCCGGTGCATTTCTCACCGGTAAGACCTGGAATATCCCGGAGAATGCAAAAAAGCCGGAACGTTCCAACAGGAAAAAAGAACAGCCGATGACGCTGCTGGATATTCTGCAGGAACAGAAAGCAGGTAAGCGTTCCGGCGGCATCTATCATAAGACACAGATTGATTTAACGTACAATTCAAATCATATCGAAGGCAGCCGGCTGACTCATGACCAGACCAGATATATCTTTGAAACAAACACCGTTGGTGTGAAAAATGAAGTCCTGAATGTGGACGATGTGATTGAAACGACAAATCACTTTCGCTGTATTGATATGATTATCGATCACGCAACGACGGCATTAACAGAGAAGTTTATAAAGAAACTTCATCTGCTTTTGAAGAACGGAACCAGTGATTCCGGGAAAGACTGGTTTGCTGTCGGTGATTATAAGAAATTTCCGAATGAAGTCGGCGGTATCGGCACGACTCTTCCGGAAGAAGTCTCCGATAAAATGAAGGCATTGCTGACAGAATACAACGCAAAAGAAGAAAAAAGCTTTGAAGATATTCTTGATTTTCATGTGAAGTTTGAGCGGATTCATCCATTCCAGGATGGCAACGGGCGTGTGGGCAGATTAATTATGTTTAAGGAATGCCTGAAATATAATATCGTTCCGTTTATAATTGAGGACGATCTGAAATTGTTCTACTATCGAGGATTGAAAGAATGGGATAATGAAAAAGGTTATCTTACAGATACCTGCCTGGCCGCACAGGATAAATATAAAGCATATTTAGATTATTTCAGAATTCGGTATCAGACGGTGCAGGGTGACGGACAAACAGGAAAATAGTTGTTGAATACAGAAAGGATTCTTCTGCCATGTGGATTGCAGATAAATGGAAAGATTATGAAATTATCGACTGTTCAAAAGGAGAAAAGCTGGAGCGCTGGGGAGCATATATGCTGGTGCGCCCGGATCCACAGGTGATCTGGGACACTCCGAAGATCCACATGGGTTGGAAAAAAAGAAACGCGCATTATCACCGCAGCAGCAGAGGAGGCGGCGAGTGGGAGTTTTTTGATCTGCCTGAACAGTGGTCTGTTCGCTATTCGGAACTTAATCTGATCTTTAATCTGAAACCGTTTCGGTTCAAACACACCGGTCTCTTTCCGGAGCAGGCCGTCAACTGGGACTGGTTCTCCGAGAAGATCAGACAGGCCGGACGGCCGGTCAGAGTTCTGAACCTCTTCGCCTACACCGGCGGGGCTACCCTTGCCGCAGCGGCTGCCGGCGCACATGTCACGCATGTGGACGCGTCAAAGGGCATGGTGCAGTGGGCCAAAGAAAACGCCGCATCCTCCGGTCTGGCTGACGCGCCAATCCGCTGGCTGGTGGACGACTGTGTGAAGTTCGTGGAACGGGAGATCCGGCGCGGAAATAATTACGATGCCATCATCATGGATCCGCCCTCCTACGGGCGGGGGCCGAAAGGTGAGGTCTGGAAGATTGAGGACGCCATCCATCCTCTGGTGAGGCTTTGCACGCAGATTTTATCGGAGCAGCCGATTTTTTTCCTTATTAATTCTTATACAACCGGGCTGCAGCCCGCCGTGCTCGCCTACCTGCTCGGCACGGAGATGAAGGCATACGGTGGCGGAATCCATGCGGAGGAAATCGGTCTCCCGGTATCGATAAACGGTCTCGTGCTGCCCTGCGGAGCATCCGGGCGATGGGAGAGTTAATCAGGATGAGCTCCTTTTAAATAGCATATTACCCGAAAACAGCCTGACTATGTCCGCCGGTTTCACTGCAAAAACAAATTGTACTGAAAAAAATACAATTTTTTTCCCAAAAATCACCCGTTCCGAAAAAAATCACTTGCAATCCTGTGTTTAATCCCTTATACTAATTCATGCTGTGACATTGATAGCGAAGAAGCGTGAGGTTGCTGCCTTCGTGGCAGGTTTTCCGTGGAGCGAATGTCAAGTTAGGAAACTGACGACAAGTCACTGTACGAAAGGAAGCCGAGAGGCCGAATGCCGTGTGGGAACAAGATGAAACACACGGGGGAGTGTACAGTCACCGCTTGTCGTACTGAATCAAAAGTGCGAAAAGGAGGCGACTTTTTTTATGGCAAATCAGGTCATGAGAATCATTCTGAAAGCGTATGATCACGAGATGGTGGATGCATCCGCGAAGAAAATCATCGAAACTGTCAGGAAAAACGGATCCCAGGTGAGCGGACCGGTACCCCTTCCTACGAAAAAGGAAGTAGTAACGATTATCAGAGCCGTTCACAAGTACAAGGATTCCCGTGAACAGTTCGAGCAGAGAACCCACAAGAGACTCATCGACATCATTGCACCGACCCAGAAGACGGTTGACGCGCTGAGCAGACTGGAGATGCCTGCGGGCGTGAGCATTGATATAAAGATGAAATAGCAATGAGCCGTGCAAAAACGACGGAAGAAAATGAGACTGCTTGCAGGCTGCATTTTCAGACGACGTTTTTATAGGGCGAATGCCCGACAGCGAAGAAGCGAAGCTTCTGAGCTGAAATGGCGAATTGCTAAGTAATGGAAGCAATCCTGCTTCTAGAATGAGCGTGAGAGCGCTCCGCTGTAGGAAAAACAGGAGGTAAAAAGAATGAAGAAAGCTATTTTGGCTACCAAGCTCGGAATGACACAGATTTTCGATCCGAACGGTGTGTTGATTCCGGTTACCGTGCTGCAGGCCGGTCCGTGCTATGTGACACAGATCAAGACGATCGACAACGACGGGTACAGCGCCGTGCAGGTGGGATTTGTTGACAAGAAGGAAAAGGTTGTCAGCAAGGATGCCCAGGGGAAAAAAGAGATCCGGCACAGACATGGCGTGAACAAGCCTCAGAAAGGCCACTTCGAGAAGGCCGGCGTCAGCAGCAAGAGATATGTGCGCGAGTTTAAGTTTGAGAACGCGGCGGACTACAATCTGGCAGATGAGATTAAAGCTGACATTTTTGCCGAGGGAGATAAAATCGACGCGACCGCGATTTCCAAAGGAAAGGGTTTCCAGGGCGCGATCAAGAGATATGGACAGCACAGAGGCCCCATGACGCACGGCTCCAAGTTCCACCGTCATCAGGGCTCCAACGGCGCCTGCTCCTCTCCGAGCAAGGTGTTTAAGGGAAAAGGCATGCCGGGTCATATGGGTTCGGTAAAGGTTACGGTTCAGAATCTGGAAGTAGTCCGTGTGGATGCGGAGAACAATCTGCTTCTGATCAAAGGCTCCGTGCCCGGTCCCAGGAAATCTTTAGTGACAATCAGGGAAACCGTAAAGGCTTAACCGGATTTGAGAAAGGAGGACATACAGATGGCTAACGTATCTGTTTATAATATGGAAGGCAGCGAAGTCGGTTCTCTGGAACTGAACGATGCAGTTTTCGGCGTAGAGATCAATGAACATCTGGTGCACATGGCAGTTGTACAGCAGCTGGCTAACAAGCGACAGGGGACACAGAGCGCGAAGACGCGTTCCGAGGTTCGCGGCGGCGGCAGAAAGCCCTGGAGACAGAAGGGAACCGGTCACGCGAGACAGGGTTCGACCAGATCCCCGCAGTGGACGGGCGGCGGCGTTGTGTTTGCACCGAAGCCGAGAGACTACTCTTTTAAGATCAATAAAAAGGAAAAGAGAGCCGCTTTGAAATCCGCTCTCACCAGTCGGGTACAGGATAAGAAGTTTGTGGTGCTCGATGAGCTGAAGCTGGATGCAATAAAGACAAAAGACTTTGTAAAAGTGCTGAACAACCTGAAGGTTTCCAAAGCACTGGTCGTACTGGATGACAAGGATTTCATCATTGAGAAGTCCGCAGCGAATGTCCCGAATATCCGGACCGCACTTGTGTCCACGATCAATGTATATGATATTCTGAAATATGATACCGTGATCACGACCAAAGCCGGCGTGGCAAAGATCGAGGAGGTGTATGCATAATGGCAAACGTACAGTATTATGACGTCATTCTCAAACCGGTAGTGACAGAGAAGTCCATGAACCTCATGAGTGAAAAGAAATATACCTTCCTGGTCCATCCGGATTCCAATAAGACGATGATCAAAGAAGCAGTCGAGAAGATGTTCGACGGCGTGAAGGTAGAGAAAGTCAGGACAATGAACTGCCCGGGCAAGACAAAGAGGCGCGGTATGACCTACGGCAAGACGGCAAAGACCAAGAAGGCTATTGTCACGCTGACACAGGAGAGCGCGGATATCGAGCTTTTCGCAGGTCTGTAAGTCTTGTGAAAGCAACAGCATTATTTTGATATGAAAGGAGATTCATTATGGGAATCAAAACATATAACCCATATACACCTTCCAGAAGGCAGATGACGGGGTCCGATTTTTCCGAGATCACAAAGAAGACTCCCGAGAAGTCTCTCGTTGTTTCCATGCCGAAACATGCCGGAAGGAATAATCAGGGCAAGATCACGGTGAGACATCATGGCGGCGGAGCCAAGAAAAAATACAGAATCATTGATTTCAAAAGAAACAAAGACGGTATTCCGGCAAAGGTGATTGGTATCGAGTATGATCCGAACCGTACAGCCAATATCGCTTTGATCTGTTATGCAGACGGTCAGAAGGCCTACATCCTTGCTCCGCAGGGACTGACAGACGGTATGCAGGTGATGAATGGACCGGAAGCTGAGATCCACGTGGGCAACTGTCTTCCGCTGGCGAATATCCCGGTCGGTACCCAGATACACAATGTAGAGCTGCATCCGGGCAAGGGCGGACAGATGGTTCGTGCGGCGGGCATGAGCGCGCAGCTCATGGCGAAGGAAGGCAGATTTGCCACGCTTCGTCTCCCGTCGGGTGAGATGAGAATGGTTCCGATTGATTGCCGTGCGACCATCGGCGTGGTCGGAAACGCAGATCACAATCTGATTAACCTCGGCAAAGCGGGACGGAAACGCCATATGGGCGTACGGCCGACCGTCCGCGGTTCTGTCATGAACCCGAATGATCATCCGCACGGCGGCGGCGAGGGAAGATCCCCTGTCGGACGTCCCGGACCTGTTACCCCCTGGGGCAAGCCTGCGCTCGGCTTAAAGACCAGGAAAAAACACAAGCAGTCGAATAAATATATCGTAAGAAGAAGAGACGGCAGAGCGATCAAATAGGAGGTAAAAAATGTCACGTTCATTAAAAAAAGGACCGTTTGCAGACGAGAGTTTACTGAAAAAGATTGACGCAATGAACGCTTCCGGAGACAAGTCCGTAATCAAGACCTGGTCCCGCCGTTCTACGATCTTTCCGCAGATGGTCGGACATACAATCGCAGTTCATGACGGCAGAAAGCATGTGCCTGTCTATATCACAGAGGACATGGTCGGCCATAAGCTTGGTGAGTTTGTACCCACCAGGACTTACAGAGGCCATGGCAAAGATGAAAAGAAATCAAGGGTAAGGTAATTTAAAAAGGAGGTACTATCCATGGCAAAGGGACACAGATCACAGATCAAACGTGAGAGAAATGCACAGAAGGATACCAGACCTTCCGCTAAGTTATCTTATGCGAGAATGTCGGTGACGAAGGCCTGCTTCGTACTGGATGCAATCCGCGGCAAGGACGTCAATACGGCGCTTGCTATCCTGATGTACAATCCGAGATACGCTTCCGGCGTGATCGAGAAGTTATTAAAATCCGCGATTGCAAATGCGGAGAACAATCAGGGCCTCAGCGCAGAGAACCTTTATATCGAAGAGTGTTATGCGAACAAAGGACCCACGATGAAGCGTGTTCGTCCGCGGGCACAGGGAAGAGCATACAGGATCGAGAAGAGAACGAGCCACATTACGATCGTTCTCAATGAAAGGTAGGAGGTTAAAGCATGGGACAGAAAGTAAATCCTCATGGACTGAGAGTCGGCATTATCAAGGACTGGAGTTCTAAATGGTATGCGGAAAAAGATTTTGCCGATTGTCTGGTAGAAGATTATAATATCCGGAAGTTTTTAAAGAAAAAATTATACAGCGCGGGCATTTCCAATATTGATATCGAGCGGGCGGCGGATCGTGTAAAGGTCGTTGTCTATACGGCAAAACCGGGTGTCGTGATCGGCAAGGGCGGTGCTGAGATCGAGAAAGTAAAAAAAGAACTTCAGAAATTAACCGACAAGAAACTGATCGTTGATATCAAAGAGATCAAGCGCCCGGATAAGGATGCGCAGCTTGTAGCGGAGAACATCGCCGCTCAGCTTGAGAACCGTATTTCTTTTCGCCGCGCGATGAAATCCTGCATGGGCAGGGCAATGAAAGCGGGCGCGCTGGGCATCAAGGCTTGTGTAGCAGGACGTCTCGGCGGAGCCGATATGGCGCGTACCGAGTTTTACAGTGAAGGCACCATCCCGCTTCAGACTCTGAGAGCGGATATTGATTATGGATTTGCAGAGGCAGATACCACTTACGGCAAGGTTGGCGTGAAGGTCTGGATCTACAAAGGTGAGATCCTTCCGAAAAAATCAGTGGAAGGGAGAGATAAATAATGTTAATGCCAAAGAGATCAAAGCATCGGAAACAGTTCCGGGGCAGTATGAAAGGAAAGGCTACAAAAGGCAATAAGATCACATACGGCGAGTATGGCATCGTTGCTCTGGAGCCCTGCTGGATCAAATCAAACCAGATTGAGGCAGCCCGTATCGCGATGACGCGTCATATGAAACGTGGCGGTAAAGTCTGGATTAAGATCTTCCCTGACAAACCGGTTACATCCCAGCCGGCTGAGACCCGAATGGGTAAAGGAAAAGGTTCGCTTGAATATTGGGTTGCTGTCGTGAAGCCGGGCCGCGTTCTTTTTGAGGTTGCCGGTGTGTCGGAAGAGGTTTCCCGTGAGGCGCTGCGCCTGGCTGTGCATAAACTGCCCTGCAAGTGCAAGATCGTTTCGCGCGAAGAGTTAGAAGGCGGTGAATAGAATGAAATCTGCAAAATATTTAGAAGAATTAAGAACACAGAGCCCCGCTGAGTTAAACAATCAGCTGGTTGCTGCAAAAAAAGAGCTTTTCAATCTCAGATTCCAGAATGCGACCAATCAGCTTGAGAATACTGCGAGGCTGAAAGAAGTGAAGAAGAATATTGCCAGAATCAAAACTGTGATCGCCGAGAAGGCTGAGTAGTTTCCGGCTAAGACCCTGAAAGGAGAATTCCCGTGGAAGAAAGAAATCTTAGGAAAACACGTGTCGGCAAAGTGGTGAGCGATAAGATGGATAAGACGATCGTAGTTGCTGTGGAATACAGAGTCAGACATCCGCTTTACGGCAAGATTGTGAAGAGAACCTATAAATTAAAAGCTCATGACGAAAACAATGCCTGCGGTATTGGTGATAAGGTCAGAGTGATGGAGACCAGACCTCTTTCCAAGGAAAAGAGATGGAGACTGGTTGAGATTATGGAGAAGGCCAGATAAGAGGCCTGATTATTTGGAAGGAGGCTGCCAGTATGATTCAGCAGGAGAGCAGACTGAGAGTGGCTGATAACACAGGCGCAAAAGAGATCCTTTGCATTCGTGTTATGGGCGGTTCTACAAGAAGATATGCACACGTTGGTGATATAATCGTTGCTACGGTAAAAGATGCAACACCAGGCGGAGTTGTTAAAAAGGGTGATATTGTGAAGGCTGTCGTTGTCCGAACAAAGAGGGAGATTCGTCGCAGGGACGGTTCCTATATTCGTTTTGATGAGAACGCCGCCGTGATCATCAAGGATGACAACACTCCGAGAGGAACCCGTATTTTTGGACCGGTTGCCAGAGAGCTTCGTGAGAAGCAGTTCATGAGAATCGTATCTCTCGCGCCGGAAGTATTATAGGAGGTAGCGGTTCATGCTTAAAATAAAAAAGGGCGATACCGTGAGAGTCATCGCCGGCAAGGATAAAGACAAAGAGGGCAAAGTGATCGCGATTGACGCGAAAAAAAGCCGTGTGACCGTCGAGGGTATCAATGTAGTAAAGAAACATACAAAGCCGACCATGGCAAATCAGGCGGGCGGCATTGTGGAGCAGGAAGCGCCGATTCACATTTCAAATGTCATGTATGTTCATAAAGGCAAAGCCACCAGAGTCGGGTTTAAGATGGACGGAGACAGGAAAGTTCGTTTTGCCAAATCCACCGGCGAAGTGATCGATTAATCGTAAGAGAGGAGGTCCATCAAGTTGAGTAGACTGAAAGACATTTATCAGAATGAGATCATAGATGCTATGGTCAAAAAATTTGGATATAAAAATATCATGCAGGTGCCGAAGCTCGAGAAGATTGTGATCAATATGGGCGTCGGTGAGGCAAAAGAGAATGCGAAGATTCTGGAGTCCGCCATGAAAGATCTGGAGACGATTTCCGGACAGAAACCGATCAAGACCATCGCGAAGAAATCTGTCGCGAACTTCAAACTCAGAGAGGGTATGGCGATCGGGTGTAAGGTAACCCTGCGCGGTGAGAAAATGTACGAGTTCGCAGATCGTCTGATCAATCTCGCGCTGCCGCGTGTGCGTGACTTTCGCGGCGTGAATCCGAATTCCTTCGACGGCAGAGGAAATTATGCGCTCGGTATCAAGGAGCAGCTGATCTTCCCGGAGATCGAGTATGATAAAATCGACAAGGTGCGCGGCATGGATATCATTTTTGTCACGACCGCGCAGACGGATGAAGAGGCGCGTGAGTTGCTGAGACTGTTCAACATGCCATTTACGAAATAACAGGAGGGAATTTTATGGCTAAGAAATCTTTGAAAATCAAACAGCAGCGCAAACAGAAATTCTCTACCAGAGAATACACCCGCTGCAGGATCTGCGGACGTCCGCATTCGGTACTGAGAAAATACGGTATCTGCAGAATCTGCTTCCGTTAACTTGCTTACAAAGGCGAGATCCCGGGAGTGAAAAAGGCAAGTTGGTAAGGAGGTAAGGGCATGAGGACGACAAACGATCCAATCGCAGATATGCTTACGAGAATCCGTAATGCAAACATTGCAAAGCATGATACAGTAGATATTCCTTCATCCAAAATGAAGCTCGCGATCGCTGAGATTTTATATAAGGAAGGCTACATTGCAAAATATGATATCATTGATGATGGCGATTTCAAGGCCATCCGTGTTACTTTAAAATACAGTGCGGACAAAAAAGAAAAGGTTATCACCGGTCTCAAAAGGATTTCCAAGCCGGGGCTTCGCGTGTACGCGGGCAAGGATGAGATTCCGAAGGTACTCGGGGGTCTGGGTATCGTGATTCTTTCCACAAACCAGGGCGTGATCACCGATAAGGAGGCAAGACGCCTTCAGGTAGGCGGAGAAGTGCTCGCTTTCGTCTGGTAGGCGCCGTCACATATTCTATTATATAAACAGGAGGTACGGGCATGTCACGTATAGGAAGAATGCCAATCGCGGTTCCGGCCGATGTAACGGTTACGATCGCAGAAAATAATCAAGTGACTGTAAAAGGTCCGAAGGGAACACTCGAGCGGGTGCTGCCTGCGGAGATGGAAATCAGACAGGAGGGTGCTGAGATTCTTGTCACCAGACCGAATGATTTAAAGAAAATGAAGTCCCTGCATGGCCTGACCAGAACACTGATCAACAATATGATCATCGGTGTGACGCAGGGGTATACCAAGACACTGGAGATCAACGGCGTCGGTTACAGGGCTGCCAAATCAGGAAAGAAGCTGACACTGACACTCGGATATTCTCATCCGGTGGAGATGACGGATCCGGAAGGTCTTGAGTCCGTGGTAGACGGCAACAAGATCACGGTGAAAGGCATCGACAAAGAAAAGGTAGGCCAGTATGCGGCTGAGATCAGAAGCAAGAGGGCTCCGGAGCCGTATAAGGGCAAGGGCATTAAATATGAGGATGAGGTTATCCGGCGTAAAGTCGGCAAGACCGGCAAGAAATAAAGGGAGGTGTGACAGAGTATGATCAATAAGAAATCAAGATCGGAAGTTCGTGTGAAAAAACACAGAAGAATGCGCAATCATCTGGCAGGCACTGCTGAGAGACCGCGTCTGGCCGTTTTCAGAAGCAATCAGCATATGTATGCTCAGATTATTGACGACACGGCTCACAATACACTTTGCGCAGCTTCCACCATGGAGAAAGCGATACAGGCGGATCTGGAGCATACGAATGATATAGAGGCAGCGAAAGCTGTCGGCACCGCTATTGCGAAAAAAGCGCTGGAGAAGGGTATTACGACAGTTGTTTTCGACAGAGGCGGCTATATCTATCAGGGTAAAGTTCAGGCCCTGGCTGATGCGGCACGTGAAGCCGGATTAAACTTTTAACAGGAGGTAGAGCGACGATGAAAAGGACTATCATAGATCCGAATCAGTTTGAATTGGAAGAAAAGGTCGTGGCGATCAAGCGTGTCACAAAGGTTGTCAAGGGCGGACGCAACATGCGTTTTACGGCACTGGTTGTAGTCGGCGACCGCAACGGCCATGTTGGCGTCGGCCTGGGGAAGGCTCTGGAGATTCCGGAAGCGATCCGCAAGGGCAAAGAGGATGCCATGAAGCATCTCATCGAAGTAAAGCTGGATGAGAATAACAGTATCACGCATGATGTCACCGGAAAGCATACCGGCGCATCCGTTCTGCTGAAGAAGTCTCCGGATGGTACTGGTGTGATTGCCGGCGGTCCCGCGCGTAATGTCTGTGATCTTGCCGGGATCAAAAATATCCGTACAAAATCTCTGGGCTCCAACAACAAACAGAATGTTGTGCTTGCAACGATTCAGGCGCTCAGTCAGCTGAAATCTCCGGAAGAGGTGGCCAGACTGCGCGGCAAATCGGTAGAAGAGATACTTGGTTAAGAGGAGGATGGAGCAATGGCGGATAAATTAAGAATTACACTTGTGAAATCGACCATCGGCGCGATTCCGAAGCACAGAAAGACAGTGGAGGCGTTGGGTCTTCGCAAATTAAACAAAACAGTGGAACTGCCGGACAATCCCGCAATCAGGGGAATGGTTCAGCAGGTCAGACATCTGGTTAAAGTAGAAGAAATCTAACAGCAAATCGAACAGACAGGAGGTGTCATGATGGAATTATCGAGTTTAAAACCGGCGGAGGGTTCGACGCATGGAGATCGCTTCCGCAGAGGCCGCGGGCACGGTTCGGGGAACGGAAAGACGGCCGGCTACGGCCACAAGGGTCAGAAGGCCCGTTCCGGAGCTCCGAGACCGGGATTTGAAGGCGGTCAGATGCCTTTATACAGACGGCTGCCGAAGAGGGGATTCACCTGCAGGAATTCAAAGGATATCGTCGGTATAAACATTTCGTCGCTGGAAGTATTTGATAATGATACAGTAGTGACTGTTGATACTCTGGTTGAGACAGGGATTGTAAGGAATCCGAAAGACGGAGTTAAGATTCTTGGTAATGGGGCGCTTACAAAGAAGCTTATTGTTCAGGCAAATGCCTTCAGTGGTTCAGCGAAAGAGAAAATTGAAGCACTGGGCGGAAAAGCAGAGGTGATCTAATGCTTAAAATGATCCGCAATGCATTTAAGATTCAGGAAATTCGGAATCGAATCATTTTCACTCTTCTGATGCTGGTTGTCGTGCGTATCGGTTCTCAGATCCCGGCGCCCGGTATCAACGCAGAGTATTTCGCGGAGTGGTTTTCGGAAAATTCGGGTAATGCATTTGGTTTTTTTGATGCGGTTACCGGCGGTTCCTTTGAGAACATGTCTGTGTTCGCGCTGAACATTACTCCCTACATCACTTCGTCGATTATTGTCCAGCTTCTGACGATCGCCATCCCAAAGTTTGAGGAGTGGCAGAGAGATGGGGAGGATGGAAGAAAGAAGCTGATCGCGATCACGAGATACCTCACCGTCGCACTGGCGGTGATGGAGTCTGTGGCCATGGCCATCGCGTTCGGCAGACAGGGGCTTTTCACTGACTATAATGCACTGAGCGTGATCATGGCGGTGATTACGTTGACAGCCGGCTCCACAGTGATCATGTGGATCGGCGAGAGAATTACAGAGCGCGGCGTCGGAAATGGTATTTCAATTGTACTGACAATCAATATCCTTTCCCGTCTGCCGTCTGATCTGACATCCTTATTTGAGCAGTTTGTAAAGGGAAAAGAACTGCAGAATGCGATCCTGAACGCGGCGGTTATTGTGGCGATTATCGTACTGGTCGTGGTACTGGTCGTGGTGCTGCAGGGGGCGGAGAGACGGATTCCCGTGCAGTATTCCCGGAAGGTGATGGGGAGAAAGCAGGTGGGAGGACAGTCCTCGCACATTCCGCTGAAGGTTAATACCGCGGGTGTTATCCCGGTTATTTTTGCGCAGTCGTTGCTGATGTTTCCGGTGATTATCTGCCAGATGCTCGGCAAGACCGGCGGAACCGGTATCGGCGGAAAGATTCTGGGCATGCTGACCCAGTCTAACTGGTTCACTTTCAATACACCGATCTACAACATCGGCCTGATCGTTTATATTCTGCTGATCGTTGCGTTTGCGTATTTTTATACCTCCATCACGTTTAATCCGCTGGAGATCGCAAACAACATGAAAAAACAGGGCGGTTTTATCCCCGGCATCCGGCCGGGTAAGCCGACCAGCGATTATCTCTCGAATGTGCTGAGTTACATTATATTTATCGGCGCGGTTGGTCTGGTGATCGTAGCGATTATTCCGATTTTCTTTGAGGGTGTGTTTAACGCGGACATCTCGTTCGGCGGCACTTCTCTGATCATTATCGTCGGTGTTATCATTGAGACCTTAAAGCAGATAGAGTCACAGATGCTTGTCCGGAACTATAAAGGATTTTTAAATGAATGATCGCAGGGCTGAATGATGCACACAGACGCATGAGGAATGGCTGCTTACGCAGTTTTGCGTCTGGCGCACCGGAAACGACGTATGTCGTTTCCGGTAAATAAGCTTTTGTGACAATGACAGGCGCAAAAGCTGGAGATGGGCGGGAAGCCGTATCTTCAGCTTTCTGTGTCATAGAAAAGGAGAATAAAGCATGAAGATTATTATGTTAGGGGCGCCGGGCGCCGGCAAAGGGACACAGGCAAAAAAGATTGCGGATAAATACGGTATTCCGCATATTTCCACCGGTGATATCTTCCGTGCGAATTTAAAGGCGGGGACTGAACTGGGGCAGAAAGCAAAGGTTTATATGGATCAGGGACTTCTTGTTCCGGATGAGCTGACGTGTGACCTTGTCGTTGACCGGATATCAAACGAAGACTGTAAAGAGGGCTTCATTCTGGACGGATTTCCGAGAACGATTCCTCAGGCGGAGTGTCTGACCGACGCGCTGAAGGTGCGCGGTGAGAGCATGGATTTTGCGGTGGATGTGGATGTGCCGGATGAAAATATCATCACCCGGATGTCCGGTCGGAGAGCCTGTGTGAACTGCGGAGCGACGTATCATATCATCAATATCCCGACCAAAGTGGACGGAATCTGTGACCGGTGCGGGAATGAGGTTGTCCTGCGGGCGGATGATGAGCCGGAGACGGTGAAGAAACGTCTGGATGTATATCACGCCCAGACGCAGCCGTTGATTGACTACTATAAACAGCAGGGGATTCTTAAGACGGTGGACGGCACTCAGCCGATGGAGGCGGTCTTTGAGAATATTATCGCTTTGCTGGAAGCATAAGATGATACAGGGCTTAAAAATCATGAATCGGGTGTCTGCATTTACATTCATGACTTTGGTACCCTGGTATTATAGAAAATTCAGGTGACATAGGGGAGGCTGATATGTCAGTATCAATTAAATCAGACAGAGAGATCGTGCTGATGCGCGAGGCCTGCAGAATTATCGCAAAGGTACATGAGGATCTCGGAAAGGAACTGCGGCCGGGCATGTCGACTCTGGATGTAGACCGCAAGGCAGAGGAGATGATCCGAAGCTATGGATGTGTCCCGAATTTTAAGAATTATAACGGATTTCCGGGGGCTGTGTGTGTGTCTGTGAATGAAGAGGTGGTTCATGGGATTCCCAGCAAAAAGAGAATTCTCCGGGAAGGAGATATCGTCAGCCTGGATATGGGATGTATTTACAAAGGCTATCATTCGGACGCGGCGCGGACACATGCCATCGGTGAGATTACCGAGGAGGCGCGTCTTCTGATTGAACGCACCCGTCAGAGTTTTTTTGAGGGAATCAAATATGCTAAAAACGGGAATCATCTTCACCAGATATCCAACGCAATCGGCGATTACTGTGAGAGCTTTGGGTACGGCGTGGTACGGGATCTGGTCGGGCATGGTGTTGGATCTGTTCTCCACGAGGATCCTCAGATTCCGAATTTCCGACAGAAAAGCCGCGGCATCCGGCTTCGCAGCGGCATGACGCTGGCTGTTGAACCGATGGTGAATGCAGGTAGCTGGGAGGTAGACTGGCTGGATGATGACTGGACAGTCGTGACACGCGACCGCTCTCTGTCCGCCCACTATGAGAATACGATTCTGATCACCGACGGTGAACCGGAGATCCTGACGCTGACAGACGAAGAAAAACAGACGTTAGGAACTGTCGGAACAGGACTGACAGAGACGGTGTGCCTCAGGAAGCAGAACCATTTGTAATTAGAAAAGGCGAGATTATTTCATGGACAACGGCGATATAAAACTGGCGATGTCAAAATCGGGGCATGACAAAGGGAAATATTATGTCATCCTGAAAGAGGACGGAGATTCTGTTTATCTGGCGGACGGTATCTGCCGTACCTTACAAAAACCGAAACGAAAAAATCAAAAACATATTCAGGTGATCCGGAATATTCCGGAGGATGTGTCAGAACTCTTATCGAGGAAGACGCCGGGAGATCTGGAAATAAAACGTGCGTTGAAGCTTTATGTAAATAGAAGAAATCAGGAGAAATAATATGTCAAAGGCAGATGTAATTGAAGTAGAAGGCGTAGTGGTCGAAAAGCTCCCGAATGCTTTTTTTAAAGTGGAACTGGAGAATGGTCACCAGATCATGGCAACGATCAGCGGGAAGCTGCGTATGAATTTTATCCGTATTTTACCCGGTGATAAGGTGACGCTGGAGCTCTCTCCTTATGATCTGACCAAAGGCCGGATTATCTGGAGAGATAAATAGCAGAAAAACAGTTATAAAAAGTTGTCCTGAAAACAAAAAAAGGCTTGCAATAGAAGAAACTCCGTGTTAGAATAGTGAGCGACGCTTTGAGAAACCAAGGGGAAATTGCGCATATTTGCAGCGTTTCTACCGGGCACAATTCAGAAAGCCGAAAGCTCTGAACACGGAGTTTTTTATGTTGGCGGAAAGGAGGATTTACTGTGAAAGTAAGAGCATCAGTTAAACCAATGTGCGAAAAGTGCAAAGTAATCAAGCGAAAGGGTCGGGTTATGATCATCTGTGAGAACCCGAAACACAAACAGAGACAGGGTTAATTATCATGCGACCGCAGTCTTCCATTTATCATGCCTTTTATCGCCTTATTTCAGGGTGCAGATCAGGGATGACATCTGCGGATAGATGATGAGAGCAGGTTGGACTGCATAATCCGTTTCTCCCCGGATGACTCTGCCACAGAGCACCGATTTGAAACAGGATCTGTTTGAATCAGAAGGGCGGCAGCGTGCCTGAGACCTCTTTCGTGTGCGGCTGCAGCAGGGTTCCCTCAGACTCTGCTGTTCACGGAATGGGTGAAATCGCTGTATGCAACGACAAAAGGACATTGTCCGGTAAAATCAGTATGGAGGTGTAAACACACATGGCTCGAATCGCAGGTGTAGATTTACCAAGAGAAAAACGTGTAGAGATCGGTTTGACTTATAT
>JAJBUT010000198.1 GCA_020860185.1 Lachnospiraceae bacterium | reverse complement strand
ATCTGGCCATGCAAGCATGTCCATCTGTCTGTCTATTGACGACACTTTCATAGTATATTATAGCGGTTTTTCTGATGGGTGTAAAGCCTGTTCTGTGATCAAAATCTGAAAGTGATGTTCCAAATTTGTTTAATATTGGAAGTATGAGAAAATCAGTGCCTGTTTTAAGCTAAGGAAGTATATCGTAGTTTTCCATAAAAAATATCTCTTTTTGGCAAAAAAATTGTGGAAAAAGTATGAAAAATGGTTTATAATAACCCATATGTGCGCAAACACGGCACAGTCATAGACATGCATGTCGATTACGTGCTGATTGAAAAGCGCATGTGAGTCAGGAGGATATACAGATATGAGGGCAAGCGGTATTTTACTTCCGGTCAGCAGCCTTCCGTCCCGCTACGGGATCGGCGGCTTTACAAAGGAGGCGTATGACTGGATTGATTTTCTGAAAAAGAGCGGGCAGACTTTCTGGCAGATTCTGCCTCTGGGACATACGAGCTACGGGGACTCCCCCTATCAGCCGTTCTCGACGGTCGCGGGGAATCCTTATTTTGTGTCTCTGGACGATCTGATCGAACAGGGGCTTCTGACGAGAGAGGAGTGCGACGCGGCGGCGCTCGGGACGAACCCGTCCTATGTGGATTACGGGAAGCAGTTTGAGAACCGTTATCCGCTGCTGCGGAAGGCTTACGCGAACGATAAGAAGAATGACCAGACGGCGTTTGAGGATTTCCTGGAGAAGGAGGCGGACTGGCTGCCGGATTACGCGCTCTTTATGGCGGTCAAGGATCTGCACGAAGAGAAGGCCTGGTATGACTGGGAGGAGCCATATAAGAAGCGGGATCCTGAGACACTGGAGGCGGCACGGAAAGCGCTGGCGGATGATATTTCCTTCCACGAGCACGTCCAGTACTGGTTTATGACGCAGTGGGTGAAGCTGAAGGCTTACGCACAGGAGCAGGGGATCCGCATCATCGGCGACCTGCCGATCTATGTGGCGATCGACAGCGCGGACGCGTGGGTGCAGCCGGAGCTGTTTCAGTTTGATGAGGATCTGAATCCGACATCTGTGGCGGGAGTGCCGCCCGACGCATTTTCCGAGGACGGTCAGCTCTGGGGCAATCCGCTCTACGACTGGGATTATCATAAAAAGACCGGCTATGCCTGGTGGATCGACAGGGTCCGGCACGCAGCGGTGCGGTATGACGTGATGCGCTTCGATCATTTTCGCGGATTTGACGAGTATTTTGCGGTTCCCTATGGGGCGGAGACTGCCAGAAAGGGCAGGTGGATGCCGGGACCCGGGATGGACCTCATGCGCGCGATACAGGAAAATGTCGACGGGATTGAGATCATCGCGGAGGATCTGGGCGTTGTCACAGAAAGCGTCGAAGAGCTTCTGGAGGAGAGCGAATTCCCCGGTATGAAAGTGCTCCAGTTCGCTTTTGGCGACGATAGTGAGAACGCATTCCTGCCGCACAATTATAAAAACGCGAACTGCGTGGTTTATACAGGCACCCATGACAATGAGACGCTGTTTCAGTTTCTCTGCAACACCTCAGATCAGACGCGCGAGCACATCAAAAACTATCTGAATCGCTACTGGGATACATATGAACAGCTCTGTGACAATCTGATCCGCCTTGCCATGACGAGCATTGCAAAATACTGCATCATTCCGATGCAGGATTATCTCCATCTTGGCGGGGAGGCGCGCATCAATTTTCCGTCCACACTGGGAGGGAACTGGGAGTGGAGGCTGACGCCGGAGCAGTTGGACGGCGGTCTGTCGGACTTTATCAAAAATATCACGGAAGTATCCGGGAGATCCCCGAAGGAGTCGGAAGACCCGGAAGAATCAGAAGACCCGAAAAAAACGGAAGAATCGGAAGAACCGGAAAAAATGAAATAAACGAAGGAATCGAAAGAACCGGATGCGTCGGAAGCCCCTGTTTACACAGGGGTTTTCTTCGCTTGTCATCGCGGAGAGCGTCGTCGTGTCAGAAGCCCCTGTTTACACAGGGGTTTCCTTGTCTGTGTCGGTGGCTTCCAAAAAGCTCAGTCCCTGCATGGTGACGCCCATCAGAATTTTCCCGACCTTCTGGGTGGGCAGCTTGTATTCGCTGCAGACCCAGTTCTCCAGGACGCCGATCACGCCGGAGGACATATAGGCATAGAAGTAGTCAAGCAGCTCCGGCGCAGCGTTCGGATACATGTCCTTCCATACTTTCATACTGTTTTCATAGCCTAGGTAAATGAGCTGGCGTAAGAAGGAGGCATCTCCGTGCGGGCCGAGCAGTACCTGGCAGAGATCCTTATTGTCGTCCACCAGCTTCAGCATATCCTCGAACCAGTTCTCTTTGCTCAATGTGAATACAACATCCTCGAAAAGCTCGTTCTGGATTGTGGTGAGCAGCGCGTACACATCCTCGTAATAGGAATAGAAGGTGCTCCGGTTGATGTCTGCCCTTTTACAGACGTCCGTGACGGTGATCTTGTTGACCGGCCGGTCTTTCATCAGTTCAAAAAGAGCCTGTCGGATGACGGATTTGGTGTATTTTGTTCTGCGGTCAGTAGCCATATTTTCCTCCCTGGTTCGTACCGGATCCATGCTGTTGTCAGATCATGAGCGGGGGAGATATTTCGCATCCTCCCGCTTCCTCTGTGATGTATGTCTGGCGCACAGGTCAATATGCAGCACATTTGTCACATTTCCAACAAAAAGAGAGAAACTGTGGGAAATGTGACAGATATGTGAAAATTGACGGTTGATATTTTCTGTTTATCTATTATAATATACTTCAAGTTAAAACGCAACACTTGTTGGGAAAAAGACATCAGACCGAAAAAATACAGAGTTTTGTTTAAAAAACAGCTGAATTTTTTTTGACAGGTGCCTGAAAACCTCAGCATGGGTATAGATGGGGCTGTGTAATAAGATTGTTGCGAGTAAGTAATTTTGCTGAGTTGAAAGGAGTGTATTACAGTGGCAAGTTTATCACACACAATGCAGAGAAAAGCGTTCAGCGCAGCGATCGACGTAGCGCTTCGTCGGCTGAACAAGGACAGACAGAAGGGACTTCTGCAGATCGTCGATCTGGCGGAGAAGTTCATGGGGGACAACTTTAAAAAGGAATCCTATGAAGCCGTGCGGAAGATGATCATGAACCCGGACGACAAATGGGTGAATTTTGTCAACAAGATGCTGGATGAGCTCGATCCCCATGTGGCGAAGATGACAGCGCTGAATCTCGGATTTGAGGCCGCTTTCTACGGCACGAAGACGATCCGTGCAAAGCGGGAGGAGTATCAGTGTAATATCCCGTGGCTGATCCTGATGGATCCCACCAGCGCATGCAACTTAAGATGTACCGGATGCTGGGCGGCAGAGTACGGTCACAAGCTGAATCTTACATATGAGGAGATGGACAGCATCGTGACGCAGGGCAAGGAGCTTGGCGTTTATTTCTATATGTTTACGGGCGGCGAGCCTCTGGTCCGCAAACCGGATCTCCTGAAGCTGGCGAAAAAGCATAATGACTGCGAGTTCCACAGCTTCACCAACGGGACGCTGATCGATGAGGAGTTCTGCAAAGAGGTACAGAAGTTAGGAAACTTCTCGTTTTCTCTGTCGCTGGAGGGCTTCCAGAACCAGAACGACGGACGCCGCGGCGACGGTATTTTTGACACGGTGATACACGCGATGGATCTGATGAAACAGTATGGTCTGTTTTTCGGAACATCCGTATGCTATACAAGAGCCAATATGGAGGCGGTTACATCCGATGAGTTTTTCGATCTTATGATTGAGCACGGCTGCCGCTATGCGTGGTATTTCCACTATATGCCGGTCGGCAACGAGGCGGATGTCGATCTGCTCCCGACGATGGAGCAGCGCGAGTATATCCACAACCGTCTGCGTGAGATCCGCGCCTTCGAGGGCGGCAAGCAGATCATGCTGCTGGATTTCCAGAACGACGGCGAGTTCGTGGGCGGATGTATCGCCGGCGGTCGCAATTACTTCCATATCAATGCGAACGGCGATGCGGAGCCGTGCGTGTTTATCCATTATTCCGGCGCGAATATCCGGGAAAATACACTGCTTGAGTGCCTGCAGCAGCCGTTGTTTATGGCGTACCGTGACGGACAGCCGTTCAATGAGAATCACCTCCGTCCCTGCCCGATGCTGGAGAACCCGGAGAAGCTGCAGCAGATGGTGAAGGAGTCGGGCGCACACTCTACGGATCTGCAGTCGCCCGAGTCTGCGGAGCATCTCTGCGCAAAGTGTGAGGATTATGCCAGGGAATGGGCGCCGCGCGCCGAGAAGCTCTGGGAGGGCAGGCATTTTGTGAAGCAGGGATATACGAACTATAAGAAAACCATATAGATAATAGACGGGAGGAGAAGAAATGGCAGATTTAAAGCATGCAGCGGCAAGAAAATCTTTTGAAGTTGCATTTAACGGCGTATATAAATATATCAACAAAAACAAAGAGCAGAATCTCGTAAAGCTGATGAACGCGGCGCGCAAGATCGCCGGAAAGAATTTCCCGGATTCCTTCTGGGATACTGCGAACGAGGTGCTGGGGGATACGAGCTGCAAGTGGACGCAGCAGATCTATGATGCGTTTGATAACCTCCATCCGAATCTGGTGAAGACGCATGTGCTGAATCTCGGCTTCGAGGCCGGTCTGACCGGTTTCAAAAAGGTGAAGGAGAATCGTGAAAAGTATAACTGCAACGTGCCGTGGCTGATCCTGATGGATCCGACCAGCGCCTGCAATCTGAAGTGTACCGGGTGCTGGGCGGCCGAATACGGTCATAATATGTCTCTCACGAATGAGGAGATCGACCGTGTGATCTGTGAGGCGAAGGAGCTGGGCATCCACTTCTTCATTATGACCGGCGGCGAGCCCATGGTGCGCAAAAAGGATATCCTGATGCTGGCGGAGAAGCACAGCGACTGCGCGTTCCATATCTTTACGAACGGCACGCTCATCGATGAGGAGGTCTGCAAGAAGGTACAGAAGCTCGGCAATATTTCCTTCGCGCTCTCCATCGAGGGAGATGAGGATGTCAATGACAGCCGCCGCGGACAGGGTGTGTACGGAAAGGTGATGCATGCCATGGATCTGATGAAGGAGCACGGCCTGATCTACGGCACATCCATCTGCTATACGAGTAAAAACTACAAGGCGGTCACCTCAGATGAGTTTCTGCAGATGCTGGTGGACAAGGGCGCGATTATGTCCTGGTTCTTCCACTATATGCCGGTCGGGAAGGATGCGAGCACGGATCTTCTGCTGACACCGGAGCAGAGGGAATATATGGTGAAGCGTGTGCGTTACATCCGCAGCAGAAATTGCCCGATCAAGCTCTACACTATGGATTTCCAGAACGACGCCGAGTTTGTGGGCGGATGCATCGCGGGCGGCAAGAACTACTGCCATATCAACGCAAACGGTGATGTGGAGCCCTGCGTGTTCATCCATTATTCCGGCGCGAATATCCGGGAGAAGTCATTCCTGGAGTGCCTGCAGCAGCCGCTCTTCATGCAGTATCATGACACGATGCCGTTCAATGAGAATATGTTCCAGCCGTGCCCGATGCTGGAGAATCCGGAGTGTATCGAGCGCATGGTGAAGGCTTCCGGCGCGCATTCCACGGATATGCAGGCGGAAGAAGCGGTAGAGGATCTGGTCGCGAAGACGAAGCCGTACGCAGCATCATGGGCTCCGACCGCGGAGAGACTCTGGAACGAGGAAAAAGAAGAAAAAGAGAAAAAGGCAGCCGCGGACGCACAATAAGCGGCCGGCTGACTCTGACGATACCCCCGACGGAAGATAAACCGCCGGGGGTACTGATTTTTCACGGGAGGACTGGCAGATACGCGGAAAATTTACAGATGCAGCACAGGAAGATTTTACAGATGCAGCCGTTGCCCGTTCTCGCAGAGTGTGTTATACTGATAAACACACTGCGGGATAAGGTGATGCACACGATCACGCAGGGAAGGCTGCTTATGCAGCCCGCGATCAGCGCGATAGAAAACGACATAAAGAAGTTTACTGTATTTTATAATCAGAAAGTGAGAGACAAAGCATGCAGGAGGAACAGGAACTCAGACGGCGCATTCTGGATCTGGCGAACCGCTGTTACCAGTCAAATGTATATACGTACTCCGGTTTCCTCGGCATGGGTGATCAGGCAGTTTTCCATGCGATGGAGCATGAGGTCTCCTTTGTGCCGTGGATGCTTTTCGGCGGCAGCGGAGACTGTGAACGCCGGCTCCTCCGTTTCGGTTCGCTCGAGATGCTGGGCTATGAGGAGGATTTCCCGATCCGGTGTCTGATCGTGCGTCCCCGGATGCAGAAGTTTGCTGACGCGCTGACTCACCGGGATTTTCTCGGCGCATTGATGAATCTGGGCGTCGAGCGCGATGTCCTGGGGGATATCGTGGTGCGGGATCAGGCCGCATATGTGTTCTGTGAGGACACGATGGCAGAGTACCTGCAGGAACATCTCGACCGGGTGAAGCATACCAGTGTGATCTGCGAGATCGCGGATGAGTGCCCGGATGCGGCGCAGCCGGAGTTTTCGGCACAGGAGTTGGTGGTCAGCTCCGAGCGGTGCGACGCCGTTGTGGCGAAGGTCTGTCAGCTCTCCCGCAGCCGGAGTATACAGCTGTTTCAGTCAAAGAGGATTTTCGTAAATGGCCGTCAGTTTGAGAACAACAGCGGCGCATTGAAGCCGGGGGATGTGGTATCTGTCCGCGGGTTCGGGAAGTTTGTCTTTGACGGATGGCTGAGTGAGACAAAAAAGGGCAGGATCCGGGTCAGGATCCGGAAGTATATATGAAGCAGAGAATTGTGTCATGGAAGGGTATATAGAAGAGAGTTCTGAAAAGGAAGTAAATCCTGAAGCTGAAAAGCTCCGGGAGACAGAAGTGATTCCCGGGACGGAAAAAATGCAGGAAGCAGAACCGAATTCCGGGATCGGCAGAGATCGGAAGACAGAGAGACAGCTGAAGACAGAAAAACGACAGAGAAGAAACAAGCTGAGGAAAAGTGTCCGCGCCTACGAACGCACGCATGAGGTAAAATGGGAAAAGCTTGACAATACCGCGCATGTATTCCCGGCGATCGCGGACGCGAGCATGAGCAATGTCTACCGGATCGCGGTCTATCTGGATGAGGACATTATTCCGGAGAAGCTGCAGGAGGCGCTCGGTATCGTGCTGCCGAAGTTTTCGATTTTTCACTGCCGTCTGCGTCAGGGGATGTTCTGGTATTATTTTGAGGAGAATGGCAATCCGCCGCCCGCCGTGACGGAGGAGAGTACCTATCCCTGCCGTTATATTGAGGAGAATCGGAATCGAAACTACCTTTTTCGCGTATCCTATTATAAGAAACGGATCAACCTGGAGGTGTTTCATGTTCTGACGGACGGAACCGGCGGACTGTATTTTTTAAAGGAACTGGCTTACCAGTATCTGAGACTGGTGCATCCGGAACTGAGAGAAAAATACGGCGACTATCTGAGTAGCCAGACCTCTCTGAACACGGAGGACAGCTATCTGCAGAACTTCAAAAAAAGCCGGTTTTCCAAGGGATACAAATCCGGCAGATCCTATATTCTGAAGGGATCCTTTTTTCCCACGGGCAAAGCCGGGATCATTCACGGGCATATGCCGGTGGATCAGGTAAAGGAAAAGGCAAAAAGCTGCGGAGCCACGATCAATGAATATCTGGTCAGCATGTTCATCTGGTCGATTTACCAGTCTTTTCTGAAAGGCATGCCGTCGAAGCATCCGATCTGCGTGAGCGTGCCGGTGAACCTGCGCCCGTATTTCCAGTCGGTGACGGCGAAGAATTTTTTTGTCATGGTGACGGCGTCCTTTCATCCGGAGGCGGAGAATCAGCCGTTTGAGGATGTGCTGGAGTCGGTGAAGACGACGCTGAGAGAGCAGCTGACGAAGGAGCATCTGGAGGATGTCCTGTCTTACAATGTCACCGGCGAGAGAACCATGATCCTGCGGACGATACCGCTCGTTTTTAAAAACCCGGGCTTAAAGGGTATTTATAAGATGCACGCGAAAGCCAGCGCCGGTACGGTGACAAATCTGGGCAATATCTCCGTTGCGCCGGAGTATGAGCCGTTTATTGAACGGTTTGACGTGCTGCTCTCCCGTTCATCGGGACAGAACACAAAGATGACGCTTTCTACCTACCGCGGCGTGCTCTCGGCGACCATAGTGTCGGCATTGAAAGGCACGGAGCAGCAGAGGGTATTTTTCCGTTATCTGACGTCACAGGGCATTTCGGTGAGCATTGACACGAATGGAGTATATTATGAGTAAATGCTGGAACTGCGGGATCGAGCTGAAGGATCCCCATCATGTCTGTCCCCTCTGCAAATGCATCGTGGAGAGGGACGGAAAGGAAGAACCGGAACAGAATTATCCCTATCTCGATGCGGAGAAAGGGATTCGAAAGATGCAGCGGGCGTTGAATATCTACCTGTTCTCCGCCATTGTGCTGGAAGTGCTTCTCTGCGGAATCGACTTCAGGACAGGAGGCAGGCCGGGGTGGGTCATCCTGATCGGCGTCTTTCTGGCAGGCGGGTATATCACTCTCAAGGTGCTGGTGCAGATGCATGCCGCCTACCGGCTGAAGATGATTCTGCTGGCGATGCTCGGCGAGGCGGTGCTGCTGGCGATTGATATAGAAACCGGATTTGCGGGCTGGTCCTTAAACTATGTGCTGCCCGCCGTGTTTATCCTGATGGATCTGATGATCATCTTTCTGATGATTGTGAACAGCCGGGAATGGCAGAGCTATATTTCACTGCAGATTCTGATCATTGCGCTGTGCTGTATCCAGTTTGTGCTGTACTATATGGGGGTGGTCACCCGACTGAGCGGAGGAGTGATTTCTCTGGCTGCGGCTATCCTGTTCTTTGTGGGTACGTTGATTGTCGGCGGAAACCGGGCGCGCTCGGAGCTGTATCGAAGATTTCATGTGTGATACCTGGTACAGCGTATCGAACCCCTCTGTGCAGATAATCCGGTTGATTTTCCCGACAGCACGGAGGAATCCGCAGGTATCGCAGGTGTGTGAGAGGAGGAAGTACAGATGCCGCAGTTTGAACACAGCGCACAGGGGAAGGTGCTGCGCGATCTGGTTGCCCGGCTGCACTCGGACAATCTGATCGGAAGGAAAATAAAAAACGGGGAGCTGCGCAAAAAAATGGAGGAGGCGGAGTGGAAGGTGCCGAACGGCTACTCTCTGTCCGTGATCGTACAGAAAAACTTCTCCATGGAGCTTCTGGAACCGAAACGCCCCAGCGAACGGATGATCGTCCTGCAGCTGCACGGCGGGGGCTATGTCGGAAAAATGATCAATGTCTACCGCAGCTTTGCCGGGCTCTACAGCGAGCTGGGACACGGCGTGTCAGTGCTGACTCCGGATTACCGCGTGGCGCCGGAGGATCCGTATCCGGCCGCGCTGGAGGATGCGGTGCACGCTTATGACTGGCTGCTGGAAAATCACTGGACAGAGGAACGGATTATCCTGGCGGGGGATTCCGCGGGAGGGGGTCTGGCCCTCGCGCTGTGTATGTATCTGAAAGACCGGAACCGGCCGCTTCCGGCCGGCATCGTCGGGATGTCTCCGTGGACGGATCTGGCGCAGTCCGGGGAATCCTATCACACGAAGTACCGGATCGACCCGGTGTTCGGAAATACAAAAGACAGCCTGATCTACAATAAGGATTATGTGCAGGATGAGGATGTGACAAATCCGTATATTTCTCCCTTATACGGAGATTTTTCGGGTTTCCCTCCCATGCTGCTGCAGGTTGGCAGCCAGGAGATGCTGCTCAGCGACTCAGAGGGAGTGGCGGAAAAGGCCAGGCATGCCGGTGTGAAGGTGCGGCTGAGCGTCTATGAAGGTATGTTTCATGTGTTTCAGATGGCGCTCCTTATGATACCGGAATCCAGGACCGCGTGGAAAGAGGTCGGAGCTTTTTTTGACAGGATCTTTCCGGTCGGCCCGGGTATCATATGAATGTCTGATCGGAGGATTCTGGCTTTGAATGAAAGATATACGCGCAAATGGATGGAAGCGCTTATGGAGGACTGCTGTCTCTGCCCCAGAGACTGTCATGTCAACCGTTTGCGGGGAGAAAAGGGATATTGCGGTCAGGACGCTGACATTCGGGCGGCCCGGGCCGCTTTGCATTTGTGGGAAGAGCCCTGTATTTCCGGGGAAACCGGATCCGGTACTGTCTTTTTTTCCGGCTGCTCACTGGGCTGCGTTTACTGTCAGAACCGGCAGATCGCGGATAGCCGTACAGGAAAAAAGATAGATGCAGAACGTCTGGCGGAGATATTTCTGGAGCTGCAGAGTCAGAAGGCGATGAATATCAATCTCGTCACGGCGGGGCATTTTGTTCCTCAGACTGCCATTGCTCTTCAGATTGCAAAAAAACAGGGTCTGCATATACCGGTTGTCTATAACAGCGGCGGATATGAGAAGACAGAGACACTGCGTATGCTGGAAGGGCTGATCGATATTTATCTTCCGGATCTGAAATATGTGGATCCGGTTCTGTCTGAAAAATATTCCGCGGCGCCGGACTATCCCGGGATAGCGAAAACCGCCATCGCGGAGATGGTGCGCCAGGCCGGTAAACCGGCGTTCTCAGACGGACAGATGACAGGGGGTGTGATCGTGCGCCATCTGGTGCTGCCGGGACAGGCGGAAGCGTCCAAAGCGGCTGTCCGCTATCTGTATGAAGCTTACGGCAATCAGATCTATATCAGCATACTGAATCAGTATACGCCGATGCCGGGGATGGAGAAATGGCCGGAGATGAACCGGAAGGTCACAGAAAGGGAGTACGATGCTGTGGTCGATGACGCCATAGATATCGGTGTAGAACAGGGATTTATACAGGAGGGAGAGACAGCAAAGGAAAGCTTTATTCCCGCATTTGATACCACCGGGATATAACTCCCGGTGGTTCTGTACAGGAACGTGCATCCTGTGAAAACTGCTGAAATGCTATTCTGCAGCGGTCCCGTCCGCCGCGGTTCCCTCACCTGCTGTGTCTGCTTCCGTGGCCGCGTCGGCTTCTGTCGTGGTGCCATCGTTTCCATCGGCCGTGTCGCCTCCGTCTGCGGCACCATCGCCTCCATCGGCGGTGCCGTCTTCTGTCGTCGTGCTGTCTCCTTCGGAGGCCGTCTCCCCGTCAGATGTATCCTGCGTGTCGGTGGATTCGCTGCTGTCTGCCGCGTCGTCAGAGGCTGCTTCGTCCTCTGAATCAGCTGCTTCGTCCGTCTCATCGCCGGACTCTGTATAGGGCGTCAGATTCGCGAAGATGAGCCCGCCGTCCTCCGTCACGAAGATGGCGGCCCGGATATCTGTTTTCTCTGTCGGAATTTCAAGGATACACTGGCTGCTCTCCGCCTCGCTGTCGGAGGTATAGATCGTGAGATCCGAATAGTCGGAGGAGAGCTTAAAGACGATCTCTGCCTCTGCAAGAACCTCGCCGGTGCTGTCCGTGATCTCACAGGTGATGGTAGTGTTGCCGGGCAGCGTACATTCTTCCAGACAACCGGAATCATCGGTTGTCCCGGAGAACAGCTCTCCGTCATCGGACGACAGTGTGATAACTGCACCGGACAGGCAGCTCTCGTCTGAGGAATACCAGACGCTGTGTACCAGAATCGTGCCGTCTGTGAGGTTTTCTGTCTCCAGTTCGGCTGAAATATCGGTATCCGCTGTGTTGATGGCAGTGAGATCGACACCGCAGCCGCCTAATAATAAAACACTGCCTGCTGTCAGCGCGGCAAACAGCGTCAATAGCTTTTTCTTTTTCATACTGAAATCCTTTCTGAAATATGATATATATAGAATGATACAAAATTGTGAACTTTGCAAGAAAAAAATCATATTTTAAGAAAAAAAAAGAATTTTTTATCCGGTTGACATTTATAAATGAATACTACTATAATGAATGCAATGTGTTTATAGAAGAACGAACGTGCAGAGCATGGGTTTTGCGCGGTCATTGCCGGAAGACGGCAGAATGGAGTTTTATTATGAACAGAATGATTCAATGGAAAAAATCAATCCCGGTGTTTCTGACTGCCGTATTTCTCGCGACAGGGACGTTCGGCGGTCATACGGTTACGGCGTGGGCGACGCCGGTGTCCGGGACAGCGAACGGAGATGGCGTCCGGGTCCGCGCTTCGGCGGTTGACGGGGAGATGGTGGACAGCCTTTCCGATGGTCAGGAGGTTGTGATCGAGGATGAGACGACCGGATCCGACGGGATGACATGGTATCAGATTACATATGAGGCAAACGGCGGGGAGATCACCGGATGGGTCCGGAGCGATCTGCTTGTCACATCGGATGATGAGTCCGGGACAGAGGAGGAGTCTGAGACCAGTTATGTGGTCGCCGATTCCATACCGGACGATGTGATACCGGATGGCTTTGAGCAGACAACGGTGACCTATATCGGCGAGGATGTACCTGCTTTGTATTCCGGGGATATGGATCTCTGGCTTTTATATGCGGTCAATGCGGAGGATGAGACGGATGCGGGTTTGTTTGTCTATGATGAGCAGAATGAATTGCTGATACCGTTTGTTTCGTTTGAGATGCTGGACGGAACGGTTGCTCTGCTCAATATCCCGGAGGAGGAACAGCAGCTGACGGCAGAACGGTTTGTCCTGACGGAGTGTGCGTTTGAGCACGGCGGCATCCCGGCCTATCAGCTCTCCGAGCCGGACGAGCTGGTTGCGGAGGATGCTTCGATCGTAGATTATTATTATATGTATGGTGTGAATGAGATCGGCGAAACGGGCTGGTACGTTTATAATGCGGCGGAGGGTTCCATTCAGAAGAATGTTTCAAGTATGCAGTACAGTCCTGCTTCCGCCGACAGTGAGGCGGCAGCTGACGCAGATGCAGGCTCAGGTGCAGAGTTCTCTTTGGATTCTGTTACAAGGATGGCGGTCGCCGTACTTGCCGTGATCTGTCTGCTTCTGCTTGTGCTGGCGATTATATTTTCTGTGCGTTATCGCCGCCTCAGAAATATTCTGGAGGATGAGACGGAGGATCTGACTGAATATCCGGCAGATGCGGAACCGAAAAAGAAACAGTCATCCGAAAAACGGCAGGAGGACGCTGCGGAGTCTCCCAAAAAGGATAAGAAATCAAAAAAAGATACACAGCAGAAGGATACGCAGCAGTCTGCTGCAAATGAAAAGACAGGACTGGGAAGTGAGGAGTATCGTCCGGACAGATCCGCACCGAAAATGTCTTCAGATGAGAGACGTGATGACCTGCCAAGGCGCAGGGCTGAGCCGGTGGAACTTTCGTTTCCTTCGGATGATGTGGATGTGATGGATCTGGATTCCATGGAGGATGAGGATTATGAGGCTCTGCTGAACAAATATCTGGATGAGAATTTTTCTGATGAGGAGAAAGAGGATGATTTCCCCGAACCGGCCGCATCTGATGCTGTCAGAACCGACAGTGACGGTCTGACCCGTGAGTCTGCGGGACCGGATCCGGCAGAGGAGTATCATTCGACTCAGGAGGATCTAAAACCGCAGGAGTCGGCAGATGGTGAGCCGATGGAACAGTCCCCGGAGGATGAACCGATAGAAGAACCGGCAGAGGATGAACCGACAGAAGAGCCGGCAGAGGATAAACCGACAGATGAGCCGGTGAAGAGGAAAGCAGCTTCGGCGAAGAAAGGGAATGCCGGAGATTTCCCGGGTGATGATTACGATATGCCGGTGTTTCTGAAATCCACGGTCGGCATACAGGAGTTTGACGATCTGGATCTGGATCTCTCGGCGCTTGACTGGACGGAGCAGGCGCCGGGTTCGGAACGCGGGGAGACGAATGCTGACAGGAAAACGCAGAAAAAATAAATGCAGCTGCGGCGTACATTCAATCAATACGAAAGGTAATACAAAAGACATGCAGATACAGATTGATTTTGACAGTGAGGAAGCTTTATATATGCAGCTTCGGAATCAGATTATTTACGGAATAGCTACCCGTCAGTACCGGGAGGGAGATTCGCTCCCATCTGTCCGCCAGCTGGCTGAGACCATAGGCATTAATATGCATACGGTGAATAAAGCATATGCGGTTTTGCGCGAGGAGGGTCTGCTTCGCCTCGGCCGCAGGACGGGCGCAGTGATTGCCGTGGATCTTGACAAACTCAAAGCGCTGGAGGAGATGCGTGATCAGCTCGGCCTCATTGTAGCCAAAGGCTTCTGTAAAGGAATTACGCGGGATGAGATTCATCAGCTGATTGATGATATTTATTCAGAATTTGAGTAGAAAGAGGTATGGTACATGCAGCTTCATGCGTTTACAAAGCAGGCGCAGCAGGCGTTGCGCCTGTCGCAGAATCTGGCAAAGGCTGACGGCCTTCGCATGCTTGGAACGGAATATTTACTGATGGGCATGGTGAGGGAAAAGTCCGGTGTGGCGGGTGAGATTCTGAGATCTCTCGGGCTCAGCGAGAAAATGATTCAGCGTGTGGTCGCCGATCTGATTCTCCCGATTCCGGCTGTTCACGAAAATGATAAGCCGGAGCTTACGCCGGAGATGGAACGTATTTTGCGGCGGGCCTCCGATCTGGCACGTCAGTATGACTGTGAACAGATCGGGACAGAGCATATTCTGCTGTCTATACTGGAGGATCGTGAGTGTGCTGCCGCTCAGGTTTTCCTTGTTCTGGATATGAGTCTGGGACAGATTTATGCCGAAACCATGGCGGCTATGGGGCAGACGGTTGAGTATGCGGGTGCCAGGCGGAATCCTGCGAGAAAGGGCGCGGAGGGTTCCATGCTGGACAAATACGCGTCAGACCTGACGGAACGTGCGAAAAGAGACGAGCTGGATCCGCTGATCGGCAGAGAGACGGAGCTGAACCGGCTGATTCAGATATTGAGCCGCCGGGGCAAAAATAACCCCTGTCTGATCGGTGAGCCCGGTGTGGGCAAGACGGCGATCGTAGAAGGGCTTGCCCGGCGTATTGCCTGCGGAGATGTTCCCGAATATCTGCAGAACAGGCGCGTGCTGGTTCTGGATGTTCCGGGGATGGTCGCCGGAACAAAATACCGCGGTGAGTTTGAGGAACGCATGAAGCTGATCCTCCGCGAAATAGAAAATACCCGGGATGCTCTCATCTTTATTGACGAGCTGCATACACTGATCGGAGCGGGCGGAGCAGAGGGCAGTCTGGACGCTGCGAATATCATGAAACCGGCTTTGTCCCGGGGACGCATTCAGGTAATCGGCGCTACCACTGTGTCAGAGTACAGGAAGCATATCGAAAAGGATGCAGCCCTGGCCCGGCGGTTTCAGTCTGTGATGGTGGAAGAGCCGGATATAGAACAGACGGTACAGATTCTGGACGGCCTTCGCAGTCGCTATGAGGCACACCATCAGGTTAAGATTACAGATGAGGGTCTGCGCGCGGCGGCGGAGCTGTCGGCGCGGTATGTTAATGACCGTTTTCTGCCGGATAAGGCGATTGATCTGATGGATGAGGCGGCGTCAAAGCTTCGCCTGGGCGGTGTATTCGGCTCAGAGGAGATATCCGCATGCAGGAAACAGATCGCTGAACGGAAGCAGAACTTTGAGGATGCGCTGGCGGACGGAGATATGGAAAAAGCATCCGGGATCCGTCAGGAACAGCGCCAGTTGCAGGAAGAATATGAAAAGCTGCAAAAGAAACAGCAGGCAGCTTTCCGTCATGGGAAAAAGACTGTCGGCGAAAACGAGGTGGCGGATGTTGTAGCTGAGTGGACACACATCCCGGTCAAACGGCTGACCGAGCATGAGTTTTCCCGGCTGAGACGCATGGAAACAGCGCTGCACAGGCGGGTGATCGCGCAGGATGAGGCGGTGCAGGCCGTGTCAGGGGCAGTGCGGCGGGGACGGGTCGGCCTGAAGGATCCCTCCCGGCCGATCGGTTCATTTTTATTTCTTGGTCCGACCGGTGTCGGAAAGACGGAGATATCTAAGGCGCTGGCGGCCGAGATGTTCGGCACTGAGGATGCGATGATCCGCGTGGATATGTCGGAATATATGGAGAAGCACAGCGTTTCGAAGATGATCGGATCTCCGCCCGGGTACGTCGGCTATGATGAGGGCGGCCAGCTGAGTGAGCAGGTGCGGCGGCGTCCGTATGCAGTGATTCTGTTCGATGAGATTGAAAAAGCACATCCGGATGTGTTCAATATCCTTCTTCAGGTGCTGGATGACGGGCATATCACGGATTCCCAGGGTCGCAGGGTAGATTTCAAGAATACGATCCTGATCATGACTTCCAATGCGGGAGCACAGTCGATCATCGAGCCGAAAAAGCTTGGCTTTGCGGTTGTGGAGGATGAGGCACAGGATTATGAGCGTATGAAATCCAATGTGATGGAGGAGGTGCGCCGGACCTTCCGCCCCGAGTTTCTGAACCGTATCGATGCGACCATCGTTTTTCATGCCCTTTCCAGGGATCATATGAAAAAAATCGTTTCTCTGATGACGGGCGAGCTGCAGGAGCGCTGTGAAAAGCAGATGGGCATCAGCCTGACGATTCGGGATTCTGTCAAAAAACAGATTGTTGAGACGGCCTATGATCCGAAGTACGGTGCACGTCCGCTGCGACGGGCGATACAGACGATGCTGGAGGATGCTCTGGCGGACGAGATCCTGAGCGGGAGAGTGAAGAGCGGGGACGCGGTGACGGTCTCCGTGAAAAAAGGAGAAATCTGTTTTCAGGTTTAAAGAAATTGCGAAACTCACTGTTTTGATGTGACTGAAACATCCGTGGGTTTCGCATTTGTGTCTGTGACGGAAAGGTAATAAGAAAATATGGCTAAGACTAAGAACTCTGCGTTCTTCTGTCAGGAATGCGGCTATGAGTCCGCGAAGTGGATGGGACAGTGTCCGGCCTGTAAGGCGTGGAATACATTTGTGGAGGAACCGACAGCCCCGAAGAGTGCGTCCGGCGGACCGGCGGGGGGAAAACCATCCGGGAAGGTGTTAAAGCCGGTGACACTCTCGAAGGTGGAGATGGCCGGCCGGCAGCGGTTTTCTTCCGGGATCGGTGAACTGGACCGGGTGCTGGGCGGCGGGATGATCCCCGGTTCTCTGGTGCTGGTCGGCGGCGACCCGGGCATCGGGAAATCCACGCTGTTACTGCAGGTCTGCCGCAATGTCGCGGCGGATGGGAAAAAGGTGCTGTATATTTCCGGCGAGGAGTCTCTGCAGCAGATAAAAATCCGCGCGCAGCGCATCGGAGAGTTCTCCGAGTCCCTTCTGCTTCTCTGTGAGACAAATCTGGATGACATCGCGGAGGTTCTGAAGCAGGAAAAGCCTGAAGCAGCTGTGATCGATTCGGTTCAGACGATGTACAGTGAAGCGGTTGCCTCCGCACCGGGCAGCGTGTCTCAGGTGCGTCAGGCGACGAATCTGTTCCTGCAGCTGGCGAAGACGCTGGATATTACCATCTTCCTGGTCGGTCATGTGACGAAGGAGGGAGTGGTGGCAGGTCCGCGGGTGCTGGAGCACATGGTAGACACCGTTCTCTACTTTGAGGGCGACCGCTATGCGGCGTACCGCATCCTGCGCAGTGTGAAGAACCGTTTCGGCTCCACCAATGAGATCGGTGTATTCGAGATGAGAAAAGACGGGCTGGCTCAGGTGCCGAATCCTTCGGAATACATGCTGAACGGAAAGCCGGAGGGGGCTTCCGGCTCCGTGGTAGCGTGTTCTATGGAGGGAACCCGGCCGATTCTGGTGGAGATCCAGGCGCTGGTCTGCAAAACAGGCTTCGGGCTGCCGCGCAGGACGGCGGCGGGAGCGGACTTAAACCGGGTGAATCTGCTGATGGCAGTGCTGGAGAAGCGCGCGGGCATCAATCTGTCGTCCTGCGACGCGTATATCAATATCGCGGGCGGTATCCGCATGAATGAGCCGGCCATTGATCTCGGGATCGTGCTCGCCATTGTCTCCAGCTATAAGGAGATACCGATCCACGATAAGACGATCTGTTTCGGCGAGGTCGGCCTGAGCGGCGAGGTCCGGGCGGTCAGTATGCCGATGCAGCGGGTGCAGGAGGCGCGAAAGCTGGGATTCGAGAGATGTATCCTGCCGAAGGTCTGTGTGACAGAGCATCTGAAAAGCGAGGGAATGGAGATCGTCGGCGTTTCCAGTGTGAGAGAGGCGATCGCACGCATGGGTGCGAACTGAGCTGGATGCAGATGAAGGAAGTGTTGGGAACCGATGAAGAGGCGATTGCTCACATGAGTGCAAGCTGAGCATATCGGATTATGGATAAAATGAACCGCCCCGCTGTGCAGAACGGCGGGGCGGTTCACAGGTTTTTAAGGCTGGTTTATGGATGATAAATTCTTATTTCTCCAAACAGCTTATTTGCGGCCGGCCAGCGCGTCATCCAGAGGCTTTCCTGCCGCTTCGCGGTATTTGTCATCTCTCGCCTTTATGCGGGAAGGCCTGAACAGCAGGGTCAGGATGAGAGATATAATACCAATGATCAATGTAACGATAAAGATTGACTGATATCCGAAGGATGAGTAGAGCAGCATCGCGATCACCGTGGGACCTAACGCGCACAAAACGTTGGCGACCGGATTGATCACGGCAAAAATGCTGCTGAAATCCTCACGGCGCCAATACTGTGCGGCAGCGGAAACCGTGAAGTTCGAGCTTGCACCCATGAACAGTGCCAGACAGATCATCGAGAGCAGCAGAGCGATCGCGTTCGGGATGATACCGAGGATGCCGGCGACAATCATGATGCAGATGGCTATGGCGACAGCCTTCCGGGTACCAAGCCTGGTATCCAGCAGACCGAGAATGTAGCTGCCGATACATCCGAAGATACAGATCAGCAGCATGATGCCTGTGTAGCCTCCCACAAAATCCAGCTGTCCTTCAAACTGTCCGATAATCGCGGATGTCTGGGTCATCATGCCGACGGAGAACATAAGCAGCGCGCCCATGGGAATGGTGATGCACCAGAAGTCCGGACATTTCAGCGTGGCTCCGATTTTCCATACAGTTGTTTTCTTGTTTTCGATTTCTTCCAGCATCATGGCCTGCGCGATTTCCGGCGTCATACTCTTATCATTGTCCCGATAAGCGCCGCACTGTTCCGGATAATCCTTCAGAAAAATCAGACCGATCAGCCAGCCGATGATAAATACGATAAAGAAAGGCAGGTAGGCGCCGAATACGTCCGGATAGCCTTTGGAAAAGACGCGTGTCGCAAAGGGTCCGAGCAGTCCGTTGGCGATCGGAAACGCGATCGTCGCGATCCCCATGACCGTACCTTTTCTGGTGGGAAACCACTGTCCGACAAGGATGCTGAGCGCGAAGGTGGCGTACATGATGCCGAACAGAACGCCGAGACCGTATGAGACGAGCCATAATCCGCTGTGAGAAGACGGGATCAGCATGATGCCGAGCAGCAGCACCAGCGAGATCAGACCCAGTACAGAACCGAATCGCTTGACACTTTTCATTCTGCCGATCCAGCTGGAAAGGATCAGCTGTATAATGATTCCCAGAATGGTACAGATGGTATATATTCTGGAAATCAACGTCGCGCCTCCGTACAGATCCGCCAGAATATTCAGCGGATAATTATTGATCGCGGTATACATCATAAACGCGATAAACTGATAGATGACAAGCATCCATCCGCGGAATCCCAGGTTAATACTTTTTTTTCTTTCCATAGTATGTTTCTCCCTGTTTAAGTATTTCGTAACTGTTCAGTGCCCTGCACAGTTACAGTATCTCTTTTATTCTCTGATAAGCTCCGGCAGCTTTACCGCATAGTCCATGGCAGCGTATTTTCTGCGCTCCGCCGCAATAAATTCTTTGTTTTCAGCGGCTTTGGCATGGCCTTTGCGGATGTTGTTGTCGTGCAGCTCCTGTCCCCACGGGCTCCAGCGGTTTTTCGCCATTTCCTCTGCGGTAAACTCCGCGATCAGCTGATCATCCACGATGCTCACCTTTGCCTTTGTCAGGCACTGCGGACAGTAGACGCCGTCGGCGCGCACCTCCAGCAGATTGCCGTGACAGTCCGGACAGACACCCGGCGTCCCTCTGTAGGCGGGCTTTTCGCCGTTCTGCTTCGCGAGCAGTGCGTCCGCTACATTTTCTCCCAGGCGGCGCATCCGTGCCAGCATATCCTCTTCCAGTACGACCGCGCCGACGGAAGGAATAAAATCAAAATGAACGGCATCCACCAGCGCTTCATAAGAACCGCAGAGTTCCATGGCTGTCATCTTGCAGACATTCAGCGTAAAGTTGGTCCAGTCGGTTCCGCCTATGGAAAATGCCGCGCCCACTTTGTTATTTGCGTGGACGACTTCCCGGTAATCGCCGCTGGCATGCAGCTTGTTCAAAAATGAGATCATCGGACCGGTCGGCAGCAGGTTGTAGGCCGGGCTGGATACAATGATCGCGTCGGCTTCTCTCATCAGCTGCTCGATAAAGTAATAATGGTCAGAACCGTTTTTGTGTACGCAGCGGAATTCAAAATTGCCTTTCAGATGATTCTTCATGCAGGTCTCGCAGCCGATGCATTTTCTGATCTCGGCCTCCTGAATGCGAACCAGTTTGCACTCCGCGCCGCATTTTCTTTCTATGGCCAGAAATGCCTCCTTCATCATAATCTCCGTGTTCCCGTTGATTCTGCCGGAACAGATTCCCAAAACATTCACAGCTTCTCTTCTTCCTTTCCTTTGATTGTACCCGGATGAGTATCTGATTCATACCCATGGGGTAACTTTTTGGTTACCTGAATTATACAGGATGAGAAAGAGAGTTGTAAAACAATTAAAGTTGAACAAAAACAACCTTTTTGTTGTCGACGGTTGACCTCAGAGACAATTTCATGTATCCTTATTCAAAGGAACTGAAGAGGAGAGTGTGAAATGACTTTTTTACAGGTTCGGTATTTTGTGGAAGTTTCCATGCGGAAAAGTATGACAAGAGCGGCAGAATATCTGTATGTCTCAGAGCAGGCCGTGAGCAAACAGCTGAAATCTCTGGAGCGGGAGATGGGTTTTCCGCTTATCTATATGAACAAACGGCAGTTAGAACTGACTGCGGCGGGAGAGATTTTGTTTCAGATCTGGGAGCCTATGCTGAAACGCATGGACACAGCGCTTCTGCGGATTCGGCAGGAGAATGACCGGAGGGAGAGCATTCTTCGGCTCGGCGCGCTGGAATATGAAAACGTGGTCAATAAACTGATGCCGGTTCTGGCGGAGTATGCAAAGGAACATTCTGAGCATCAGATTGAAATCATGACCGGGAGTCCGCGGCAGCTTTTTGAGTATGCGCACAGCGGTGAGATTGATCTGATGCTCACGTTTTCTACGGAGCTTCCGGATATTGTTTCACGGGAGGATGTCTATGCCGTGAGGGATATGCAGCTGGCGGTTATTTTACCCGGGAAACATCCTCTGGCTGACAAAGAGAATTTCAGTTTTCAGGAGCTGCGGGAGGAGAATTTTTTTATATTGGAGAGAAATCACAGCATGACGGCGCAGGACGAAGTCTCACTGCACTGTCGCCTCATGGGATTTGAACCAAAAATGAAAACTTTTAATTCTCCGGAGAGCATAGAGGTGAGCCTGATGCACAATAATGGTGTATCGGTGGGCTTTATGGAACTGTTCCACAATCATTCCGGGAGGTTAAAAATGCTTCCGATCGAATATCCGAAGCACGTGAAACCGACGCAGCTGGTTTTTGTCTCTCTGGATCAGAGAAATACGCCGGAGGCAAAGCGGCTGGCTGAAATGCTGAGGACGGAGATGTGAAGGCAGTCCTGAAATTTTTGCATGTGAAATCTTGCGGTGGATTTTTTTACAGTGAATTTTTTATAGTGTAAAGCACATTGTGAAACAGATGGAATTGTGGTATCATAAATCTGTGTTTTATGAATGACTTAGACGCTTCTTAACGATTTTTGCGCAAAATAACATAATTCTATTTCAGGAAGGAGGAACGCTGCCGATCAAAAAATACGGGACACAGTCCGCGTTAACGGATTTTAAAGAATATTCGATGGTTGATCCGCTGGCTCTGTCTGAGTATGTCGGTTTTACAGAACAGGAGGTGCAGATGCTCTGTGATAAATATCATGTGGACTTTGACCGGATGAAACAGTGGTATGATGGCTATTCTTTTGCGGATACTGATTCTGTATACAGTCCGGATTCTGTCATGGGAGCAGTGAATTTCGGAAAATTTAAAAGCTACTGGACGTCGTCAGAGACTTATGAGTCCCTGAAGGATTATATATGCCGGAATTTTGACGGTTTAAAAGACACGATCGTACGGATGCTGGGCGGTCAGAGAGAGTGTGTGGATATCGGTACATTTCAAAACGATATGACGTCTTTTCACAGCAGGGATGATATACTGACTTTGCTGATTCATCTCGGTTATCTGGCTTTTGATGAGCGGGAAATGAAAGCTTATATTCCGAATCAGGAAGTCTCAGATGCTTTTCGCCTGGCTGTGAAGGGTACAGACTGGAAGGAAGTAAATCAGGCGCTTTCGCGCTCAGAGACATTACTGAAGGCGACGGTCAACCAGGACTGTGAATCAGTCGCGGCCGCGCTGGAGCTGGCTCATGAGACCTGCGCGTCAACTCTCTCATATAATGATGAGAATTCTCTGGCCTGCGCGATTATGCTGGCGTATTACACTGCGCAGAACTACTATGAGATCGTGCGGGAGCTTCCGGCAGGAAAAGGATTTGCTGATTGTGCGTTCATACCCCGGAGGAATACAGATAAGCCCGCTATGATGATTGAGTTAAAATGTGACCGTACGGCTGATTCCGCGATTCAGCAGATCAAAGACCGCCGCTATGCGGGCAGGTTGAAGGATTATGCGGGCGAACTGCTTCTGATAGGTATCAATTATGATAAAAAATCAAAGGGTGAAGAACAGAAGCGGCATACCTGTGTGATTGAAAGAATATAACGACGGCAAAAATATTTTAAAAATTGAGAAGAAAAAGATTGACTTTTGAATGTTCAAGTGATATTATCAAATAGCTGTCGTCAAAACAGTATCAGACAGTTGAGACACGGCAGAGATGCAATAAGGAACATTGATAACTGAACAGTGAAATAACCTTGAAAGATTCACAAGAGAATTATTCA
>JAJBUT010000214.1 GCA_020860185.1 Lachnospiraceae bacterium | reverse complement strand
GAAAAGGGCAGCGGTCTCGGTCTGGCCATCGCCAGTGAAATATCCGCCTGTCTGTAGGAAAGCGTCTGGCTGGTGAGAAGTGACTCCTCCGGAACCGAATTCGCATTCACAATGCAAAAATCGGTTCACCTATAATGTAAAACGCCGGATCACCTCCGCCACGCCGGCCGTATTATTATCATGCTCCGGCACAAAATCCGCACAGCGCCGAATGCTCTCAGCAGCGTTCGGCATCGCGACACCGACGCCCGCCGCGCGGATCATCGCGAGATCATTCTCCTCATCTCCCATGGCAACCGTGTTTTCATGCGCGATCCCCAGATAGTTTTCAAAAAAATCAATTCCGTCCGCCTTTGTACCGTGCAGGGGACAGTATTCCAGATATTCCGGGGCGGAGAAAAAGCTGACGCACCGGCCGCTCTCCCATTCCCGGTGATCCTCGCGAAACTTTTCCAGAAGTGTCCGATCCTTCAGAGATGCGAGAAGCACCTTCGGAGTCGTGACAGACACAGCGTTTATTGATTCACAGGATTTCGGCGTCACTGCCGGTTTGAAATCGACTGTCGAAGGCATCCGGAAGGAAAATTCATCTGCCGCATACAATCCCGGAATAATCCGGTAATCCATGTTCGACTGGCCGGCATAGAAATGCAGCTCCGGGCTCTCGCGGCGCGCAAGGATCTCATCGCCGCCGTAAGCCTGCACATGAATGCGGTACCGCTCCGCCTCCGCAAAGAGATACGCCGCATCCTCCACCGGCAGGAACAGTTCCCGAAGCAATTCCATATGCGCAAGAGTGAGAATCTTTGTTCCGTTATAAGAGATCAGAAAGCACCCTTTGCGCAGCATGCCGAGCTGTTTTGCGATCGGCAGAGCACTGACCGTAGAGCGCCCGGTCGCGATTGCAACATAATGTCCCCTGTCAACAGCGCCGCGGATCGCTGTGATATTTTCCTCCGGAATGGTCTTATCGTCCCGCAGCGTTGTCCCATCCAGATCCAGAAAGAACATTTTTTTATCCATCTCATTTCACCTCAATATGTCAAACAGAAATACTTTTTCCTCACATGTATTTACACATGCAGGTAAGTCATCTGTAATTTCCGAGAATTTTAAAATTACGCGCCTCATCCCGCAGTCCCAGAATCGCGTTTTTAATCGGACTGTCATTTAAATTCCCGCTGATGTTCATGAAGAATCGATAGTCCAGAGGTTCTCTTGAAATCACGATCGATTCAATCCGGTTCATATTCAGATTGTTGTAGGTCAGATGCGACATCAGATGATACAGTGAACCACAGGTATCCGGCGCCTCGAAGCAGATGGATATCTTATCCGCACCGCTCAGGGAAAGCTTATCCTTTGAGATCAGGACATAGCATTCCTGCGGTTCCGGACTCGTCCAGTATTCCTCCAGAATATAAAACCCATACTCCGCGATCAGATTGTAGTTCGCCGAGACATAACCGGAAGCCGGATCCTGCACCGGCAGGAACAGATAGTTTACCTCCCCCTTCTTCAGAACCTCGCAGGCCTCCCGCCAGCTCTCACAAAGCAAAAGACCGCAGCCTTTTGTCCGTGTATCCTGCCGGTCAGAATCAGCGCCATCTTTCCGTATCGGTGCCGCAGACGATTTTTCCTGCGCAGCTGTATCATATTGCCGGGCAGATCCGGCAAAGTATTTTTGTGTCGCTGCCGCAGACGTCTCAATATATGCCGCTGCCGCATGAGAAAAATCAAGCTCCCGTATCTCCACGAACCCGGTCGGAGCGAACTTCCCGTATTCTGTCAGAAGCTGATACTGTTTTTTCCGGCTCATGGACATAATATGTTCGAACAGTTCCCTCGCCCCGTGGCTCGTGAAATCCGAGTGAGCCATCTGCGCCACCGCATTCAGCTTCGCGATCTCCCGCTCCGCGTCAAACGCATGCGTTCCCGTAGAGATTTTGTAATCTGCCACCTGCGTTGCGCGATCCATGCGTTTCTCATATAAATCAACAATCTGCCGGTCTATAGAATCAATCTCTTTTCGTATTTCCTGTAAATCTTTCATCCTGCTGCTTCCATCCTTTCATCGACTTCCTGCATCCTGATAACCTGATAACTTCCAATTATATATAGTCGTTTCCTTTGCTCCAGACACAAGGCTGCGTAAGCAGCCATTCCTCATGCGTCTGTGTACATTCTTTATAGTAACTGACAAATTATTTTTGTCGTTCACTATAAATCAAACAATGACAACTGATTTGACTCCGGCAAATCTCCGAGAAGTCCCAGATCTCCCATGAGATCAACCACAGACTTGCTTACCTTCGCCCTTTCACGAAAATCATCCCTGGATAAAAACGGTCCGTCTTTCGCCGCTTCCTCAACGCCCTCCGCCGCCTTGTCTCCCATCCCTTCAATGGTATCGATGGACGGCATCAGTTTCCCGTCAATGATCTGAAAGTGCCGTGCTTTTGCCCTGTAAATATCCAGAGGCAGAAACTCGAACCCCCGCGCGTACATCTCCTGCACAACGCGCATATCCCTCACGGTATCCTGTTCTTTTTTCGTGAGCGAATCTTTCCGGCTCTGATAATCATGCAGATAATATTCCAGCCGTTCCCTCCCCTGGCACATCAGCTCATAATCAAAGGCCGTCGCACGGATACTGAAGAACGCCGCATAATAAGCCAACGGATAGAAAACCTTGCAGTAAGCGATCCGCCAGGCCATCATGACATAGGCCGCCGCATGCGCTTTCGGGAACATGTACTTGATCTTTTCACAGGACCAGATGTACCAGTCCGGCACATCGTGATCCATCATATCCTGCTTCCATTGCGGCCACTGGCCGCATTTTCCTCCGGCCACCTTCCCTTTCCGGACATTCTCCATGATATTGAACGCTTCCTCAGAGTCCAGACCTTTTCCGATCAGATAGGTCATGATATCATCTCTGGTGCAGATCGCAGTCGCGATCGTCGCCTTTCCCTCCAGAATCAATGTCTGCGCATTGCCCAGCCAGACATCCGTACCGTGGGCAAGGCCGGCGATCCGGACCAGATCGGAAAACTGCGTCGGCTTTGTATCCAGAAGCATCTGCATGGCAAAATCCGTGCCGAACTCCGGAATCCCCAGAGCGCCGAGCCGGCATCCGCCGATATCCTCCGGTTCGATGCCGAGAGCAGATGTATTCTGAAACAGGGACATCACCTCGGGGTTGTCAAGAGGGATCTCCAGAGGGTTGATGCCGGTCAGATCCTGCAGCATACGGATCATGGTCGGATCATCGTGCCCGAGTATATCCAGCTTCAGCAGATTATGATCGATAGCGTGATAATCAAAATGTGTCGTGACAATATCCGTTGACATATCGTTAGCCGGATGCTGCACCGGGGTTAATGATTAAAGTTTCTCACCGATCGGGAGGACGATGATGCGGGGCGG